>NZ_CP077941.1:303646-607293 GCF_019722725.1 Vreelandella profundi
TAGGCAAGGCGCTGCATTAAGTAGGCGTTATGGGCGCCGCCGCCAGCGGTGATAAGCGTGAGGGGGCCATCATTGATCTGTAAGTGGCTAATGCCCTGAACTACGCTAACCGCAGTGAGCTCGGCCAGCGTCGCCTGTACATCGGCGGCGGCCTCCTGGCCACTTAGGTGTTTTTCTAACCACGCCATGTGAAATAGCTCGCGCCCGGTGCTGCGCGGCGGCGGCTGCTGGAAAAAAGGTTCCGATAGCAGTCGAGCCAACAGCGCGTTATCTATTTTTCCGCTTGCGGCCCAGGCGCCGTCCTGATCAAAGCGCCCGCCCTGATGCCGCGCAAACCAGCCATCCAGCAATGCGTTGGCGGGGCCGGTATCAAAGCCAATCACCGGGTCTGTCGGCTGACGGGATAGCCACGTTAGATTGGCAAAGCCGCCTAGGTTTAGCACCAGCTGATGCGCGTTGGTCCTACCAAACAGAGCCTGATGGAAGGCGGGGGCTAGCGGTGCAGCCTGGCCGCCGGCGGCTAAGTCGCGGCGCCGAAAGTCAGCAACAACGGTGCAGCCGGTCAGTTCTGCCAAGAGACTCGGATTATCCAGCTGAAGGGTGTACGCCGGGCCGCCGTTGTGGCCTAGGGGGGCGTGCTCAATGGTTTGGCCGTGGCTGCCAATAGCACTGACCTGCGCGCGGCTTATTGAGAGTGGCGCCAGTAAATGTTGAACGGCTTGGGCCTGTGACTGGCAGAAAGCATGCTCCGCGGCTGCTAGCTGTGCAAAGCTGACCTGCTTGGCATGACAAAGCGTGAGCAGCAGATGATGCAGCGCGTCAGGCATGGGTTCGGCATGCGTTGCCATTAGGCGTGGCGGTGAGTCGTCTTCGATAGCGATCAGCGCGGCATCAATTCCGTCCAGGCTGGTGCCGGACATCAGGCCAATATAATAAAGCGGCGTCGAAGCAGTAGGCGTTTTCATAAGCTAACTCGTGCAAAGCAGGGCGGAGTCTCAGCCAAGGCTCAAACAAGACGAGCGAGTATGGTAACATCGCCGGCTATTTATCACCTGAGCCCGGCAAGGGCGGTTTTTTTATAGTGGAGAGAGGCAATGAGTGAGGTGGATCAGGCTTTAGCGCTGCTGTCGCGCGGTACGCAAGAAATCCTGGTAGAGGACGAGTTGAAAAAGAAGCTGTCCTCTGGGCGCAAGCTGCGTATTAAAGCTGGTTTTGATCCCACGGCCCCTGACCTGCACTTGGGGCACAGCGTTTTGCTGACCAAAATGCGCCAGTTCCAGGACTTAGGGCATACGGTCATCTTTCTGATTGGTGACTTCACGGGACGTATCGGTGATCCCAGCGGGAAAAACGTTACCCGTAAGCCGCTTACCGAAGAGGACGTTAAAGCCAACGCTGAAACGTATAAAGCGCAGGTGTTTAAAATCCTTGATCCCGAAAAAACGGAAGTGCGCTTTAACGCCGAGTGGTTTGGCGAGCTGACCGCCGCCAAAATGATTGAGCTTGCCGCTCAAAGTACCGTTGCGCGCATGCTTGAGCGTGATGACTTTGAGAAGCGCTACAATTCCAATCAGCCGATTGCTATTCACGAGTTCCTTTACCCATTGGTACAGGGCTATGACTCAGTGGCGCTTGAGGCCGATATTGAACTTGGCGGTACCGATCAGAAGTTTAACCTGCTGATGGGCCGTGAGATTCAAAAGCACTTCGGCCAGGAGCCTCAGGTGGTCATCACCATGCCACTGCTTGAGGGCTTAGACGGCGTGCAGAAGATGTCGAAGTCGCTAGGCAACTACATTGGTGTCGATGAAGCGCCTGGCTCCATGTTCAATAAGCTGGTTTCCATGCCAGATAGTTTGATCTGGCGTTACTTTGAGCTTCTGTCGTTAAAATCTAACCAAGAAATTCAGGCGCTGAAAGACGCCGTTGAGCAGGGCGCCAATCCCCGTGATGTAAAAATGGAGCTGGCGCGCGAGTTAATTGCCCGCTATCACGGTGAAGAGGCCGCGGCCAATGCTCACAAGTCAGCGGGTAATCAGTTGGCGGATGGTGAGCTGCCAGACGATCTGCCAGAAGTGACGGTGGATTTTGAAGGAAGTGAGCAGGCGCCTATTGGCGCGATCCTGAACAGAGCAGGGTTGGCGAACAACAGTGCTCAGGCTAAAGATATGCTGGGTAATGGGCGCGTTAAAGTCGATGGCAGCGTCGTTGCTAAAGACGCAATGCTGGCCACGGGAAGCAGCTATGTGATCCAGGCGGGCAAGAAGCGTTACGCCCGTGTGACGCTTGTGTGAACTTTTTGCGCTTATTTTCACCATAAGCCTTGCCAAGGCGGCAGCGAGTCCGTAAAGTACGCATCCGCTGCCGGGGACGCCAAGCGTTACCAGCGGTGAATGAAGTTGAAAAACTTCGGTTTGTCAGTAGGTTAGCGTT
The DNA here is from genome assembly GCF_019722725.1 of Vreelandella profundi. Taxonomy (NCBI): domain Bacteria; kingdom Pseudomonadati; phylum Pseudomonadota; class Gammaproteobacteria; order Oceanospirillales; family Halomonadaceae; genus Vreelandella; species Vreelandella profundi. Next base: position 306,080 of record NZ_CP077941.1, read on the forward strand.
TTTGTTGGGTCGTCAAATTGGCCGCGAAAATTGCAGATTGACAAACGCTCGGAAGTGCGTAGAATACGCCTTCCTCGCTGAGGCCAAACAGTTCAACGGTTGGCCCGCTATCACAACACGATAGCCACAGCGAAACGCTCTTTAACAATTTGATCAGGTAATTCATGTGGGCGCTTGCTGATGTTGGTGGCAAATCACCCAATATCAAGGCAAGCGACTCAAGCAATAAGATTTTAAAGGCATTGCCTTTTTAATCCGTTTTGAATGAATTCGTTTGAACCTTGAGCCAAGTTTGATTCCGCTTTTGTTGTCCTCGGATGACAAGTAAGGATCACAATGATTGTAAACTGAAGAGTTTGATCATGGCTCAGATTGAACGCTGGCGGCAGGCCTAACACATGCAAGTCGAGCGGTAGCACAGAGAAGCTTGCTTCTTGGGTGACGAGCGGCGGACGGGTGAGTAATGCATAGGAATCTGCCCGATAGTGGGGGATAACCTGGGGAAACCCAGGCTAATACCGCATACGTCCTACGGGAGAAAGGGGGCTTTGGCTCCCGCTATTGGATGAGCCTATGTCGGATTAGCTAGTTGGTAGGGTAAAGGCCTACCAAGGCAACGATCCGTAGCTGGTCTGAGAGGATGATCAGCCACATCGGGACTGAGACACGGCCCGAACTCCTACGGGAGGCAGCAGTGGGGAATATTGGACAATGGGGGCAACCCTGATCCAGCCATGCCGCGTGTGTGAAGAAGGCCTTAGGGTTGTAAAGCACTTTCAGCGAGGAAGAACGCCTAGTGGTTAATACCCATTAGGAAAGACATCACTCGCAGAAGAAGCACCGGCTAACTCCGTGCCAGCAGCCGCGGTAATACGGAGGGTGCAAGCGTTAATCGGAATTACTGGGCGTAAAGCGCGCGTAGGTGGCTTTATAAGCCGGTTGTGAAAGCCCCGGGCTCAACCTGGGAACGGCATCCGGAACTGTGAGGCTAGAGTACAGGAGAGGAAGGTAGAATTCCCGGTGTAGCGGTGAAATGCGTAGAGATCGGGAGGAATACCAGTGGCGAAGGCGGCCTTCTGGACTGATACTGACACTGAGGTGCGAAAGCGTGGGTAGCAAACAGGATTAGATACCCTGGTAGTCCACGCCGTAAACGATGTCGACCAGCCGTTGGGTGCCTAGAGCACTTTGTGGCGAAGTTAACGCGATAAGTCGACCGCCTGGGGAGTACGGCCGCAAGGTTAAAACTCAAATGAATTGACGGGGGCCCGCACAAGCGGTGGAGCATGTGGTTTAATTCGATGCAACGCGAAGAACCTTACCTACCCTTGACATCTATAGAAGATTGCAGAGATGCGATTGTGCCTTCGGGAACTATAAGACAGGTGCTGCATGGCTGTCGTCAGCTCGTGTTGTGAAATGTTGGGTTAAGTCCCGTAACGAGCGCAACCCTTGTCCTTATTTGCCAGCGAGTAATGTCGGGAACTCTAAGGAGACTGCCGGTGACAAACCGGAGGAAGGTGGGGACGACGTCAAGTCATCATGGCCCTTACGGGTAGGGCTACACACGTGCTACAATGGCCGGTACAAAGGGCTGCGAGCTCGCGAGAGTCAGCGAATCCCTTAAAGCCGGTCTCAGTCCGGATCGGAGTCTGCAACTCGACTCCGTGAAGTCGGAATCGCTAGTAATCGTGAATCAGAATGTCACGGTGAATACGTTCCCGGGCCTTGTACACACCGCCCGTCACACCATGGGAGTGGACTGCACCAGAAGTGGTTAGCCTAACGCAAGAGGGCGATCACCACGGTGTGGTTCATGACTGGGGTGAAGTCGTAACAAGGTAGCCGTAGGGGAACCTGCGGCTGGATCACCTCCTTAAACGATGCGTCACAGTCAGTAAGCGTCCACAATGAATTACCTGATCAAAATGCTGTTGATACGCAGTGATAAGTGTCTCTGTCTTTTTTACATTAAAAAGAAAAAATAGCCTTTGACGTTTTAAAGGTCTCTTCTTTTCTTCTTCTTTTAATGTGAAAGAACACTTATCACTGCTTATAGCAGTCGCTCTTTAACAATGTATATCATGCTGACAAGAACACACCGCAAGGTGAGTTCTTAAATTGTGATACGTTTTATACGTATCCGGCAAATGAACGTTATCATTGCGAGATACCAGACTCCTTCGGGTTATAGGGTCAAGCAATGAAGCGCACACGGTGGATGCCTAGGCAGTCAGAGGCGATGAAAGACGTGGTAGCCTGCGATAAGGTTCGGTGAGGTGGCAACAACCTGTGACCCGGACATTTCTGAATGGGGAAACCCACTGACCATAAGGTCAGTATCTTACACTGAATACATAGGTGTAAGAGGCGAACCAGGGGAACTGAAACATCTAAGTACCCTGAGGAAAAGAAATCAACCGAGATTCCCCTAGTAGCGGCGAGCGAACGGGGACCAGCCCTTAAGCATGTGACTGATTAGACGAACAGATTGGGAAGTCTGGCCGTAGCAGGTGATAGCCCTGTAGTCGAAAATCTGATCATGTGAAATCGAGTAGGTCGGGGCACGAGAAACCTTGACTGAAGACGGGGGGACCATCCTCCAAGGCTAAATACTCCTGACTGACCGATAGTGAACCAGTACCGTGAGGGAAAGGCGAAAAGAACCCCGGATAGGGGAGTGAAATAGATCCTGAAACCGTGTGCGTACAAGCAGTAGGAGCAGACTTGTTCTGTGACTGCGTACCTTTTGTATAATGGGTCAGCGACTTATATTCAGTGGCGAGGTTAACCGTATAGGGGAGCCGTAGGGAAACCGAGTCTTAACTGGGCGACACAGTCGCTGGATATAGACCCGAAACCGAGCGATCTATCCATGAGCAGGGTGAAGGTTGAGTAACATCAACTGGAGGCCCGAACCAGGATCTGTTGAAAAAGATTTGGATGACTTGTGGATCGGAGTGAAAGGCTAATCAAGCTCGGAGATAGCTGGTTCTCCTCGAAAGCTATTTAGGTAGCGCCTCACGTATTACCGCCGGGGGTAGAGCACTGTTTCGGCTAGGGGGTCATCCCGACTTACCAACCCGAGGCAAACTCCGAATACCGGTGAGTACAGCGTGGGAGACACACGGCGGGTGCTAACGTCCGTCGTGAAAAGGGAAACAACCCAGACCGTCAGCTAAGGTCCCGAAATCCTGGTTAAGTGGGAAACGATGTGGGAAGGCTTAGACAGCTAGGAGGTTGGCTTAGAAGCAGCCATCCTTTAAAGAAAGCGTAATAGCTCACTAGTCGAGTCGGCCTGCGCGGAAGATGTAACGGGGCTAAACCAGGTACCGAAGCTACGGGTTCATTCTTCGGAATGAGCGGTAGAGGAGCGTCGTGTAAGCCAATGAAGGTGGATTGAGAAGTCTGCTGGAGGTATCACGAGTGCGAATGCTGACATGAGTAACGATAAAGGGAGTGAAAAACTCCCTCGCCGGAAGACCAAGGTTTTCTGTTCGATGCTAATCAGAGCAGAGTGAGTCGGCCCCTAAGGCGAGGCCGAAAGGCGTAGTCGATGGAAAACGGGCTAATATTCCCGTACCGGACATGGTTGCGATGGGGGGACGAAGAAGGCTAGGTGAGCCAGGCGTTGGTAGTCCTGGTGAAAGTGAGTAGGCCGAGATCTTAGGAAAATCCGGGATCTTAAAGCCGAGACACGAGATGAACTGACCACGGTCAGGAAGTCACTGATGCCACGCTTCCAGGAAAAGCCTCTAAGCTTCAGATCATGTGCGACCGTACCCCAAACCGACACAGGTGGTCAGGGTGAGAATCCCAAGGCGCTTGAGAGAACTCGGGTGAAGGAACTAGGCAAAATGGTGCCGTAACTTCGGGAGAAGGCACGCCGGCGTAGGGTGAAGAGACTTGCTCTCCTAGCCCGAACCGGTCGAAGATACCAGGTGGCTGCAACTGTTTATTAAAAACACAGCACTCTGCTAACTCGTAAGAGGACGTATAGGGTGTGACGCCTGCCCGGTGCCGGAAGGTTAAATGATGGTGTTAGCCGCAAGGCGAAGCTCTTGATTGAAGCCCCGGTAAACGGCGGCCGTAACTATAACGGTCCTAAGGTAGCGAAATTCCTTGTCGGGTAAGTTCCGACCTGCACGAATGGCGTAATGATGGCCACGCTGTCTCCACCCGAGACTCAGTGAAATTGAAATCGCCGTGAAGATGCGGTGTACCCGCGGCTAGACGGAAAGACCCCGTGAACCTTTACTATAGCTTCACACTGGACGCTGATGTTGCCTGTGTAGGATAGCTGGGAGGCTTTGAACTTCGGACGCCAGTTCGAAGGGAGCCAACCTTGAAATACCAGCCTGGCATCATTGGCGTTCTCACTCAGATCCGTTATCCGGATCGAGGACAGTGTGTGGTGGGTAGTTTGACTGGGGCGGTCTCCTCCTAAAGAGTAACGGAGGAGCACGAAGGTACCCTCAGCACGGTCGGACATCGTGCATTGAGTGCAAGAGCATAAGGGTGCTTGACTGCGAGACAGACACGTCGAGCAGGTGCGAAAGCAGGTTCTAGTGATCCGGTGGTTCTGTATGGAAGGGCCATCGCTCAACGGATAAAAGGTACTCCGGGGATAACAGGCTGATACCGCCCAAGAGTTCACATCGACGGCGGTGTTTGGCACCTCGATGTCGGCTCATCACATCCTGGGGCTGAAGTCGGTCCCAAGGGTATGGCTGTTCGCCATTTAAAGTGGTACGCGAGCTGGGTTTAGAACGTCGTGAGACAGTTCGGTCCCTATCTGCCGTGGGCGTTGGATGTTTGAGAAGGGCTGCTCCTAGTACGAGAGGACCGGAGTGGACGACCCTCTGGTGTTCCGGTTGTCACGCCAGTGGCATTGCCGGGTAGCTATGGTCGGACGGGATAACCGCTGAAAGCATCTAAGCGGGAAGCCCCCTTCAAGATGAGACATCCCTGAGGCCTAGAGCCTCCTGAAGGGCCCAGCGAGACCAGCTGGTTGATAGGCACGGTGTGGAAGCGCTGCAAGGCGTTGAGCTAACGTGTACTAATGGCCCGTGAGGCTTGATCCTATAACACCCAAGGGGTCTGGCTCACAGTGATAACGTAATGATGTTAAGTGCATCAAAAAAGCCGGATACGCAGCGTGTGGCTAAGCTCACTCATAAAAATGAGACAGGCAGGCGGCACGAAAAAAAATGAAGCAGTCACAAACAGCATGATATACAGCCAGTTACGCCTGACGACCATAGCACGCGTGAACCACCTGATCCCTTGTCGAACTCAGAAGTGAAACCGCTTAGCGCCGATGGTAGTGTGGGGTCTCCCCATGCGAGAGTAGGTCATCGTCAGGCACTTATATGAAAAATCCCCCAGGGCACATGCCCCGGGGGATTTTTTTTGCTTCACTTTTAACCTTTTAGAGTTAAACCGTCTTAATGTTGAGGCGCGCGTCTGCCTATAGCTATTTTTATGGCAGAATGCACTCCTTCAGGAGGAACGCTTATGACACAGATGCGCTGGGAACAGCTACTTTCCCCACGTAGGCTTCACGACCAACGCTCAGAAAGCACTCGAGAAATAGGCCGCAGCCCTTTTCATAAAGATCACGATCGAATTGTTTTCTCTGGTTCTTTTAGACGCCTTGGGCGTAAGACTCAGGTCCATCCGCTGACTGAAAACGATCATATTCATACCCGCTTGACCCACTCGTTAGAAGTGGGCTGCGTCGGTCGCTCGCTGGGAATGATCGTCGGTGAGCTGCTACGTGATCAGTTGCCTGAATGGATTACGCCTGCAGATCTGGGTGTAATAGTACAAACGGCATGCCTTGGCCACGATATTGGCAACCCGCCCTTTGGGCATGCCGGTGAGTATGCCATCCGCGATTGGTTTCAGCGTGCCCAGAGCAGTGGTCTGCTTGAGAGTCTATCAGACGCTGAGCGCGAAGATTTGCTGACTTACGAAGGTAATGCCCAAGGCTTTCGCGTTATTACGCAAATTGAATACAACCAGTTCAATGGCGGTATGCGGCTGACGTCAGCCACTCTTGGTGCCCTGCTCAAGTATCCGTGGACTGTTCGTTATAGTGGGCGGGCAGGTAAGTTCGGCGCTTATCAATCGGAGCAGGCACTGCTCAAAGAGGTCGCTGAAGCAGTAGGATTGCTGCCCCAGGGCGAGCAGCGTTGGTGCCGTCATCCGCTGGCTTGGCTCGTGGAGGCCGCTGATGATATCTGCTATGCGCTGCTGGACCTTGAAGATGGTTTAGAAATGGGCATTCTGCGTTACGAAGAAGTCGTCGAGATTCTGCGCCAGATTGCTGGAGAATTCCCACCCGAGTATGCCGAGATGCAAGACCGCAACGTGTCCCAGCGGCGCCGTATCGCATTGCTGCGTGGTGCTGCCATGGAGCGCGCCGTCAATGATGTGGGGGCGGTGTTTGTGCAGCATGAGCAGGCGCTGTTGAACGGTACGCTTAGCGATGATTTATTAGAGCTGTGCCACCCGGATTTAGGCTGGGGTGTACAGGCCGCCAAGCAGCTAGCACGCGAGCGTATTTTCCAAAACGAGCGTAAGGCAAAGTTAGAAATTGGCGCTTATACAACGCTAGGGATTCTTCTCGAGGCCTTTATTGGGGCGGCTCACGAGCTCCACCATACGGGGCATTCATCGTTCAAGCATCAGCGTGTGCTGGCCCTTATTGGTGAAAATACGCCGCTGCCGTCTTGGCCACTCTATGATAGCTACCGGCGGATGCTGGACTTTATCGGTGGGATGACCGACCACTACGCGGTGGACTTAGCTCAGGAGATGGGCGGTCGCTTACGCGGCGATTAGTCTCGCACTTAAACCGATGGCTGACTGAGGTGCTTTAATTCCAACAGTCTAGCGCGCTCAAGCAAAACGTTGATGACCTTATCATGTATGGCATTGTCGAGCGCGCCGGTGTTTAGCTCAGTCAGCTGCCTGGCGAGCGTATCGCCGCTCACCACCAGAATATCGGTAGCCGCATCACTGTTATCTATTTTCCAGCCAGGCAGAACCAACACGCCGCGTACCGGAACAGGGACGCCACAGCGTCGCTCTAACCAGTGAGAGAGCCAGCAGACGCCCTGACGTGTTTTATGCAGCGGCCGACGCTCCTGCCAATGAGGAAAGCGCAAACGTTCTCGTTCTACGGCCACGGTATTGAGCTCATTGCCGTCGGTACCGATAGCCAGCGTTCTAGCGCGTGTTTCGACCACAAAAATGCCGTGAGGCGTCACGACGACGTGATCGATGGTAAAGCTATCGGTGGGCACATCGTGGAAGACGTAGTAGGGATGTGCGTCGGGGCGAACTAGGCGCGCAAGCTCTTGCCCAACGGCAAGCTCGCAGGCCAAGCCAAGCTTTAATCGCCGTATGCGCTGGTAGTCACGTACTAGCAGTAGGGAAAATATCAGAACGAGTAATGTACTTAGCAGCCCGTACAACGCCCATTCAACCCAATCCTGTCGTTCGACAAACAGCATGCGCCCCATGCCATAAACGAGTGGCGCCAGGCTGATGATGGGCCCCAGCGCGCCGTTTAAAAATAGGCTAGAAAAAGCTTGGTCAAGTCGGTAGCGCAATGCTTGGCCTGGTTCATGCAGGGGCGCATTGAAAGGGGAGTGAACACGGGCGTCATGTAAGCTACGAAGCGCCAACACGATGCTGCCCATTGCCGCCATCGGGAATAAGAAGATTAGCGGTAGCAAATATTCCAGCCAAGCCATTGCAGTGCCTTGCTCTGCGACTTACCTAGCGATAAGTCATCGTATTATAGAGGTGTTAGCCTCCAGCGAATTTGACCTGGTATCCGAGAGCGCTTAACGCCTGGTGTAGGGTATCTCGATGATCGCCTTGGATTTCGATAATCCCTTCTTTAACCGCGCCACCCGTCCCACAACGCTGCTTAAGCGTTTTTGCCAAACGTTTAAGATCACCGCTTGGCAAAGGAATGCCGCTAACGGTAGTCACGCCCTTACCTTTACGACCACTGGTTTCTCGGCGGATACGCACCACGCCATCAAGAGCCGATAGGCGCTGCTGCTCACTTGCATTATCGCAGTTACACGCATCAAGCGCTTCTCTACATGTCGGGCAGGTTTTGCCGTGCTCGGTGGAATAAACCAGCCCACCTAGCTGATCACGCAAAGACGCCATTATCGCCCCCCTGCCGAGTGCTGAGGCACCGGGGTTTGCCAATATTCACGAGTGAGTCGCTCCACTACTGCAGGTAACTGATACATATTGCTGATCATAATAGCGTTTTCAGGCGTTGTCTCAGCATCGGGGAAACGATTTAAATGGATGACCGTCATTCCAGCTTGCTGGGCCGCCTGAACACCGACCAGTGCGTCATCAATGGCAATACAGTCACTTGCCAAGTAGCCCATGATACTCGCTGCATGTAGATGTAAACAGGGCTCAGGCTTCCAGCAATTGGCGGTATAGCCACTGAATAAACGGTTCCCAAAGTAGTCGCTAAGGCCCGTAACATCTAACGCGGTATGAATTTTACTTTCTGGGCCATTGGATACCACTGCGCTGGGATAGCCAGCCAATATATCCAGTGCTTCATGGGCACCAGGTATCGTCGTTAGTTCCTGGGAAAGTCGAGTGGCTAAAGTAGCCCGCATGTGAGTTTCCATGCTGTCGAGCTTGTCCGGATCGACGTCGCCGTGGCGTTTTTGCAGTTCGGCAACAATCCGCCGAAAACGCGCGCCACGAAACTCGCCAAGGTAGTCAGTGGCGGCAAAAGGCAGCCCTACCGCATTGAGGCCTAAGGCCATTTCTTCCGCGAGAATAGGCTCGCTGTCAACGAGCGTGCCATCACAGTCAAACAGCAAAAGTGGGAGCGGCATTGCATTTCCTTGCAGCGGCTCAAGCGCTGCCAGTGTTAGTTAAAGCCAATCATCCTCTATTGAACGGGATTTTTTGCCTTTTGTGAACACTGTTTTGTTATTTTTTACTTGCCAGCGTGTTGCTCTTGAGCCAGCTTAAAATAGCCATGCTCAATTTTACGACGACTGCGCTGACGAGATAGTATGCAATATCCTTTGTCATCACCAATGGAGATCGCGCCATGCGATTAGTTACCTGGGTTCTTCCCTTTACGCTTAGCGCTGCTTTATTCGCGACGACGGGCTATGTTTTTGCCGATAACCATGCACCGGAGGAAGGGCAGCACGCCCCGCTAGACGATAAGGCCTTGGAAGAGGAGTACGGCATAAAAGCAGGGTCGGTAAAGCGCGATGGCGAGCTGTCGTCTAGCGATACTAGTGAAGCGAGTGATCAAACTCGCGCAGGCGAGGATGACGTAGAGCTTGCGCCCTCAACGGGAGAAGAAGAAAGCCCCGGTGCTGGCACCGGAGGAACCGGTAGCCCCAATGATGCGATCAACAGCAGTGAAGAGGAAAACAGCCAAAACGATGATGGCACTGACGATAGCGAGTAGCGTCAGTGCCTAATGCATTACTGGGCAAGTCGGCGCGAGTTAGCGCTACTGCGCTGGTGATAAGGCTTCATCGTATGTTTGCTAGTGACCCACCAGGGAGCTAGCTGACCGTTCATTGAACTAAACAGTGCTTTTTGTATGACGAGGCCAGCTTCCATGCTGGCCTCGAGTTTTTCGGTCACCATGCGCTGATTTTCTTGCATCATTTTAGGGCTGAAGAACGGCTGCGTTTGCCATAAGTGGTTGCGCATAGTGATGGTGGACAAAGAGGTAGACCATAGCTCGCACGCCATAAGGCCGACTTTCCATATATCGAACATCGCCACGGGCGTAGTAGGGATCAATGGCAGGGTTGATGAGCGTTTCATTAGCGGCTTGCCTCTGTGTTGGGCCGCGAAACCTCGTGGCCTAATGAACAGTGTTAGCGCATTAATGCTGCAATGCAATATGTATATTGCGGCCTATAACCTGGGTTATGAAAAGCAGGGTTATAAAAAGTAGGGCTGTGAAAAGTAGGACTATGAAAAGTAGGGTTACGAAAAGGCAGTGGCACAAAAAAAGACGACCAAAGGGTCGTCTTTTTGAACAGGCTTAGCTAGGCGATCATTTGATCTTAGGTGCCAGTTCGCCGCGCTCGTAGCGCAGGAACATCTCTTCTAAGTTAATCGGCTTGATTTTGCTGGCATTGCCTGCTGTGCCGAACGCTTCGTAGCGAGCGATACATAGGTCGCGCATCGCGGTGACGGTTTCTTTCAAGAACTTACGCGGATCGAATTCAGCGGGGTTCTCAGCCATAAAACGACGCACTGCGCCGGTAGAGGCTAGGCGTAGGTCAGTGTCGATATTGACCTTACGTACGCCGTGTTTAATCCCTTCGATGATTTCTTCCACCGGCACGCCGTAAGTTTCGGGAATCTGGCCGCCGTACTGATTAATGATTTTCAGCCATTCTTGCGGCACTGAGGACGAGCCATGCATCACTAGGTGGGTATCTGGAATACGCGCGTGAATTTCTTTGATGCGCTGGATTGAAAGCGTATCGCCCGTGGGTGGCTTGGTAAATTTGTAAGCGCCGTGGCTGGTGCCAATAGCGATGGCCAGTGCATCGACCTGAGTGGCTTTAACGAATTCGGCGGCTTCCTCAGGGTCTGTGAGCATCTGCTCCATATCCAGCTTGCCTTCAGCGCCAATGCCGTCTTCTTCACCGGCCATGCCGGTTTCCAGGCTACCCAAGCAGCCCAGCTCGCCTTCAACGGAAACGCCACAGGCATGTGCCATTTCTACCGTGCGACGGGTAACGTCAACATTATAGTCGTAGTCAGTTGGCGTTTTACCGTCTTCGCCCAGCGAGCCGTCCATCATCACCGAGGAGAAGCCGAGCTGAATAGAGCGCTGGCAGACGGAAGGGCTGGTACCGTGATCCTGGTGCATGACCACCGGAATGTGAGGAAACTCCTCAACCGCGGCTAAAATCAAATGACGCAGGAATGGCGCTCCCGCGTATTTACGCGCACCCGCAGATGCTTGTACGATGACCGGCGAGTCGGTGGCATCGGCGGCTTCCATAATGGCGCGCATCTGCTCGAGGTTATTGACGTTGAAAGCCGGAATGCCGTAGCCGTATTCGGCAGCGTGGTCGAGCATCTGGCGCATGCTGATTAGAGCCATGAAATCACCTTACCTGTGGACGTTGTGAGAAATTAGTTATTTGAACCCGTGCTGCAAGCAGCGCGGGTTCACGTTGTCTAGTGCGTTTTTTACAACAAATTAGCCGCGTTTGGCAGCCGCTTCGAGGGCCGCTACGGCCGGTAGCTGTTTGCCTTCAACATACTCAAGGAAGGCGCCGCCACCGGTAGAAATATAGGAAACGCGATCCGCAATGGCGTATTTATCGATGGCCGCTAACGTGTCACCACCACCGGCAATAGAGAAAGCCGCGCTATCTGCAATGGCCTGGGCAATAACCTGAGTGCCGTTACCAAACTGGTCTATTTCAAATACGCCGACCGGCCCGTTCCATAAAATGGTGCCAGCATCTTTAAGCATGGTGGCTAAGTGAGCAGCCGTCTCAGGACCGATATCTAAAATCATCTCGTTGTCGGCTACTTGGTCGACGGGTTTGACAATCGCCTGCGCTGATTCAGAAAACTCAGTGGCCACGACTACATCGGTAGGTAGCGGGATCGAGACTTTTTCCATCAGCGCTTTAGCCTGATCGATCAAGTCGGCTTCATGCAATGATTTACCGACATTGTAGCCCGCTGCGGCAATAAAGGTATTGGCGATGCCTCCACCCACGATGAGCTGATCGCATTTATCAGCTAACGTCGTGAGTACGTCTAGCTTTGTTGAGACTTTTGAGCCGCCGACAATGGCGGCCATAGGGCGGGCCGGATTCGCTAACGCTTTTTGTAGCGCGTCGAGCTCTTTGGCCAGCAATGGTCCTGCGCAGGCGCTGGGTGCAAAGCGGGCGACGCCGTGGGTCGAGGCCTGTGCCCGATGGGCCGTACCGAAAGCATCCATAACAAAAATATCGCACAGCGCGGCGTACTGCTTCGCCAGCTGCTCGTCATCTTTCTTCTCGCCGCTGTTGAAGCGCACGTTCTCAAGAAGGACGACATCACCATTGTCGAGTGCCAGCGTTTCGCCGAGATACGCGGTCACCAGAGGCACCGGGCGACCCAATAGGCCGCTCAGGTGCTCAGCAACGGGGGCAAGAGAAAACTCATCGGCAGGTTCGCCTTCAGTAGGGCGTCCTAAATGGCTCATCAGCATGACTTTCGCGCCAGCGTCCATGGCTGCCTGAATGGTGGGCAGCGCTGCGCGCAGGCGGGCGTCGCTGGAGACGCGGCCATGTTTAATGGGCACATTTAAATCTTCACGGATCAGCACGCGTTGTCCTTCCAAGGGAAGGTCAGTCATTTTCTTCACATTCATGTGAGCGGTTTCCTCGTGTTCGGATTACGTTTCTGTCGAAAGTCTGGCTAGTCGATGGCTAATGTCGAGCATGCGATTTGCAAATCCCCACTCGTTGTCGAACCAGCACAGCAGCTTGATGAGGCGTTTGCCAGCGACCCGGGTTTGGGTAGCGTCCAGAATGCCTGAGCGTGGATCGTGATTAAAATCAATCGACGCCATGGGGGCTTCAGTATAGCCAAGAACGCCCTGTAAACGCTGCCGGCTGGCCGTCAGGAGCAGCGCATTCACCGCATCGCGATGAGTATCGCTGCGAACCGTGAGGGCCACGTCCATCGCAGAGACGTTAATCGTCGGCACGCGTACGTGTAAGCACTCAAAGCGGCCCGCAAGATGAGGCATTAAGCGGCTAATGCCGAGCGCCAAGCCGGTGTCGACGGGAACAATCGACTGCATCGCCGAGCGGGTGAGGCGCAGATCCGTTTGATGGTAGGCATCAATCACCGGCTGATCGTTCATCGCCGAGTGGATCGTTGTCGTCACGCCGTGCTCAAGCCCGAGCGCTTCATCTAAAACGGTTAGCAGCGGCACCAGGCAGTTGGTCGTGCACGATGCGGCGGAAAGAATGCGCTGAGACAGCCTCATCTGGTCTTCATTAATGCCCCACACAATGGTGGCATCAACGTCATTCTCCGCGGGTTGAGAAAACAGCAGCCGCTTGGCGCCCGCGGCTAAATGCAGCTCGGCCGAGGCGCGGTCTTTAAAGCTTCCTGAACACTCCAGCACCAGGTCTACATCGAGTGCTTTCCAGGGTAGATTGCGCGGATCTTGTTCGCACAGTATCTGGATGCGCTGGCCGTTAACGATGAGATCATGGCCGTCGTTATCGACCTCACCCGGAAAACGGCCGTGCGTCGTGTCGTAGCGCGTCAGGTACGTCATCGTAGCGAGATCAGAGAGTTCGTTGATAGCCACGACCTCAATGCCAGGAAGTTGCCGCTCGACGAGGGCCCGCAGCACGCATTGGCCAATGCGTCCGTAGCCGTTAATAGCGATGCGATACGTAGAGGCGGAATTAGCCATACACAAAGGCGGCTCTTAAAAGTAAATCGATGATCAAAAGTGGGATAGCAAACCCCGCGATAATAGCGTATTTCAGTCGGCTATGCGTATCCGCTGCTCATGCCTAGCAGTCGCCAGGCAAGCGGCAGCAGCACCGCAGTGAAGATGCCTGTAAGGCTCATTCCCAGTGACGCGAACGCACCCGCGGCGGGGCTGATCTCGAATGCTCTGACGGTACCAATGGCGTGCCCATTCAGGCCAAGGGCGAAACCGATCAAGCGTTCATCGTTGATATGCAGCAAACGCGCGGCAATGCTGACGCATGGAATGGTAATAACACCGGTTACAAGCAGTGCGCCTAGCAGCAGCGACACCTTACCGCCAAGCTGCTCAGTAATGCCGATAGCAATCGGCGCTGTCACGGACTTGGCCGCAATGGAGGCGAGTATGGTGTCGGAGCTGCCCAGCAGCCAGGCAATAGCAAGCGCATAGAAAGCCGCTAGCGTGGCGGCAATAGGTAAACAAATCGCCAGCGGCCGCCAGAGTTCCACGATTCGCGGCAGCTGTTGATAAAGTGGCATGCCTAGCGCCACCGTCGCGGGCCCCAGCAATACCGTTAGCCATATCGCGCCCTCTTGATAGGTCGGATAAGGCAGTCCTATCAGCGAGAGCGCTCCGGCCAGTAGCAGTGCCGCGATTAAGATAGCGGGTAGCCAAGAAGGGCGTTTAAGGTGCTGAAACAGCCGATTACCAATCAAGTAAGCAACCAGCGTTAGCCCTACCGCAAATAGCGGCGTGGCGGTTAGCAGCTCTAACGGCGATAGATCAGCGTTCATAAGATTGCCCAATTAGTCGCTTAAGCAACCAAAGGGTGGTGACGACGCTAAGAAGTGTGCCCACCACTAAGGCGATAAGAATCGCCGTCCACTGCCCGGCTAATTCGCCAATGATAAAAAACACACCGACGACACCGGGCATAATCAGCATAGCGAGCAGCGCAATCAGCGGCTGTGCCGCTGCGGCAATACTGCTAGGCACGCGACCGTACAGCGCAAGCGTGGCACACAGCAGCAGCATGCCAATCACGCCTGAAGAAACCGGCAGACCGGTGAAGTAGATGACCACTTCACCGATCAGCCAGTAGCTAATCAGCCATAAAAAGCCACTGAGTGCCGGCATGGCCTAGCCGAGCAGTTCGTGAGCTTGCTTGACGATATTGTCGACCGTAAAACCGAAGTGCTTGAACAGATCATCCGCGGGTGCCGATTCGCCGTAGGTCGTCATGCCAATCACACGGCCTTCCAGACCCACATACTTGTACCAGTAGTCGGCATGCGCCGCTTCGATAGCGATCCGCTTGGTGATCGCTTTGGGCAGCACGCTTTCACGGTACTCGGCGTCCTGGCCGTTGAAACGGTATGCAGAGGGCATGGACACAACGCGAACGGCTTTACCCTGCTGCTCAAGCTCGGCAGCGGCGTCCATCGCGAGCGATACTTCTGAGCCGGTGGCAATCAGAATCAGCTCGGGCATTTCTGGCGTGCCTTGGCTGTCTTTAAGAGTCGGGTCTTTAAGAACGTAGCCGCCGTTTTGAATGGCCGCTAGCTGCGCTTGAGTGCGCTGCTGGTGCGGCAGATTCTGACGTGAGAGTACCAGCGCGGTCGGGCCGGAGTGGCGTTTGATCGCCGCATCCCATGAGGCGGCCGTTTCGACCGCATCGCAAGGACGCCAGGTATTAAGGTTGGGCGTCGTGCGCAGGCTGGTAAGCTGCTCAATGGGCTGGTGCGTCGGGCCGTCTTCACCCAGGCCGATGGAGTCATGGGTAAACACGTAAATCACCTGCTGACCCATTAACGATGCCATACGAATCGAGTTACGCATGTATTCCATGAAGATCAGGAAGGTGGCGCCGTAAGGCACCAAGCCGCCGTGCAGCGCGATACCGTTCATGATCGCGCCCATGCCAAACTCACGTACGCCGTAATGCAGGTAGTTGCCGCTGGCGTCTTCAGGGGTAATCGCCTTGGCACCTTTCCAGAAGGTCAGGTTAGACGGTGCCAGATCCGCACTGCCTCCCAACAGTTCCGGCATTTGCGGGCCAATCACATTCAGCGCTTCAAATGATGCCTTGCGCGATGCGATGCTTTCTCCCTTCTCTTGCGCCTGCTCAATCAATGCTTCAGTGGCAAGCTCGGCAGGCAGCTGGCGCTTCATACGACGCGTGAATTCGCGCGCCTCGGTTGGGAAAGCGTCTGTATAGCGAGCAAAGCGGTCTTCCCACGCCTGCTGCGCCTGTTTGCCAGCGTCGCGAGCATCCCAGGCAGAATAGATCGGCTCGGGGATATGGAACGGTGCATGCTCCCAGCCCAGCTGTGTACGTGCCAGGGCGACTTCATCGTCACCCAGCGGCGAGCCGTGGGCGTCTTCTTTGCCCTGCTTGTTAGGTGCGCCAAAACCGATAATGGTTTTGCAGATAATCAGGCTAGGCTTATCGTCGTGGCTCTTTGCCAGTTCAATGGCCGCTTTAACTTCCTCTGGCTGGTGACCATCGACGTTTGGCACCACGTGCCAGCCGTAAGCTTCAAAGCGTTTGGCGGTATCGTCGGTAAACCAGCCTTCCACTTCGCCATCGATTGAGATGCCGTTATCGTCGTACAGCGCGATCAATTTACCCAGCTGTTGGGTACCGGCTAGCGAAGCGACTTCGTGGGAGATGCCTTCCATCAAGCAGCCATCGCCTAAGAAACACCAGGTATGGTGATCGACAATGGCATGGCCGGGACGATTGAACTGCGCTGCCAAGGTCTTTTCAGCCATGGCAAAGCCTACGGCGTTAGCAAAGCCCTGGCCGAGCGGGCCCGTGGTCGTTTCAATGCCGGGGGCATAGCCAAACTCCGGATGCCCCGCCGTGGGCGAATGCAGCTGACGGAAATTTTGCAGCTGTTCCAGGCTAAGCTCGTAGCCGCTGAGGTGCAGCAGCGAGTAAAGCAGCATGGAGCCATGGCCATTAGACAGCACGAACCGGTCGCGATCAGCCCACTTGGGGTCTTCGGGGTTGTGCTTGAGGTAGTCATTCCATAGCACCTCGGCAATATCAGCCATGCCCATGGGGGCGCCCGGATGGCCGGATTTGGCCTTCTGAACAGCATCCATGGAAAGGGCGCGAATGGCATTGGCTAGCTCAAAACGGGACGGCATGGGGGTGCTCCTCGCCTGAAAACAGAAATTATAAAGGCGCTATTGTCGCTGACTTCCCATGTGGCGGCAAATGCGCAAGCAAATGTGCCGGTAAATTCTGGGGCACGCGTTCTGGGAAGCATCGCCGACAGCGTGTAGACTCTGCCTCCCGAGGTGGTGGAGAACGTGATGCTGCCGCCTCTATATACGGGCAGGGGCACCTGCCATGATTTCCTGCTGATGCTGTGGATTTGCTACAGCCGTCATACAGAGGGTCGAGTGCGCGATGAGCGAATATTCCCTGTTTACCTCCGAGTCGGTCTCCGAAGGTCATCCTGATAAGATTGCTGACCAGATTTCTGATGCCGTATTAGATGCCATCATCGCCCGTGATAAACAGGCGCGTGTCGCCTGTGAAACGATGGTAAAAACCGGGGTGGCGATTATTGCCGGTGAAATCACGACGTCCGCGTGGGTCGATCTGGAAATGCTGGTGCGTGATGTGATCACCGACATCGGCTATAGCTCCTCACAGGTAGGCTTTGATGGCGCTACCTGTGGCGTGATTAATCTTATCGGCAAGCAGAGCGTTGAGATTGCTCAGGGCGTTGATCGTACCAAGCCAGAAGATCAAGGCGCCGGCGACCAGGGGCTGATGTTTGGCTATGCGACCAATGAAACCGATTCGTTCATGCCCGCACCCATTCATTATTCTCACCGTTTAGTCGAGCGCCAGGCTGAGCTGCGCAAAAATGGCCTGCTGCCTTGGCTGCGTCCGGATGCAAAAAGCCAGGTCACTATCCGCTATAACGCCCAGGGCCGTCCGTGCGGTGTCGACGCTATCGTACTTTCTACCCAGCACGATCCAGACATTGGGCAAGAAGATCTGCGTAAGATGGTTAAGCGCGAGATTATTGAGCACGTGATCCCCGCTGACTGGCTAGACGATAATACCCAATACCATATTAATCCAACCGGCAAATTCGTTATCGGCGGCCCGGTCGGTGACTGTGGATTAACCGGACGTAAAATCATCGTTGACACCTACGGCGGCATGGCGCGTCACGGCGGCGGTGCATTCTCAGGCAAAGACCCCTCAAAAGTGGATCGTAGCGCCGCCTATGCGGGCCGCTATGTAGCGAAGAACGTCGTGGCGGCAGGGCTGGCTGATAAGTGCGAGATTCAGGTCTCCTACGCGATTGGTGTGGCTGAGCCGACCTCGGTGTCGATCGACACTTTTGGTACCGGCAAGATTGAAGACAAGCAGATTGTGGCGCTGGTGCGTGAGCACTTTGATCTTCGCCCTTACGCGATTACCAAAATGCTGGATCTGCTGCACCCGATGTATCAACTCACCGCCGCGTATGGTCACTTTGGCCGCGCGCCGTTCGAGCACAGCTACACCTGGAGCGACGATAAAGGCGAGCAGCATACGGAAACCTTTACGGCTTTTCCGTGGGAAAAAATTGATAAAGCCGATGCGTTGCGCCAGGCCGCTAATTTGTAAGCGTTTGGCTACACGGTTTGTAAGAGATCGCCCCTTTGGCTTCGGCCGGGGGCTTTTTTTATGCTTTATGTCCAAGCCCTGCGCTAGGCTGTTCTGTTTGCCGATTAATATTTAAACGGGTAAGGGGACCGCAATGCTTAACGGCGCAGCGTTTAATGGGTCATTGTTTAATGGATCAACGTTTAATAGAGCAAAGTTTAATGGAGCAGTGTCAGGCACTACCGCAATCTGGATGCTCAGTGGTCTTATGGGGCTTGTCACTTTTTCCGCACAGGCTAGTGAGTGCCCCCACTGGCAGGCTGAGCGCTTAGCCAGAGAAAGCCACGCATTAGCCCAGCAGGTCCAGCGTTGGGACACCGCCTACCATGATGAGGGCGTGTCACTGATCGACGACGCCCTTTACGATCAGACCGTGGAGCGCCTGGCCACCTGGCAGCGCTGCTTAGGCAATGAATTTGAGCATAGGCCGCTTTCGCCGCTGGCACCTAGTGACGCAACGCTTGAACACCCGGCGGCCCAGCGCGGGCTCCATAAAGCCGATGAAGACGGTGTAAGGCGCTTCACCAGCCGTCGCGATGACCTGTGGATTCAACCCAAAGTTGACGGCGTGGCTATCACGCTACGCTATGACCAGGGTGAGCTGGTCGACGGGGTTAGCCGTGGTGACGGCGAGCGCGGCCAGGACTGGACGGCACGCGTGCGCCAGCTTCCCGCGGTTCCTAATATGCTTTCAGAACCGCTTTCGGCGGTACTTCAAGGCGAGCTGTACTGGCGATTAAATCAACACGTTCAGTCAAGCTCGCCCGCATCGGGCGCTCGTGGCGCGGTCGCAGGTGCGATGGCGCAGTCATCACCTACCGATGCTACGTTTGAGCGTATTGGGCTGTTTGTGTGGGATTGGCCCGATGGCCCAACGAGCATGACCGAGCGTTTAGCGCAGCTGACTCGCCTGGGCTTTGATACCGCTGACTATACCCACGCGCTTGATAGCCAGCGTGACGCCGCCGACTGGCGCGAAACTTGGTTTAACGGCCCGCTGCCATTTGCCACTGACGGCGTCGTGATCAAACAAGCGGAGCGCCCCGGCGTGTCAAGCTGGTCGTCCTCACCGCCGGAGTGGGCGCTGGCCTGGAAATACCCTGCGCAGCAGGCGCTAGCACAGGTGCGGGGCATTGAGTTTCGCGTTGGACGCACCGGACGCGTGACGCCGCTAGTATGGCTCAACCCGGTACGGCTGGAGGGGCGGCGAATTAGCCGCGTTTCGCTAGGGTCGCTTGAGCGCTGGGCGTCAATGGATGTACGCCCCGGCGACCAAGTGGCGGTCACGCTGGCAGGGTTGACCATCCCCCAACTAACGGAGGTGGTATGGCATACCCAGGAGCGCGCACCGCTGAGCGCGCCGTCGCCGCAGCGCTATCATCTACTCAGCTGTTTTGAATTAACCGCTGGCTGCGATGCCCAGCTGTTGGCACGGCTTACCTATCTCGGTGAGCAGCTCGATATGCAAGGCGTTGGCGAAGGCACCTGGCACGCGTTGCTGGAAGCCGGCGTGGTAACACAGCTGCTGGACTGGATGAGCGTGGAGCCAGGTGAGCTACAGCAGGCTCACGGCATTGGTGAGACCAGCGCTGGCGCGCTGATCGAACAGTTTGAGACCGCACGCTCGGCCTCTTATGCTGATTGGCTGGCAGCCCTTGGCATGCCGCCAGGCGGTAGTGCACGCATCGGTGACTGGTCTGCCTTGGCGGATTATCAGCACGCGCAGTGGCAGGCCATTAGCGGCGTGGGCCCGGTTCGCGCTGATGCGTTAGTGGCATTTTTTAGCCACCCAGAGGTGCAGCGCATGGCGCAAAAGCTTCAACAGGCGGGCGTTGATGGTTTTTAGTCAGACCGCTTATTCAAAATGCTTAGCAAGACAGCTTAACTAAGCCCCGTTATATGCAGCATGAAGCCGAGATAAAGCGGGATCAGCAGCGGTGCCAGCAGCGTTGAAACCAGCACTGCCAGAGCGCCTTTTTGCGGCTGAATCCCCAGCTCCATAGCGACCACCACCACGTTAGACGCCATCGGTACGACGCCCAGCAACAGCATCGCCATACCCAGTTCAGGCGAAAGAAGGCCGAGCCCCTGCAATAGCAGCACGGCAGCCAGCATCACCAGAGGCCACAGCAGGTAACGCAACCCTACGCAGCTCGCTACAAAGCGGGTATCCCAGGCGGCTAGGGTCACCTGGCTCAGCGTCATGCCGATAATCATCATGCCTAACAGCGTGTAGGTGGCGGGGAAGACCTCCAGCGCACTCATTACTTCAGCGGGCAGCGTTATTTTTAGACTGCTCAGCAGGAGCGCTAGTAAGAAGGTGTAGATAAGCGGTAAGCGAGAAATTTTGATCAGGCTTTCGCGTACCGAAAAGCGACCGCGAGCGCTGAGATAAAACCCGACGGTAAATTCATAAATATTAATCCCCAGCATGCAGAACAGATAAAGCGTAACGCCTTCTGGGGGCAGCAATATAAACGCGATCGGTAAGCCGAAATAACCGGTATTGCCGGTTCCCGAAGAAAATGCCAGTAGCGCCGCCTCCTGCTCGCCAAAACGATCACGCGTGAGACGATGGACAATCAGCGCCATGAGGCTCGACAGGATGAACAGCGCTAATGTGAGCAATAGATAGTTCGGCGTCGGCCCGCCATTCATCAGCGCGCGAAAAATGGTAAAGGGTGCAATCAAGTAAACCAGCAGTGTCGCGATGGGACGTGGGTCTAGCTTGAGCCGTTGGGCGGCGATCCAGCCTAATCCCACATAGCTGAGCAACATTAATAACGGTCCAGCCAGTGCCCCAGGTGCAAGATCCATTGATTCTCCCGTATGAGTGCGTGGTGCTTGGTATGTATTCTGGTCAGCCAACATGAGCCGAATTAAAGGCCGAGCGTGAAATCTTTCATTAGCCCTAGCGCATCTGAACAGCGAGAATACCTCAAAATATCACGCCTATTGACCCTAAAAAGGAAATTCCATGAGCAGCCTTGAGCATCCGCTGGGTATCAGCTTTGAATTCTTTCCGCCCAATACTGATGCTGGGCACGACAAGCTAATACACGTTCGTGATGAGCTAGCTGCCCGGCAGCCGCGGTTTTTTTCAGTCACCTATGGCGCCGGTGGGTCGACGCAGGCGCGCACGCGTGAGCTGGTACGCACCGTTAGCCAAAGCGGCATCACGACCGCGCCGCACCTATCCTGTATTGGCAGTGAAAAAGCGCAGTTGCGTGATCTGCTAGCGCAGTATCGCGAAGAAGGCGTGAATAGTCTGGTTGCCCTGCGTGGCGATATGCCGTCGGGCATGGCAAGCATTGGCGAATTACGCTATGCCAATGAGCTGGTGGAGTTTATTCGTGCTGAAACCGGCGATCATTTCGAGATTGCGGTCGCGGCTTACCCAGAGTCTCATCCACAGGCGGCTAATCTAGATAAAGACGTGGAAAACTTCGTGCGCAAAATGAAGGCTGGCGCCAACATGGCGATCACCCAGTACTTTTTCACCGCCGATGCCTATTTCAATTTTGTCGATAAAGTTCGCGCGCTTGGGGTCGAACAGCCGATCATTCCCGGTATTATGCCGATCACCAACTACACTAAGCTGGCGCGCTTCTCTGATGCCTGCGGCGCTGAGATTCCCCGCTGGATTCGCAAGCAGCTAGAGTCCTATGGCGATGACAGTGAGGCGATTGCCGCCTTTGGAACCGACGTGGTGAGCCAGCTTTGCCAGCGACTGTTGGATGGCGGCGCCCCCGGCCTGCATTTTTATACTCTCAACCAAGCAGCACCGGTGCTCAAAATAGTCGACAACCTGACCGGCTAAGATGCGCTGTTAAGCATCCAGTAACTAAAAACCCCGCTCAATGACCATTGAGCGGGGTTTTTTACACTTAGCGTTTAGCGGCTTAGCGTGATTAGCCAGCTTGAGCCGTTTTATTACCACTGCCATGTAGCTTACGCTGCATGACAAACAGCCCGATACCAATCGCAAGCCCCAGAACGTCGGTATAAATACCGCCATAGATCATAAACATGGCGCCCACCAGCATCAGTACGCGTTGCCATGCGTTGACCGGCCCAAAGAACCACGCTTGAACCATGCCTGACAGCAAGATAATACCCAGCGTTGCGGTGACCCCCACGCGCAGGATTTCCATCGGCGTGCCTTCCATCAGCATGGCAGGGCTGTAGAAGAACATAAACGGCACGATGAAGGCGGCCAAGCCAATCTTGAACGATGCCACGGACGTGCCCATTGGATTGTCGCCAGAAATACCGGCCGCTGCATAAGACGCCAGCGCAACGGGAGGAGTAATCGCCGACACCACCGCAAAGTAGAACACGAAGAAGTGAGCGATCAGCGGCTCAATGCCAATATTGATCAAGCCAGGCGCTACCACGGAGGCGGCGACGGCATAGGCGGCGGTGGTCGGCATGCCCATACCGAGCAAAATGCTAATCAGCATAGCGAATACCAGCGCCAGCAGCTGGCTAACACCGGCTAAGCCAAGCAGTAACGACGAGAAGCGAGCGCCAACGCCGGTCAGTGAGATAACGCCCACGATTAAGCCCGCACAGGCGCACACGGCGATAATCTGAACCGACATGGTGCCCGCGATTTGCAGCGCTTTAAGAATCGCACGAATACCCATTTTATTGGGTGAAATCCAGCTTACGACGGCCGCTGACGCGGTTGCCAGCGTGCCCGCACGAATCACCGAGTAGCCCATGAACAACGCCGCGATCAGAATAATAATCGGCGCGAACAGATAGACCTGCTTAACCAGCTTGGAGAACAGCGGGATCTCATCTTTGCGCATGCCGCGCATGCCTTTACGGGCGGCTTCAAAGTCGACCATAAAGTAGATAGAGGCAAAATAAAGAATCGCCGGAATGATCGCCGCAATGGCAATTTCGGTATACGGAATGCCCGTCACTTCGGCCATGATGAACGCACCGGCGCCCATAATCGGCGGCATGATTTGCCCACCCGTTGAAGCCGCCGCTTCGATCGCCCCCGCGCTACGCGCCGGATAGCCGACTTTCTTCATCAATGGAATGGTCAGCGAGCCGGTGGAAACCACGTTGCCTGCGGAGGTGCCGTTAATCATGCCCATCAAGCCAGACGCAAAAATAGCCACTTTGGCCGGGCCACCGCGGGCGCGCCCTGCAGCAGCGAAAGCAAAGTTGACGAAGTAGTCGCCCACTTTCGACGCTTGCAGGAACGCGGCAAAAATAATGAACAGAATAATATAGGTCGATGATACGGCGGTGGTGGGGCCTAAAATGCCGGCATCGGTATACACCTGGCTGAAGAAGCGCTGTAGCGACAGCCCCGGGTAGCCTAAAAAGCCGGGTAAATAAGGACCGACGAAAACATAGCCCAGGAACACCGCTGAAATGACGACCAAGGCTAAACCGGCCACGCGGCGGGTAAGCTCAAGAATCAGTAGCGAGCCCGCGATCGCCGCCCAAGAGATGCCTGACGGCGCAAAGGAGGTGCCCGTCGACATGCGTATATTCGTGTTGAAAGCCACTAGCAAATAACCGGCGCTGGCCAGCGCACATACCATGAGCACAAGGTCGGCAGGGTTAAAGCGATGCCGCGCCTGACGATAAAACCAGGACAGCACAACGGCACAGGCCGTGGTCGCCATCAGCGGGTAGCCGTAATGCCAGTTTTCGATGTTAGGGTCGATGCGCATCGCACCGCCGCTGAGCGTTTGGTGCATTAAAAAGACTTGCGCCAACGTATAGGCCGCAGGAATAAGCAGTGCGTAGCTCACCCATTTAATCCATGCACCTGACGTTTGGTGTTCCTCGTCGGCAAATCGAGCGCCGGCAAATAGCCCGTAACCGAGAATAAGCGCCCCGGCTATGTGCACAATCCGAAACGACCAGGTTTCCATCGGGTACACGTTTAGGGAAAACAGGTGGAAGCTAGAATAAGCAATGGCTAATGCCGCAAATAATAAGAACTGCCAGCCGGCAAACAGGCGGCGATTAGATTCAACAACGTCGTCATCGACACCATCGGCAATGGACTCGGGTACTGTTGACGCCACGTTGGCATCATCATTGAGACCGTTGGGTTCTTGGTCGGTTTTGTGACTCATTAGAGTTCACCCTCACAGCAAAAGCAGACAAAGGGATAGCAGGAGCGAAATCTGCCCCGCCCGGCAAGGCCGAGACGGGGCAGTTAGAGCGGTAAACGTTGCTTAGTTGATCATGTCATCAGCAATTTCATAGCCGTTCTCTTTGTACCAACGCGCAGCGCCTGGATGAAAGGGCAGTACGGTGTTGTGCACAATGTTTTCTGGAATTGTGGTTTCAGCACTGCGGTGGATTGAGCGCATGCGCTCGTTGTTTTCCATGGTCGCCTTGGTCACTTCGTAAATGAAGTCTTCCGGAAGGTCACAGCCAGCGATAGCAAAGTTCCACATGGAAACGGCACGAGCATCTTCTTCAAGCGTCGTGTACGTATTAGCGGGAATCATGAACTCAGCGACCGGATAGTTTTCCAGCACGGTGGCTAGCTCATCTTCGGTGAACTCAATAATGTTGACGTCCGTTTGCACTTCCAGCTGGCTGACGGCGGGAATCGGGATGCCGGCAGCGAACGCAACGACGTCGAGCAAGCCGTCCTGCAACTGACCGCCTAGGTCTGACCAGCCACCGTTACGACGCTCAAAATCCACGCCGAGCGTTTCTAAGATCGCGGGGAAGTAGGTGTCAGACGTGGACGCCGCGGGGCCAAAGCCGATACGCGCGCCATCCGGAATGTCAGCGATGGATTCGATGCCGCTGCTAGATAGTGCCGCAATTGAGAACGGCGTTTCGTACATGGGGAACATGGCACAGACGTTGTCCATCTTCATGCCGGGTGCCAGCGGGCTTTCACCGTTCACAGCATCAGACGCAGGGCCCATGGTGGTTAAGCCAAACGCCATGTCACCGGTATGTACTAGCGCTAAGTTTTGCGTAGGGCCGCCGGTGACTTCACCGCCGCCAGATACGCCAACTTCCTCAGCAATAAAGTTCGCCCAGCCTGAGCCGTAAACGAAGAACGTGCCACCTTGGCTTGCGGTACCGACGGTGAAGTTATCCGGCCAATCTGAGCGATCGGCTTGAGCTTGGGCACTACTGGCCGCCGCTATAAGAAGAGCGCTGCTGGCAAGTAGCGTGAAGGTCTTAGGCATATGTTTGCGCATGGCGAAAGTTCCTAGCTGTTATTGGGATTATTGACTGACGGTCATGTTCGATGCTGCTCGTTGGCACGGCATGAATCAGACTATTCAGAGGTTATAACAGCGATAGTTGTGCCATTTAATTGTTATTTTTTTAAAATCAGTTGGTTAAGAGAAGCACATTAAACTTTCGTGGCAAGCCCAGGCGGACAAAGTGTCCGAGTGTTCGCACGATGGCTATTTTGAATGTGCGGATAGCCGCACACTAATGAGGCCGGTCAGGCGCCATTAGTCAGCAGTCGACGCATTGAGGAGGAAGACGCTAGGCTCGCGGTGCTTGGTTAGGCCTTCCTTAGCGGGATGAAAAGTGCGTTTAACGCGAGGGCTTGCCGGGGTCCATGATGCGTACGGGCTGTACATCTTGCTGCTTCTGATCGTCGCGCACCTGGTTCACCCGAGTGGTCATTTCGGTAAGGGCATCTTCTTCAATAGGCAGCTGTTCGAAAAAATCGCAGCTGACGCATTCGCGGTAGCGAATGCCATTCTGCTCCCAGGCGCGGATACGATCCATCTCCGCACAGCGCGGGCAGATCACGCCGGCAATAAAGCGCTTAACCGTCGACATAATAGACTCCTAGGCATCAGATGCGCGGCGCCCAAGGCGCCGCGCATGAAACAATGGTTTGAAACGTGTACTTGATAACGTGTTTCAAGCGGCGCGGATACCGCAGTGGCGAAGCAGTGGCTCAACGCTGGGTTCGCGACCGCGAAAGGCAACGAACAGGTCGGCGGCATCACGAGCGCCGCCCTGTTCCAGGATTTCGCGACGAAAGCGCTGGCCTGTTTCTGGATCGAAGATGCCAGCCTCTTCAAAGGCACTCCAGGCATCTGCCGAGAGCACTTCCGCCCACTTATAGCTGTAGTAGCCGGCCGCGTAGCCGCCAGCAAATATATGCCCAAAGCTATTTTGGAAGCGATTGAAAGAGACTTTTGGCAGCACTGACACCGCGGCCCGCACGTCATCGAGCAGTCCCTGCACGTCGCTGGCGCTAGGGGCGCTGAGTTCATGGTGCAGGCGTAAATCGAATAGCGAGAGCTCGATTTGGCGCATCATACCCATGGCCGACTGGAAGTTCTTGGCTGCCTGCAGGCGCTCTAGCAGATCGAAGGGGAGCGGCTCGCCGGTATCCACGTGCTTGGCCAGCAGGTCTAGTCCTTCACGCTCCCAGCAGTAGTTCTCCATAAATTGGCTGGGCAGCTCGACCGCATCCCAGGCCACGCCGTTAATGCCGGAAATATCCGCAATATGCTGCTTGGTGAGCATATGGTGAAGGCCGTGCCCAAACTCATGGAACAAGGTCGTGACTTCGTCGTGGGTCAGCAGCGCAGGGCGGCCGCCGACCGGTGCCGTGAAGTTGCAGGTTAGAAAGGCCACCGGCAGCTGCAGGCCCTGGTCGGTTTGACGGCGTACCCTACAGTCCGCCATCCAAGCACCGCCGCGCTTGCCTTCACGGGCGTAGAGGTCAAGATAAAAGCCGGCAATCGGCTGGCCGTTTTCAGTAATCTGGAAGTATTGTACGTCGGGATGATAGCGAGTCGCCTCGGTATCTTCTTCACAGCGCACGCCGTAGAGGCGCTCAACCACTTGAAACAAGCCATCAATGACGCGCGGTGCGGGAAAATAAGGACGCAGCTGTTCTTGGGAGATAGCGTGGCGCGCTTCGCGCAGTTTCTCGCTGGCGTAGGCAACGTCCCACGGCTCAAGTACTTCCAGGCCTAGCTCGTCACGGGCGTAGGCGCTCAGTTCGGCAAATTCTTCTTTAGCCTGGGGCAGCGCACGGCGGGCTAGGTCGTTGAGGAACTCGAGCACCTGCTCGGGAGATTCGGCCATTTTAGTGGCCAGAGAATAATCAGCATAGGTGGCAAAGCCAAGCAGCTGGGCAATGTCGCTACGTAACGACAAAATCTCTTCCACGATGGCGGCGTTATCAAACTTGCCTGCATCCGCGCCTTGGTCTGAGGCACGGGTAATGAAAGCGGTATATACCTCGCGGCGCAGCTCGCGACTGTCGGCGTAGCTGACGACAGGGAAAAAGCTGGGGAAGTCCAAGGTAATCCGATAGCCCGCCACGCCTTTCGCCTCGGCGGTGGCTTTTAAGGTATCTAAGGCACTTTCTGGGACGCCCGCGAGCGCATCTAAGCTATCAATATCTTTGTGCCATGCCTGGGTGGCATCCAGAACGTTATTCGAAAACTGGTTCGAGAGTAGTGACAGGCGCGACTGAATTTTCCCGTAGCGCGCTTTCTGATCCTCGGGCAGGTCAACACCGGCTAGTCGGAAATCGCGTAAGGCGTTCTCGACGGCGCGCCGCTGTGCGGCATCTAGCGATGACCAGGCCGGACCTTCTTTCAGCGCTTTCCAACCATGGAAAAGCCCTTCGTGTTGGCCCACCCAGGTGCCGAAAGCAGAAAGCTTTTCAAGGCATGCCTGATACGCCTCGCGTAATTCGGGGGAGTTCATGGTGCCGTTGAGATGAGAAATTGGTGACCACGCTTGGGTGAGCCGGTCGTTGACGGCCTCAAACGGCGCTGCGAAATTGTCCCAAGTGGGCGGCGTGGCAGCGGCCTGCTGGGCGAGAAGGTCAATGGCCTCGCGGCTTTCGTTTAGCAGGGTTTCTACCGCAGGCTCAACGTGTTCGGCGCGAATGTCAGCAAAAGGGGGGAGCTTGTGCGTCTCAAGCAACGGATTGGAGGGCAGGGGGATGGAGGACATAGGCACCTCAGGTGGCATCGTTTTTAAAATCGTATAGGAAGCGCAAAACGCGCGATAATGATGACACAGTGCGGGCAGTGGGGCCGCGTTTCAATGGCAGGTTGAAGGTCAGCGTTTGGCCTGCGTGCAAGCGCCTGCTAGTCTTGCCGCCTTTTAATGCCGCTAACGGCAGGAGCATACGATGAGCGAAACGCTGGAGCGCTGGGGGTCTAAGCGGGCCTTTATCTTGGCAATAACAGGTGCTGCAGTGGGTTTAGGCAACATCTGGCGCTTTCCCTACGTGGCTGGAGAAAATGGCGGTGCGGCATTTTTACTGGTTTATGTAGCGTTTGTGCTGCTGCTAGGCATTCCCGTCATGATGGCAGAAATATTAATTGGCCGAGCCGGACGCCGCGGGCCAATGCAGGCGTTAGGGGCCTTGGCGTCAGAGGCGGGGGCATCGCCTCATTGGCGTTGGCTGGGGCTATTTGGCGCGTTCACCGTATTTTGTATCTTATCGTTCTACTCGGTGGTCTCCGGCTGGTCGATTGAGTTTTTAGTTGCCTCCGTGAACGGTAATTTCAACGGCGCGAGCGCTGAGGAGATTGGCGCGGGCTTTGACGCTTTCTTGGCTAACCCAGGCCTGCTTATTTTTAATCATACTCTGTTTCTATTTATGACCATGTCCGTTGTGGCGGCCGGTATTGCCAAAGGTCTGGAGCGGCTTAACAATTTGCTGATGCCGCTGCTGTATTTTTTGCTGCTGCTATTAGCAGGCTATGCCGCCACGACGGATGGCTTTGGCACCGCGTTGGCGTGGCTATTTCTGCCCTCTTTCGATGCGCTAACGCCATCGGTGGTTGTCCATGCAATGGGGCATGCGTTTTTTACCTTGGCGGTTGGGGCCTGCGCATTAATGGCGTACGGGGCTTATATGCCTGAAGAGCAAAGCCTGCCAAAAGCCGCGTTTGCGGTAGCGGTGCTCGATATCAGCGTTGCGCTACTGGCGGGTATTGCGATTTTCTCGGTGGTGTTTGCCCAAGGCATGGACCCCGCCGAAGGCCCAGGCTTAATGTTTGTCACGCTGCCTATCGCATTTTCTGAATTGCCGTGGGGATCAGTATGGCTGAGCGTGTTCTTTTTATTACTGCTGTTAGCCACCTGGACCTCGGCGATTAACCTAGCCGAGCCCATGGTCGCGACGCTGCAGGGGCTGGGGCTGCGTCGCAGCCTTTCGACGCTGGTCGTGGCGGTAAGCGTCTGGTTAATCGGCCTGCTATCCGCCTTCTCGTTTTCAACGCTTGCTGAGTTCCGGCCGCTCTTTGGGCGCAACGTGTTCGAGCTGGTCAGCAGTATACCGCCGGATGTTTTTCTGCCCTTAGGCGGATTGATGATCGCCATTTTTGCCGCTTGGGTGATGCCCCAAGAGCGAGTCATCAGCGCATTGGGTGCCGGCGAGCGCGGCTATTTAGTGTGGCGAAATATTCTTCGCTGGGTATCGATTCCGCTGACCTTTATCGTGCTACTGACAGGATTGCTGTAAGGCTTTCTTGGCTGTCATTAAGCGCTATTGTCAGCGAGTCATATTCTTTAAACGGTCTATCGAGAACCGCAGGAGCAAATTATGAGCAGTGCGTTAAGACGCTATCAGGGCATGGAGCCGTCGCTTGGCGAGCGCGTGTATATTGATCCGGCAAGCGTAGTCATTGGTGATGTGGTGCTGGGGGATGACTGCTCCGTTTGGCCGATGAGCGTTATCCGCGGCGATATGCATCGTATCCGAATCGGCGCGCGTACCAGCGTGCAGGATGGCAGCGTGCTGCATATTACCCACGCAAGTGACTTTAGCCCGGCGGGTTTTCCGCTCATTATTGGTGACGATGTGACCATCGGCCATAAGGCGATTTTGCATGGCTGCACGCTGGGTAGTCGGATATTGGTGGGCATGGGCGCGATTGTGATGGATGGCGCGGTCGTTGAAGATGAAGTCATTATTGCCGCTGGCGCCGTAGTAACGCCGGGTAAGCATCTGGAAAGCGGATACGTTTATGCCGGTAACCCGGCCAAACCGCTGCGCCCGCTGAAAGAATCCGAACGTGCTTTCTTCCCCTATACCGCCGGTAACTACGTTAAATTGAAAGACCGCTTTTTGGCCGAATAGTCAGTTTGATGCCTTTTCTCTAAGCGGTTGCCCTGCCAACCTTTTTTCGTAAATAGTCGTGTCGCGTCGGCCAGAAATCTGTTAATTTATCCAGTTTTCTGGGGTGCCGCGTCATGGCTAACTTTCGCACGCATATTACAGTGGCAGCGGCGGGCGGCATGCTGATAGCTTACGCAGCCTGGAAGGGCCATTGGTGGCCGCCTTCTCAAGCGGTGGTGATGGTTGCGCTGGTCACGTTTGGGGGCATTCTGCCCGACATCGATGCCGACCGATCACATTCTATCCGATTGATTTTTAATCTTCTTTCAGTGCCAGCCTTGGTCTTGGGTGCACTGCTGCTTCAGCCATGGCTCACGCCCGGTGCGCTGCTGGTTGCCTGCGGTGGGATCTACTTCTGCGTGCGTTATTTGGCCAGCGTACTGTTTTCGCGTTTAACCGTGCATCGCGGCATCTGGCACTCACTGCTCGCGGGGGGGCTATGTAGCCTGGCCACCGCCGCGCTGAGTTTTAATCTGCTTGGCCAGCCGGCGTGGCTTGCCTGGTCGCATGGCGCCGCCACGCTGGTCGGATTTCTAATTCATCTGAGTTTAGATGAGGTGTACAGCGTTGATCTTGAAGGCGCTCGGCTAAAGCGTTCGTTCGGAACGGCGCTAAAGCTAGGCGATAGCCGGCGGCCTATGTCTAATCTACTGATGCTGATTGCCACGTTAACGCTGGTGCCCTGGGTACCGCCCTGGTCAGTGCTGGGTGAGCTGCTGCATCAGGGCTCGCTGCTGTGGCGATAGTCATCGGCATTGAGGCCGTGCTTTTTGAGCTTGTCATAAAAGGTTTTGCGCGGAATCCCTAAGTGGCGACACACGTCGGTGACTCGGCCGTGATAGCGCGCCAGGGATTGGCTGATCAGGCTTTTTTCAAACAGCTCCACCTGGCGGGGCAGAGTGGGCTCCTGAGTGTCGGCGCTAACCCCTTCCAGTAGTGCATCCAGACGATAATCAAAGGCGGCGCCCAGCAGCACGTAGCGCTCGGCAAGGTTGCGCAATTCGCGCACGTTGCCGGGCCAGTCATGTGCGAGCAGAACGGCAATGCCTGAGCTGTCTATGACCGGCGCTTCCAGTCCGCTGCGATTGGCAGCTA
The DNA here is from genome assembly GCF_019722725.1 of Vreelandella profundi. Lineage (NCBI taxonomy): Bacteria > Pseudomonadati > Pseudomonadota > Gammaproteobacteria > Oceanospirillales > Halomonadaceae > Vreelandella > Vreelandella profundi. Next base: position 337,502 of record NZ_CP077941.1, read on the forward strand.
CGACGGCAAAATGCTGAAACAGCAGGGGAATGTCTTCGCGCCGTTCGCGCAGGGCCGGCAGCGGCAGAGTGACCACGTTAAGGCGGTAATACAGGTCTTCGCGAAAGCGGCCCTCTTCAGACGCTATCTTTAGATCCACCTTGGTGGCGGCAATGACGCGAATGTTGAGTGGTACCGTTTCATTCGCGCCCAGCCGTTCCACGCTGCGCTCTTGCAGCACCCGTAGCAGTTTGACCTGCAGCGCCATGGGCATGGATTCAATTTCATCCAAAAATACCGTGCCGCCGTTAGCATGTTCGAACTTGCCGATACGCCGCTCTACGGCACCGGTAAAGGCGCCTTTTTCGTGGCCAAATAGCTCGGACTCAATGGTGTTTTCGGGCACTGCGCCGCAGTTGATGGCCATAAAGGGGCTATTGCGCCGCCCGCTGCGCTCGTGAATGGCGCGGGCCACCAGGTCTTTGCCGGTACCCGTTTCACCAAATAGCAGCACATCGGCTTCCACTTGGCTGATGCGCTGAATCATGGCGGCCAGCCGCGAGATGATCGGCGTACGGCCGACCAGGCGCGGCCCCAGCGCGGCCTGCTGTACTTGCAGTTCGGCTTTCAGGCGATGGTTTTCTAAACTGAGCTGGCGCTTCTCGATGCCACGGCGCACCACATCCAATAGTTGATCACCGGCGAAGGGCTTTTCAAGAAAATCCCACGCCCCTGCACGCATTGCCTCTACCGCGGTCGAAATGTCGCCGTGGCCGGTAATTAAAATGATCGGCAGCGTCGCGTCGCGGGCATGTAGCTCGTGCAGTAACGCCATGCCATCCATGCCGGGCATGCGTATGTCGCTGACAATCACGCCCGGAAAGTCGGGCGTTAAGGCGGCGAGTGCCTGTTCAGCGGATTCATAGCAATAGGGCGTGTAGCCTGCAAGCTCGAGGGTTTGGCTGGCGGTGATTCGAAGGTGTGGTTCGTCGTCGATCACCATGACCGGCAGGGTCGACGGTTCATGCATAGTGAGAGCGCTCCTGGACATGCGTTAACGTTGAGTGGGGTAGCGTAATAGTGAAGCAAGCGCCCCCTTCGGGTCGATTAGCAGCCTGCAGCTTACCGCCTAGATCGTCCATAATGCGTGAAGAGATCGAGAGGCCCAAGCCTAAGCCACTGCCTGGCGCCTTGGTGGTGAAAAAGGGTTCAAACACATGCCCTAAATGCTCCTCTGGAATGCCGGGTCCGTTATCGGCAACGCTAATATTCACCTGCTGATGGTGGATGCTAGCGCTTAGGGTCAGCTGCGGTGCGGGTTCGGCTTTCATGGCCTGCAGGGCATTGCCGATTAGATTAACCAGCACTTGCTCCAGGCGTACTAGGTCGCCTTTCACCCATAGCGTTTCATCGGGCCAATCCTGAATAATCGCAATGTTGCCTTCGCGCAGGCGGCTTTGAAATAAGCGCAAGGCGTAGTCGATACAGGCCTGTACGGAAATGGTCTCTTGGCGCTCGCTGCTCTTGCGTGAAAACTGGCGCAGCTGTGCGCTTATATCGGCCATACGTTCGGTCAGCTCGACAATCTGCTCAAGATTGGCGTCGGCTTTTTCATGGCGTGCGAGTGCCATAAAGCGTCGGGCGTTCTCAGCATAAGCGCGAATAGCGGCCAGCGGCTGATTCAGCTCATGGTTGATGCCCGCGGCGAGCTGCCCTAATACGGCCAGTTTGGCCGCCTGAATAAGCTCATCCTGCGTTTGGCGTAAGTTGGCTTCAGCGCGACGGCGCTCTTCAATTTCATCAGAAAGTCGCTGGTTGCTGGCGACCAGATCACGGGTGCGCCTTTCTACACTAACCTCAAGCTCATCGCGAACGCGGGCCAGGGTGTGGCGTTCGCGCTCGGCAAACGCTTCCCGCTCACGGCGAAGCCTCAACCGCTGCCAGCCTATGCCGGCGCCAAGCGCAATCATGCCGTAGAGGCCGCCCGCCATGAGAGCGGCGACCCATTGGGCGCTGATTACTGGCGTTAGCGGCTTTAAAATATGCATCTGCCAGCCAAACTCAGGGATAGGTCGCGTCAAGCTTAGGTAGTTGCCTTTACTTAAAGGGCCCTGGGAGAAACTGACTAATTGGCTGCCCAGGCCGTAAGGTGCAATGACGTTGATGCCCGAGGATGTTAGCGGATCCATCGCATAGCGCCGTGTTGCGCGCAGGATTTTACGCTGCTCATCGGAGAGCGGGTAAAGGGCGTTCATACGCAGCCCTGGATGGCTGGCCATGAAGATGATGTTGTCGCTGTCGGTGACAAACAGCTCCGCATCCTGCTTTGCCCAGCTTTCTTCAACGTCATCAAGCAGTACTTTGATGACTAATACGCCGTCAGGCTTGGCGTCGGGCGAGGTGTCGTCGAGCCAAATCGGTGCTGAAAAGAAGTAGCCCCGCTCAAGGGATTGGGTGCCCAAGCCATAAAACCTACCTTGGCGGCCCGCAATTGCTTCGGTGTAATAGCTGCGAAAAGCATAGTTGTGGCCGATAAAGGTGTTAGATCGATGCCAGTTGCTGGCGGCAATAGTATCGCCATCGCGATTTAGCAAATAGACATCTGAAACGCCTGCCGTGAAGCGGAAACGATCCAGCAGCATGTTTAGCGGCATCGAGTCCTGGCTGTCGGGAGAGGCTAAAAAGCGCTGCACGCCTTCTCTTGTCGCGAGCATTTGTGGCAGGTAGTCGTAGCGCAGTAAATAGCCGTTTAAATTGGCGGCAGACAGGCGCAGCTCGTTTTCGGCATCGTCCTGTAAGTCAGAAAGCGCCTGCTCTCGGGCCAGTTGGGCGGCCTGCCACATGCACAGCAATAAGCCGAGCGAAATGATCAATAGCCATAGGCGACGCCAGCGTGGCTGCAAGGGGGCGGGGGTCTGGCTATGTATGTCAGACTGACCCCTCTCAGTGCTGTTCATGCCGATGTCTTTCGACTGCCTTGGGCGCGGCGAAGGGCGCGTTGTGACCGCGTCTCCGCACGTGCCACTTCAAGCAGCCCTTCTTCAACGAACGCTAGGTGCTCATGAGCGCGAGCGCGGGCGTCTTCTGCACGTCCTTCCAAAATGGCATCAAGTAAGGCGCGGTGCTGCTGCATTAACTGGCTGCGCGAGCCGGGTTTGGCAAACAAGTGAGCCAGATTATTAACAATGCTCTTTTCAAGCAGGTGAAAGATGCCGCGAATGGTATGTAGCAGCAGAACATTGTGGGCGGCTTCGGCGATGGCAAGATGGAACGCCGCGTCAAGCTTGGCTTCATGAACAGGATCGGCGCCGGCAAAACCGCCGTCTAGTTCTTCAAAGCGCTGGATGAGGATCGCTTTATCAGCGGGCGTTGAGCGCAGTGCGGCGTAATAGGCGGATATTCCTTCCATTGCATCGCGGAATTCGAGTAGATCTAAGTTGAACTCGCCGTGCCGAGAAAGCATTTCCAGCAGTGGATCGGTATAGCCATTGCTTAGATCGTCGTTTACAAAGGTACCGCCGCCTTGGCGGCTGGTCAGTAAGCCGCGCGCGGCTAATTTTTGAAGCGCTTCACGTAAAGAGGGGCGCGAGACGCCAAAACGCTCCGCTAATTCACGCTCTGGGGGAAGGCGCTGCCCAGGTTTTAAGCTGCCCTCTAGCATCATGGCTTCTAAACGCTCGGTAATAACATCGGCCAAACGCTGCTGGCGGAGCGGTGGATAGCTCATGTCGGGTAGCTCCTTCAATTGGTAAGACCAATATTAAAAGCTTTGAACAGACAGCTCAAGTGCTGGCAGAGGCGGGTGGCCATTGACCCAGCATCATTAGTAGTAACGTTGAACTAAAGTATAGCGCTATGCAGGGCCGTTAAACCGCATCATCGTTTGACACGCCTATGGTGCCTCACTAATGTTGGTTCCATATTTTGTCAATTGGTAAAACCAATTGTTGACTCTGAATACGCCGATGTATCGCGCGTCAACTGCGCGCATCTACTAAATAGGGCTCGCCATGATTATTTCAGCCTCCACGGACTACCGAAAAGCCGCTAAGCGGCGTATTCCTCCCTTTCTGTTCCATTATGCCGACGGGGGAGCATACGCCGAGCATACGTTGCGGCGTAATGTCGAAGATCTCTCCGGCATCGCCTTACGCCAGCGAGTGCTCAAGGACATGTCCTCGCTATCGCTGGAAACTGAGCTATTCGGTGAAAAGTTGGCCATGCCGATTGCGCTGGCTCCGGTGGGGCTGGCAGGTATGTACGCTAGGCGAGGGGAAGTCCAGGCGGCGCGAGCGGCTGCGAATAAAGGCATACCGTTCACGCTATCGACAGTGTCGGTGTGTCCCATTGCAGAGGTGGCCTCGGCGATTGATCGACCCATCTGGTTCCAGCTTTACGTGCTGAAGGACCGGGGCTTCATGAAACACGTTCTGGAGCAAGCTAAGGCCGCCGGCGTCAAAACACTGATCTTTACCGTTGATATGCCGGTGCCGGGCGCGCGCTATCGCGATGCTCACTCTGGGATGAGCGGTAAGCACGGGCCGATCCGGCGTATGGCTCAGGCTGCAATGCATCCTTTCTGGGCGTGGGATGTTGGTATTAAGGGCCGTCCTCATGACTTGGGTAACGTCTCTGATTACCGCGGTAAGCCAACCGAATTGGAGGATTACATTGCCTGGCTGGCTACCAACTTCGACCCGGCTATTTCTTGGAAAGACCTGGAGTGGATTCGCGAACTCTGGGACGGGCCGATGATTATTAAAGGGATACTGGATGCTGAGGACGCCCGTGATGCGGTTCGCTTCGGTGCAGACGGTATCGTTGTTTCTAATCATGGCGGCCGTCAGCTTGATGGCGTTCCCTCTACTGCGCGCGCCTTGCCAGCGATTGCCGACGCGGTTAAAGGTGATCTGGCCATTCTTGCTGATTCCGGCGTGCGCAGCGGACTTGACGTTGTGAGGATGATCGCTATGGGTGCCGATACCGTATTGCTGGGCCGGGCCTTCATCTATGCGCTGGCCACTGCTGGCGAAGCGGGCGTCACGCATTTGCTTGAGCTATTTGAAAAGGAAATGCGCGTGGCGATGACGCTCACCGGGGCGAGAAGTATCGCTGATCTGGGGCCGGATTCATTGGTATCGGATTTGCCCCGTGATCTTAAGTGAATAGGCGCTTGCACATTGCTCATATAGGCCTAGGTTTGATTCGCAAAAGTGTCCGAATGATATGACGTGTGTTTTTTTCACCATAGCCCTTGCCAAGGCGGCAGCGAGTCCGTAAAGTACGCATCCGCTGCCGGGGACGCCAAGCGTTACCAGCGGTGAATGAAGTTGAAAAACTTCGGTTTGTCAGTAGGTTAGCGTTTTTGTTGGGTCGTCAAATTGGCCGCGAAAATTGCAGATTGACAAACGCTCGGAAGTGCGTAGAATACGCCTTCCTCGCTGAGGCCAAACAGTTCAACGGTTGGCCCGCTATCACAACACGATAGCCACAGCGAAACGCTCTTTAACAATTTGATCAGGTAATTCATGTGGGCGCTTGCTGATGTTGGTGACAAATCACCCAATATCAAGGCAAGCGACTCAAGCAATAAGATTTTAAAGGCATTGCCTTTTTAATCCGTTTTGAATGAATTCGTTTGAACCTTGAGCCAAGTTTGATTCCGCTTTTGTTGTCCTCGGATGACAAGTAAGGATCACAATGATTGTAAACTGAAGAGTTTGATCATGGCTCAGATTGAACGCTGGCGGCAGGCCTAACACATGCAAGTCGAGCGGTAGCACAGAGAAGCTTGCTTCTTGGGTGACGAGCGGCGGACGGGTGAGTAATGCATAGGAATCTGCCCGATAGTGGGGGATAACCTGGGGAAACCCAGGCTAATACCGCATACGTCCTACGGGAGAAAGGGGGCTTTGGCTCCCGCTATTGGATGAGCCTATGTCGGATTAGCTAGTTGGTAGGGTAAAGGCCTACCAAGGCAACGATCCGTAGCTGGTCTGAGAGGATGATCAGCCACATCGGGACTGAGACACGGCCCGAACTCCTACGGGAGGCAGCAGTGGGGAATATTGGACAATGGGGGCAACCCTGATCCAGCCATGCCGCGTGTGTGAAGAAGGCCTTAGGGTTGTAAAGCACTTTCAGCGAGGAAGAACGCCTAGTGGTTAATACCCATTAGGAAAGACATCACTCGCAGAAGAAGCACCGGCTAACTCCGTGCCAGCAGCCGCGGTAATACGGAGGGTGCAAGCGTTAATCGGAATTACTGGGCGTAAAGCGCGCGTAGGTGGCTTTATAAGCCGGTTGTGAAAGCCCCGGGCTCAACCTGGGAACGGCATCCGGAACTGTGAGGCTAGAGTACAGGAGAGGAAGGTAGAATTCCCGGTGTAGCGGTGAAATGCGTAGAGATCGGGAGGAATACCAGTGGCGAAGGCGGCCTTCTGGACTGATACTGACACTGAGGTGCGAAAGCGTGGGTAGCAAACAGGATTAGATACCCTGGTAGTCCACGCCGTAAACGATGTCGACCAGCCGTTGGGTGCCTAGAGCACTTTGTGGCGAAGTTAACGCGATAAGTCGACCGCCTGGGGAGTACGGCCGCAAGGTTAAAACTCAAATGAATTGACGGGGGCCCGCACAAGCGGTGGAGCATGTGGTTTAATTCGATGCAACGCGAAGAACCTTACCTACCCTTGACATCTATAGAAGATTGCAGAGATGCGATTGTGCCTTCGGGAACTATAAGACAGGTGCTGCATGGCTGTCGTCAGCTCGTGTTGTGAAATGTTGGGTTAAGTCCCGTAACGAGCGCAACCCTTGTCCTTATTTGCCAGCGAGTAATGTCGGGAACTCTAAGGAGACTGCCGGTGACAAACCGGAGGAAGGTGGGGACGACGTCAAGTCATCATGGCCCTTACGGGTAGGGCTACACACGTGCTACAATGGCCGGTACAAAGGGCTGCGAGCTCGCGAGAGTCAGCGAATCCCTTAAAGCCGGTCTCAGTCCGGATCGGAGTCTGCAACTCGACTCCGTGAAGTCGGAATCGCTAGTAATCGTGAATCAGAATGTCACGGTGAATACGTTCCCGGGCCTTGTACACACCGCCCGTCACACCATGGGAGTGGACTGCACCAGAAGTGGTTAGCCTAACGCAAGAGGGCGATCACCACGGTGTGGTTCATGACTGGGGTGAAGTCGTAACAAGGTAGCCGTAGGGGAACCTGCGGCTGGATCACCTCCTTAAACGATGCGTCACAGTCAGTAAGCGTCCACAATGAATTACCTGATCAGATCATAGAGCAAACGGTTTAAGCACGATCCCCTCTTGGGTCTGTAGCTCAGTTGGTTAGAGCGCACTCTCCGCTTTTAGTAAAAAGTAGTGTGAGGTTGGCTAGTTAGCCATGCCTTCGAGGTGATAGTAAACCGGGTCTGTAGCTCAGTTGGTTAGAGCGCACCCCTGATAAGGGTGAGGTCGGCAGTTCAAGTCTGCCCAGACCCACCAAATTTTATCCAATACGGCGTCATTTTATGACTCGCATGAAATGCCATGCTTCACCATAAAATGCCTTGTCTTGAATAAAATTACCCGGAAAGTTGGTTGCTAGATGGGGCCATAGCTCAGCTGGGAGAGCGCCTGCCTTGCACGCAGGAGGTCAGCGGTTCGATCCCGCTTGGCTCCACCATTATTTAGTATCTTAAGTTTTAACCTTAATACCGTTTGTAAATGTTTCGTGACCACTGATAAGTCGCTGTGCTGTTGTTTGTCGCACGTCGCTTTATCACTGTTTATTGAACAGTCGCTCTTTAACAATGTATATCATGCTGACAAGAACACACCGCAAGGTGGGTTCTTATATTGTGATACGTTTTATACGTATCCGGCAAATGAACGTTATCATTGCGAGATACCAGACTCCTTCGGGTTATAGGGTCAAGCAATGAAGCGCACACGGTGGATGCCTAGGCAGTCAGAGGCGATGAAAGACGTGGTAGCCTGCGATAAGGTTCGGTGAGGTGGCAACAACCTGTGACCCGGACATTTCTGAATGGGGAAACCCACTGACCATAAGGTCAGTATCTTACACTGAATACATAGGTGTAAGAGGCGAACCAGGGGAACTGAAACATCTAAGTACCCTGAGGAAAAGAAATCAACCGAGATTCCCCTAGTAGCGGCGAGCGAACGGGGACCAGCCCTTAAGCATGTGACTGATTAGACGAACAGATTGGGAAGTCTGGCCGTAGCAGGTGATAGCCCTGTAGTCGAAAATCTGATCATGTGAAATCGAGTAGGTCGGGGCACGAGAAACCTTGACTGAAGACGGGGGGACCATCCTCCAAGGCTAAATACTCCTGACTGACCGATAGTGAACCAGTACCGTGAGGGAAAGGCGAAAAGAACCCCGGATAGGGGAGTGAAATAGATCCTGAAACCGTGTGCGTACAAGCAGTAGGAGCAGACTTGTTCTGTGACTGCGTACCTTTTGTATAATGGGTCAGCGACTTATATTCAGTGGCGAGGTTAACCGTATAGGGGAGCCGTAGGGAAACCGAGTCTTAACTGGGCGACACAGTCGCTGGATATAGACCCGAAACCGAGCGATCTATCCATGAGCAGGGTGAAGGTTGAGTAACATCAACTGGAGGCCCGAACCAGGATCTGTTGAAAAAGATTTGGATGACTTGTGGATCGGAGTGAAAGGCTAATCAAGCTCGGAGATAGCTGGTTCTCCTCGAAAGCTATTTAGGTAGCGCCTCACGTATTACCGCCGGGGGTAGAGCACTGTTTCGGCTAGGGGGTCATCCCGACTTACCAACCCGAGGCAAACTCCGAATACCGGTGAGTACAGCGTGGGAGACACACGGCGGGTGCTAACGTCCGTCGTGAAAAGGGAAACAACCCAGACCGTCAGCTAAGGTCCCGAAATCCTGGTTAAGTGGGAAACGATGTGGGAAGGCTTAGACAGCTAGGAGGTTGGCTTAGAAGCAGCCATCCTTTAAAGAAAGCGTAATAGCTCACTAGTCGAGTCGGCCTGCGCGGAAGATGTAACGGGGCTAAACCAGGTACCGAAGCTACGGGTTCATTCTTCGGAATGAGCGGTAGAGGAGCGTCGTGTAAGCCAATGAAGGTGGATTGAGAAGTCTGCTGGAGGTATCACGAGTGCGAATGCTGACATGAGTAACGATAAAGGGAGTGAAAAACTCCCTCGCCGGAAGACCAAGGTTTTCTGTTCGATGCTAATCAGAGCAGAGTGAGTCGGCCCCTAAGGCGAGGCCGAAAGGCGTAGTCGATGGAAAACGGGCTAATATTCCCGTACCGGACATGGTTGCGATGGGGGGACGAAGAAGGCTAGGTGAGCCAGGCGTTGGTAGTCCTGGTGAAAGTGAGTAGGCCGAGATCTTAGGAAAATCCGGGATCTTAAAGCCGAGACACGAGATGAACTGACCACGGTCAGGAAGTCACTGATGCCACGCTTCCAGGAAAAGCCTCTAAGCTTCAGATCATGTGCGACCGTACCCCAAACCGACACAGGTGGTCAGGGTGAGAATCCCAAGGCGCTTGAGAGAACTCGGGTGAAGGAACTAGGCAAAATGGTGCCGTAACTTCGGGAGAAGGCACGCCGGCGTAGGGTGAAGAGACTTGCTCTCCTAGCCCGAACCGGTCGAAGATACCAGGTGGCTGCAACTGTTTATTAAAAACACAGCACTCTGCTAACTCGTAAGAGGACGTATAGGGTGTGACGCCTGCCCGGTGCCGGAAGGTTAAATGATGGTGTTAGCCGCAAGGCGAAGCTCTTGATTGAAGCCCCGGTAAACGGCGGCCGTAACTATAACGGTCCTAAGGTAGCGAAATTCCTTGTCGGGTAAGTTCCGACCTGCACGAATGGCGTAATGATGGCCACGCTGTCTCCACCCGAGACTCAGTGAAATTGAAATCGCCGTGAAGATGCGGTGTACCCGCGGCTAGACGGAAAGACCCCGTGAACCTTTACTATAGCTTCACACTGGACGCTGATGTTGCCTGTGTAGGATAGCTGGGAGGCTTTGAACTTCGGACGCCAGTTCGAAGGGAGCCAACCTTGAAATACCAGCCTGGCATCATTGGCGTTCTCACTCAGATCCGTTATCCGGATCGAGGACAGTGTGTGGTGGGTAGTTTGACTGGGGCGGTCTCCTCCTAAAGAGTAACGGAGGAGCACGAAGGTACCCTCAGCACGGTCGGACATCGTGCATTGAGTGCAAGAGCATAAGGGTGCTTGACTGCGAGACAGACACGTCGAGCAGGTGCGAAAGCAGGTTCTAGTGATCCGGTGGTTCTGTATGGAAGGGCCATCGCTCAACGGATAAAAGGTACTCCGGGGATAACAGGCTGATACCGCCCAAGAGTTCACATCGACGGCGGTGTTTGGCACCTCGATGTCGGCTCATCACATCCTGGGGCTGAAGTCGGTCCCAAGGGTATGGCTGTTCGCCATTTAAAGTGGTACGCGAGCTGGGTTTAGAACGTCGTGAGACAGTTCGGTCCCTATCTGCCGTGGGCGTTGGATGTTTGAGAAGGGCTGCTCCTAGTACGAGAGGACCGGAGTGGACGACCCTCTGGTGTTCCGGTTGTCACGCCAGTGGCATTGCCGGGTAGCTATGGTCGGACGGGATAACCGCTGAAAGCATCTAAGCGGGAAGCCCCCTTCAAGATGAGACATCCCTGAGGCCTAGAGCCTCCTGAAGGGCCCAGCGAGACCAGCTGGTTGATAGGCACGGTGTGGAAGCGCTGCAAGGCGTTGAGCTAACGTGTACTAATGGCCCGTGAGGCTTGACCCTATAACACCCAAGGGGTCTGGCTCAAAATGATAACGTGATGATGTTAACGCATCAAAAAAGCCGGATACGCAGCGTGTGGCTCAGCTAACTCACAAACAGTGAGACAGGCAGGCGGCACGTAAAAGATGAAACAGTCACAAACAGCATGATATACCGCCAGTTACGCCTGACGACCATAGCACGCGTGAACCACCTGATCCCTTGTCGAACTCAGAAGTGAAACCGCTTAGCGCCGATGGTAGTGTGGGGTCTCCCCATGCGAGAGTAGGTCATCGTCAGGCATTTATACGAAAAATCCCCCAGGGCGAAAGCCCCGGGGGATTTTTTTTGCGTCTTTTTTTGCGAGATATAGCAGCGGCTCTGCTGCTTATTGTTTAGAATGTGTTGTGACGTAAAATCTCAGGAGGAGACGCAGATGACGATGTCATTAGCCAAGAAGTTAGCGATCGCACTATTGATGACCTTTATGGCAGGCGGATTGGTCGCTTGTGATAATAAAGGGCCTGCTGAAAAAGCCGGTGAAAGCATTGACGAGAGCGCCGAAAGTGCCGGTGAGAGCATGGAAGAGTTAGGCGAGAATATGGAAGACGCTGCCGAAAACTAGGCCGAGAATTAGATACATGCATTAGCCAAAGCAGTCGCTGAAAAGCGGCTGCTTTGTTGTTTATATAATGTCGACTATGGTTCTAATAACGATAAATGGTTCTAACAACGATAACAGCTGAAAGGCAGGAGTCGACGTGCAGATACAGCGTGATAAAAGCTTGCTCTTAATGGTCGACTTTCAAGAGCGGCTGCTGCCTGTGATTGACGGAGGTGAAGAAGCCGTTAGCGAGGCGGCTTGGCTTGGTGAACTAGCTTGCTTGCTTGAGGTGCCGGTATGGCTAACCGAGCAATCGCCAAACAAGCTGGAAGGCACGTCGGCGTCACTGCTCGCCTGCCTGGGCAACAATTATCGGCTTTGGCAAAAACAGCATTTTGGTGCCATGGCTGAGAATGATTTTCGCCAAGCGCTCAACGCTACGGGAAAAACACAGATCGTCTTGTGTGGAACGGAAGCCCATATTTGCGTACTGCAAACAGGGTTAGGGCTATTAGAGGCAGGCTACGAGCTGTACTGGCTGAGCGATGCCTCGGCTAGCCGACGCCCTCAGGAAGCGGTGCTTGCCCGTGAGCGCGCCTGTCAGAGCGGGGCAGTCGCTGTGTCAGCCGATATGGTGGCCTATGAATGGCTGCACCGTTGCGACACGGCGCTATTTAAAGAGGCACATCAGCAGTTTTTAAAGCCCCGCTCAGCGCGCCCAGTCCGTTTTTTCTAGACCTGATTCTCTAGCGATCCGTTTCTTTACGGGTGAAAACGAACGAATCACCATGTGATGAAGCTGCATCGAAGCGATAGCCAGCGACGGTAAAGCCTTTAAGGCGGTCTGGATCGTTGATCTGCTCCTTAATCAGCCACGCGCTCATCAGTCCGCGCGCTTTTTTTGCATAAAAGCTAATGATCTTGAACGTACCGTTTTTCTCGTCTTTAAATACCGGCGTAATGATTCTTGCGTTGAGCTTTTTAGCAGCTATCGCTTTAAAGTATTCATTAGACGCGAGATTGACCAGCACGTTAGAGCCACTCTCAGCAATAGCTTCACTGAGAGCCGGTGTCAAAATAGGCTTCCAGTAGGCGTAAAGATCACTACCGGCGCTATTGGCTAGCTTAGTGCCCATTTCCAAGCGATAGGCTTGAATTAAATCCAATGGCCGTAGCAGGCCATATAAGCCGGAAAGTATGCGTAAGTGCGACTGCGCATAGCGATTGTCTGCTTCGCTGAAAGACTCTGCTTGTAGGCCGGTGTAGACGTCGCCTTGAAAAGCCTGCGCGGCAGGTTTGGCATTACTCAATGTAAAGGGGGGCTGCCATTCTTTAAAGCGCGCAGCGTTCAGCCCTGCCAGCTTATCGCTGATGCCCATTAGCTCGCTGATTTGCTGCGGCGAGTAATCGTGCAGAATGTCGATAAGCGGTTGGCTGTGAGATAAAAAACTGGGTTGAGTGACATCTTCTGTCGTTGACGGTGTTTCAAAGTCCAGCGTTTTCGCCGGAGAAATAACGCTCAGCATCGCGTACTCCTGGAATCATCATAAGTGAGTGCAGTATACCAAGCCTTGACGAAGGCTGAGGCTATAGACGCGATAGCTTGGTGCATAAGGGGATAGTGCAGTTTAAAGACTGCCCCTAGAAGCAGTCTTTAACATCTGTTTTTTAAAATCTTTTATGGGCAGGGATTCGACATTCTGCGGTGGATGCTTTCGATCGCCTCGAGTACTTCGTCATCAAGCTTTAGGCTTTCGCTGGCAAGATTGCTTTCCAGCTGGTTCATGGTGGTAGCACCAATAATATTGCTGGTTAAGAAGCTGCGGGAGTTAACAAACGCGAGCGCCATTTGTGCCGGATCCAAGTCATGCTGCTGGGCCAACGTCACGTAGGCCTGCGTCGCGGCTTCTGCTTCTGGCGAGGTATAGCGTTTGAAGCGTTCATAAAGCGTCAAGCGACCTTTCGAAGGCTGAGCACCGTTGAGGTATTTACCCGAGAGCACACCAAACCCTAGCGGCGAATAGGCAAGCAGGCCGACCTCTTCACGGTGAGCAATCTCAGCCAAGCCCACTTCAAAGGAGCGGTTGAGAAGGCTATACGGATTTTGAATCGAGGCGACACGCGGTAGGTCGAGCTGGTCGGCTAGCTGCAGTGACCGCATCACTCCCCATGGCGTTTCATTAGAGAGCCCAATGGCACGCACTTTACCCGCATCGACTAACTCTTTAAGCGCCGAAAGCGTCTCTTCGAGTGACGTCGCCTCTTCGTCGTCACTATGCACATAGCCCAATTTGCCAAAGAAGTTGGTTTGGCGGTCGGGCCAGTGAAGCTGGTAGAGGTCAACGTAATCTGTGTTTAGCCGCTCAAGGCTGCTATCGATGGCACGGTGGATATGATCGCGCGTCAGGCGAGGCCCGCCGCGAATATGTTCAATGCCTGGCCCAACGGCCTTGGTGGCAATAATGACATCGTCCCTTGAGCCACGCTGTTTTAGCCAGCTACCGACATACTGCTCGGTGAGGCCTTGAGTTTTGGCCATCGGAGGAACGGGATACATTTCAGCGGTATCAATGAAATTAATACCAAACGCCACGGCGCGATCAAGCTGTTCGTGAGCCTCGGCTTCGCTATTTTGCTCACCAAACGTCATCGTTCCTAGGCAGAGTCTACTGACCTTCATACCCGTTCTGCCAAGTGGGCGCGTTTGCATTTATATCTCCTTGCTAAGGTGGAATTGCGACAAGATAAGCAGCCATTACCAGAATAGTTCACGGCGTGTGTAGGGCATGTTAGCGAGGCGTTGCAAAAGCAGCAAATTAATGGGGTTGAGTCGTCGCTAAGGCAGGCGTATGCTTGCCAGCCCGTCGACCGGCTAAAGGCCGGTTTCTCGTGTGGTTGGCGTCAATTTTTGAGTGACTGCTAGCCCAAGGTTTCAACAGATAGGCAGGTTGGTTTGCCATGTTGCAGGCATCAATATTGTTTATTCAGCTAGAATTTAGACTTGCCGAAAGGCTGTCTCATAATCGCTGGCTGCTGCCGCGCTCGAAGCGTACGCAGCGCTTAACGATGCGTTTATTTAAACGCTGTGCAGACGCGGGGCATCCTGATGCGCTGTCTATGTATGGCCATATGTTGTTTCATCGTAGCCAAACCCCGCAAGACAAAGCGCGCGGAGCGCGTTACGTTTTGGAAGCCGCGCATGCTGGAGACCTAAGGTCACAGTACCAGGTCGCACAAATCCACGAACATGGCTGTGTTCAATACCCGCGTCGTGAAGACTACGCGGTTACTTGGTACGCACGTGCCGCTCAAGCCGGTCATTCGTTAGCCGCTGAGCGCCTTGCTCAAGCCTATCGCTTGGGTGAACTAGGATTGGCCGTTGACGGTGAGCAGGCGGCTTACTGGCAGCGTCAAGCTACTCCACAGCCGCTAGACGAAGTAGCCGCGGCCTGAAACCGCGACTGCTTTTTGATTGAGTGAGGAAGTTTGTGTCCGAGACGCTACCCACAGTGCTAGATATTGAAGCGTCCGGCTTTGGGCGTGGCAGCTATCCTATTGAAGTGGGTATCGCTCGCGGCGATGGAAGCTGTTGCGCCTTCCTGATTCAACCACTGGATGAGTGGACGCACTGGGACCCTAAGGCCGAACTGCTGCACGGTATTTCCCGTGCTCGTCTTATTCGGGAAGGCTATCCGGTTCGTCAAGTCGCGCAGTGGCTGAATGATGAGATGAGCGAATTGGGAATGGCCTACAGCGATAGCTGGGGCTACGACAATACGTGGCTCTCATTGCTCTTTCACCACGCAGGAATGCTGCCGCGTTTTCGTCTTGAAGCATTAAGAATTTTGCTTAGCGAAGACCAGCAGGCGCTGTGGAGCGACACCAAAGAAACGCTGATCGCCGAGCGCGGCATTCACCGCCATCGTGCAGGTGAGGATGCCCGCTTGCTGCAACTTACCTATCAGCATACCCGCCATCTCACCGAGCATGCGGGCCGCTAGCCACGTTCTTCTCCTTCCGCACTATATCTTCTTTTTCCGCCCTATAGCTGTTCTTCTAGTGCATCAAGCAATTCATTGGGCGTCGCTGCGTCTAGTAACATGTCGCGAGTCGCCGAGGCTAAAAAGCCATGGCCGACGGTGCTGTCTAAAAAGGTTAGCAGCGGTGAGTAAAACTCATCAACGTTGAGCAAGCCCATAGGTTTGGTATGTAGGCCGAGATAGCCCCACGTCCATGTTTCAAACAGCTCTTCAAATGTCCCAATGCCACCGGGTAAGGCAATAAAAGCATCGGCATTCGCCGCCATGGTGGCTTTGCGTTCGTGCATATTGCGCACTCTGATCAGTTCGCTTAAGCCAAAATGCGCCTGCTCGCGATCAACTAAGTGGTCGGGCATCACGCCAATGACGTCGCCGCCAGCCTCCAGAGCCGCATTAGCCAGCTCGCCCATTAGGCCAAGGCGCGCGCCGCCGTAAACCAGTGTGTGTCCACGTTCTGCCAGTGCACGGCCGAGCGCATTGGTTGCCTGGCGAAAGCCGGGGCTGTTGCCTTCACGGGAGCCAAGGTAAACGCAAATTCTAGCCATCCAGTTAACTCCTTACGCTAAAAATGAGCGGCTGCTAGGGCAGGTAGCGGTCGATCTGATGCTGCTGATCCATCCATTGCCCGATCACATTGTCACCGCATAAATGGTGGGCGTACTGAGTATGCAGGCAGCGCACCTGGTGCCAATTAGTAATACCACCAATGCCGCGCTCGGTCAGCACCTCGGTATAGCCTAGCTGTGCGACTTCTTCACGCTGAGCGTCGCTCATGTAGTCCCAGCGAGCGGTGACATAATCACGGTGGCTCTGTTGGTAAGCCTCAAGAAACTCGGGCTCTTCCTGAAGACGCTGCTCCAGCGCTTTGATAACACCAACGGCTTCAATGCGTGAAATCTCGACTTTAAGCACGTCTGAGCAAAGCCAGTACAGCGTTGGAAAAGGCTTACCATCGACAATGGGTTCCATACGCAGAACTAGAGGTGTGCCTTCACCGTCAGTGGCGGCAACGGCTTCGATACCACGCGGTGCGCGGCCAAGCTGCTGGGCAATAATGGCGAGCTGACGCTCGTCAGGAACTTGATTGGTGCGTATCACCATTGGGCTGGTCTCTCACAAATTTATTTGAGCGGCCAACAGCACGGAAAAAGCAGCGGTTGAGCTGTTCGGGTGACGCGACATAGCACCACGTCCGCTCACAGTATTCAGCGGCTCGTGCCATTAACACGTCATAAAGGCGGTTGAAGGGGGCATCATAATCGTAGGGGTCGGCACCGAACAAGCGGATATGCGGATAGTCGGCGAAGCGTTCCATAAAATAATGCTCAAGATCGGCCTCGACAGCGCGATGCTGGGCAACGTTGTCAGGATCTAGCCAGAGATTGTAACGGATTGCCATTATACGGGCTCCTGTTGCCCCAGCTGGCCGGGGCGGCGTCGATCAGGCAGGTTCGGGTGCATCCTGTAAATGCGCCGTCAGCGCTTCGCGCAGGCTGCCCTTGATCGGTACGGCGCATTTGGCCTGATGGTCATACTGCAGCATCACGGCGTGACCAAGGTTGGTGAGCTTGCCGTGCTGGCGGGCTTCCTGGGTCACTGTAAACGAGCTATTGCCTAGCCGAGTTAGGTAAGTGCGTATTTCGATATCGTGACCGTAAAACAGTTCAGCCCGATAGTCGACTTCCATGCGCGCCATGATCAAACGCCACTGCTTAGGGTTTAAATCGGGTGTGAAGAGTTTAAACAAGTCATTGCGGGCGAGTTCAAACCACGCGGGCAGCCGCGTGTTATTGATATGTCCTAGCGCGTCGGTGTCATAAAACGCGGGCTCAATGGTACGGGTGAACATGGAGTATCCTTATTGTTAGCAACAAAGTCCGTTCAG
This sequence comes from Vreelandella profundi, assembly GCF_019722725.1. Taxonomy (NCBI): domain Bacteria; kingdom Pseudomonadati; phylum Pseudomonadota; class Gammaproteobacteria; order Oceanospirillales; family Halomonadaceae; genus Vreelandella; species Vreelandella profundi. The sequence continues at coordinate 354,808 of NZ_CP077941.1, forward strand.
GATTAACCCAAGCAAGCGCTTGGTCAAGTGGAACGGCGCTGATACCACGCGGTTAACTGCATCCACCCCAGCAGCCAGAGCGTTGCCGCTGCGAATCCAGCCAATGTGCCCCACAAAAGCCCCAGCGAGCTATAAGTATAGGAAACGCATAGCGTGTAGCTTAGCAGTGAACCTAGCCCCATCGGGAAGTGCTTAATGACGGTGGCTACCGGTGCCATCCCATGGTTCAAATGTAGGATCAGCAGAAAGGGCAACATCGTGACAGGAAAAGCCGCTAGGGTGCCTGCCCAGGCGGGCGGTAGCCAATGCGCTAGCCGGGTTATTGTAAACACAATGACGGTTGCAAGGCAGGCGCGCGCGGCAAGCGCGGATAGCGAAAACGCACGGCTAGCGGGGCTTTTTACATCTGGGATCGCGCGAAACAGCGCACTAAATACGCCAATGGCGCACAGCGTGACTAGCGTGCCGCTGGTTCGCGTGAAATCAAACTGAGTGAGCAGGCTGCTGGCCGCGAACCATGCTATAAAGCCACCGGCCACGCCGCTCGCCATGCCTTTAATGCCGGGCTGACGTCCGCCTGCCACTAAGTAACCGGCGCCTAGCGCTATTGTTGCGGTAAAGCCCGCCAGCGTATGTATTGCGCTTTGGGTCGCAAACGCTGGGGAAATTTCTAAACCGATAAAAAACAGTGTCAAAGACGTTCCCAGCGGATAGCCGGCGAGCAGCCCGGCCGTGCGAGGGCTCGTACGCATCGCAATCGCACCCAGGCCCAATACCATACTGATTGAGAGGCCGAGTTTTGCTAGCTGCCAAGTGAGCGGAATTTCTAACATGCGGCGTTGCCCTTACGGTTATGGTATTGCTATTGTAATTTTAACTATTTGATTCGAAAGATATTGATGCTTAAGTGTCGTTATTTAGACTAAGCGCAGCCCTTGCTGGTCGCGCCACGCTGCCTCTAGTGCATGATGCAACGATGCTTTTAAATGCGTGGGGAGCGCCTCATGAGCGGCCTGAAGCGAGTCAAATGACCGGTTCCGAAGCCAGCAGTAAGCCCAGGCGCAGGCTTCGGCATCGCTATCTGGTGTCGGGCGAGCGGGCATTTGATTGAGCAAAAATACCGCCGTACGGGGTGCCCAAAGGGGGATGTCATCAGCGCTGGCCGTGCTCCATGAATCGAGCGTTGAGCCGCTAGGCGTAGTCTCAGGCTCGCCCAGCTTGGCTACCCGTGCCGTCTCGGCGAGAATCAGCGCCAAGCGGTCAGCATCCGCCTGGCCTAGTGCACGCCACTGGCGCAGAAGAGCGGGAAGCCCCGCGCGCATCTTGGTATAAAAGTCATCTTGCGGCATGCTCAGCACAACTCCTATTGAATGAGTGAGATTTTTTATGGCCTATGATTTTGCCACGCCTATTGACCGTCGCCATCCAGAAGGTGGCTGGGCATCACAGAAATGGCACCGTTACGGTGACGATATCTTACCTCTGTGGGTTGCCGATATGGACTTTTACTCGCCGCCAGCGGTCATTGATGCGCTGCAGGCGAGGGTGGCCCACGGTGTTTATGGCTATGGCGAGGTGCCGGCTACGTTAACAGAAACGCTGTGTCAGTGGAGTGTCCAGCACTATAACTGGCGCATTCAACCCGAATGGCAGCAGTGGTTGCCGGGCGTGGTGCCTGCACTGCATCTAGCAGCCTTAGCGCTGACTGAGCCTGGCGACGGCGTATTGACCGTTGCGCCTATCTACCCGCCGTTCTTGGCGGTGGCTGAGCGAACGGGGCGGCTTCCTCAGCAGGCTATGCTGGCTCAACCTTCAGCGCCGGGTGAGCCTTGGCAGCTCGATATCGCTGCCCTGGAGGCGGCGATTACGCCTAGAACACGCTTGTTGCTGTGGTGTCAGCCTCATAATCCTACCGGCCGTGTATGGCGGCATGAAGAGCTCGCAGCGCTGGCGGCGCTGGTAAAACGACACGACCTTTGGGTCGTGTCAGACGAGCTTCACTGTGACCTGCTATTAAACGAGGGAGCGCAGCATCGCCCGTTGGCCGCGGCATTTCCTGAGTTAGCGAAGCGCACCATTACGCTTTGGGCACCGTCTAAAACCTTTAATTTAGCCGGTTTAACTAGCGCCTGCGCGGTGATTCCCGATGCCACGCTGCGCAAGCGATTTGCCTCCGCAGCGAAAGGGCTACTTCCTGACGGCAATGTGCTCGGTCTGGTGGCGACTGAGGCCGCTTACCGTGATGGAGAGGCGTGGCGGCAGGAGTTGTTAAACGTATTGCGCGAGCATCGCGATACTCTACAAGCGCGCGTGGCGACTTGGCCGGGCGTTAATTGGCATGCGCCTGAGTCCACCTATTTAGCATGGCTGGATATGCGCGAGGCAGGGCTGGGTGAAGCGCCATATCAAGCGCTGCTGAACGAGGCGAGCGTGGCGCTCTCGGACGGAGCGGCCTTTGGTTGCCCCGGCTTTGTGCGGCTTAACTTTGGCACCACCGCTTCACAGTTGGAAGCAGCGTTGTCGCGTATGGACACGGTGCTGAAAAAGTGAGGCGTTAGATGCGAGGATTGATGCATCGCTAAGTGACGGAAAAGGGCGTGGGCTAACCGCCGCGCCCCTCATCCGAGAGAGCGCTCTACTAGCGCTGTTGCAACTCTGCACTCAGGCGATCATTCATGGCATACATATCATCACACAGCGCTTGAGAAGGCTGGTGGTTAGAGCCTGGCTGCATCATTTCAAGCTCGTCAGCGTGCTTATTGATTGTGCTATTAACATTCGCGTTCTGAAGAATTCTTTCCATTTCAGCCATTACATCGTCGTTTTGTGCGTCCGAGGACATTCTTTGCTCGGCAAACTGGGCCATCTGGATTTGGACTTCCTGATTGGCAGTCATTAAGGCTTCGGCTGAGCACTCTTGTGTTTGCGCGCTAGCAGCATGGCTGGCGAAGGCACCTAGGAGCACGAGTGTGGAGACAGTTTTTTTCACGAAACGATACATCCTATGATAATGAGCAAGCGCCCATGCTATAACAATTTTAGGTCGGTTGCTAAAGACATCTAAGAAGTTACCAGAACGTTATGCCCGTCTATTTACGCGGATTCGTTGGGCTTCGCTATAAGCAAGTGCCAAGCGTTGCTTGCATGCTGCCCAAGAGCGTGTTTGAGCTTGGCGAGCGGGGACAGGGCGCCCGGCAGCAGGCGGGCTGCTTCAATCCTGCATCTCAGCCAGCTGTTCCAGAATATGGGTGTAGTTTTCTACTCCCTGGGCGCCAGTCACTAGATGACGGCGATTGAAAATAACGGCCGGCACGCCTTGAATACCTTGCTCCTGCGAGATGCGCTGCGCATCGCGCACGTCTTTAGCGAAGCGTTGGCTTTCAAGCGTCGCCAGAGCTTCGCAATGATCCAGCCCAGTCTCTGCGGCTATGTCTGCCAGCACGTGGTTGTCAGAAAGATTGCGCTGATGGGTGAAGTGAGCCGTAAAGAGAGCCAGTTTCAGGTCGTGCATACGCTCTTGCTGGTCGGCCCAATGTAGAAGCTGATGTATGTTGAAGGTGTTGTACGTACGTATATCGTCACTGAAGCGGAACTCGAAACCAACCTCTGCACCCAGCGCTGTCATTTTGCGCCGACTCTCTTCGGATTCCTCGGCGCGGGTGCCATATTTCTCAGCGATGTGGTCGCGCAGATTTTGGCCCTCAGCCGGCATGTTTGGATTCAGCTCAAATGAGTGCCAATGAATCTCATGCGCTGTGCCGGTTGCTTTTAACGCCTCGGCCAGCTGCCGGTAGCCGATGATGCACCAGGGGCAAACAACATCCGACACGATATCTATTCGTAATGGTTTGTCTTGTTTGTTCATTCATGATTCCTCTTGCTGCGTGCTACCTGTTGTACCGTCTAAAAAGTCAGCTTTGTGGCAGTATTTCTAGAAATAACAGATAAGGAATGTGGGCAGTCAGGGCGGCCTAACGCTGACACCACCGCTTCTCAGCTGGAAGCGGCGTTGTTAATCATGGGTGCCAGTGGTTAAGAAAGTTTTAAAAGTTGCTTAATAGAGCATTGCAAAGAGTTTGCGGCGGTAGGCAACGGTCAGTGGATGGTCAGCGCCTAGCGCATCGAATGCCTGAAGGAGCGTTTTGCGCGCCGCATCATCGTTGTAGGCACGGTCTTGTTTCATCAGCGTAAGCAGCGCCTGTAGACCTTCATCATAGTGACCATCCGCTATTTGGCGCAGCGCTCGTTGATACTGCGCTTCGCTATCGGTGCGATCAGCAAGCGCGGTGATCTCTTCAGCCGAGAGTGCCTGCTCGCTAAACTCGATGCTGGCACGTACTCCGCGCGCAGGCGCGGCATCGCGCTCTTCAGGCGGCAGGTTATCCAGCACGTTCCGCGCTTCGTCACAGCGGTTTTCGGCGACCAGCACGCGCGCAAACGCTATTTGATAAGCGTAGTGTTCGGGATATTGGCCGATAAGGGTTTGATAAATCTCGCGCGCGCCAGCGGTATCGCCAGCTTTTAGCGCTTCTTCCGCCTGATCTTCTGGGCTGGGCGGGGCTTCACCGGAAGCAGGGAAGTAGCGATTTAACCACTCACGCACTTCTTTTTCAGGCAGCGCGGTTTGGAAGCCATCCACTAAGCCGCCCTGGCTGATTAGCTTCACATCAGGCACCGAGCGGACGCCTAGCTGGCCAGCAATTTCCGGGTTGGCGTCAATGTCGAGCTTGGCAAGTAAAAAGGCGCCTGCGTATTCAACCGCTAGCCTTTCCAGCACCGCGAGTAGCGTGCTGCATGCCTCGTTGGCAGGCGAGTAGCAGCCCATTAGCACCGGAACCTGCTTTGATGCTTCTAGGATCTGCTGAATATTGCCTGCATTCAGCTCAATAATGACATCTTCGGGGCGTACGTTTGCTTGCTCAGCGCCCGGGGCTGTCGTTGCGGCATTGCCAGGATCGGCAGTAAGCGGCTTGCCCGAGCGGGGATCAATAATTTGCATGGCTAGACTCAACCTTAAAAAAAGAAAATAGCTACCCATGATATGCAGGCGCAGCGGGGAATATTCAACCGGAATATTGGCTGCCAGTGAATATAGGGATGCCTAATCATGCTATAACAATGGGAAAGCTGATACGGTGTTCGTATCTAAGATTAGTTACAAGTAAAAATGCCCCGTCATTGAAGGAGCGCTGATGATGTTAGTGAAACCGCCTAGGCTGCGCCTGTACCTTTTCATCATTGTCGCTTGGGCTTTATGCACAAGTACGTCTTATGCTCAGGATGAGCAGTCGTATCGTCAGAATATCGAAGAGTGTTTAGCGTCTACTGACACATTTGGAGAGAAGATCGATTGTATCGGCCAGCCGGCGCATGAGTGCATGGCTAATCGTAGCGATGGCGATACGGCCGAGGCGATGACCGAATGCTACGAGGGCGTACTGCAGTCTTGGGATGCTCGTTTGAGTGAGGCCTATAGTGCAATGCAGGCCGAACAGTCCACGGAGCTTTTGCGCACCCAGTTACTTGATGCGCACCGCACTTGGCTGTCTTTTCGCGATGGCATGTGTAAATTCATTTCGGTTCAAGACCCCACCATCGCCAATCTTTCTGAGATGCAGTGCGTCACGCAGTTGACGGGCGAACAGGCGCTGCGCTTAGAGTCTATGTTGGAGTAGTGCATGCTTGAGTGAATTAAGCTTAGCTGCCAAAGATTGATCGTTGAGAGGGATGTCATTCAACTTAGATAGGCATAGATAGATAGCGAGTTTTCTGGAACCCAGAAACCAAAAAACCAACACCCGTAAAGGTATTGGTTTCTTCTATATTTGGTAGCGGGGACCGGATTTGAACCGATGACCTTCGGGTTATGAGCCCGACGAGCTACCAGACTGCTCCACCCCGCATCAACTTGTGGCGTATTCTACAGGCTTTTTGCGTGAAGTCAACAGGTGTATTAACACGTTCGGCTTATAGCGGTTCGCTGTGTACTACTGCAACATGAAGGGCGTATCGCGATGCTTCAAATAGTCACAATAAAAAGCTTACGCTGGTGCTTTGCTTGACCAACGGACGCATTAGAGTAATACAAGCGCAGCCGCGCTTATTCACAATGGCTTGTGGCGCGATGCTATGCCGTTAGGTTCAAGTCATTTGTCATATCAGGGAGGTATTCAATGGCCAATCAAGCCCCCGTCGCCTGGGTAACTGGTGGAACTGGTGGTATCGGTACGGCAATTTGCCGTTCGTTGGCAGAGGCGGGTTATCTGGTCGTCGCGGGTTACCGCAACCCCGATAAGGCCAAAACCTGGCTAGAAACGCAGCATGCTGACGGTTATAACAATATCGAGCTATCCGGCGTCGACCTTTCCGATCACAACGCCTGCATAGAAGGCGCCCGCGCTATCTATGAAACATACGGTCCTGTTAGCGTGCTCGTGAACTGCGCGGGCATTACGCGTGATGGCACCATGAAGAAAATGTCTTATGAGCAGTGGTACGAAGTACTCGATACCAACCTCAACAGCGTTTTTAATACCTGCCGCAGCGTTATTGAGATGATGTTGGAGCATGGCTATGGGCGAATTATTAATATTTCATCCATCAATGGCCGCAAGGGGCAGTTTGGCCAGGTCAACTATGCAGCCGCCAAAGCCGGGATGCATGGTTTAACCATGTCGTTGGCGCAGGAAACGGCGACTAAGGGCATTACCGTCAATACCGTATCGCCTGGCTACATCGCCACCGATATGATTATGAATATTCCAGAAAAAGTGCGTGAAGCCATCCGGGAAACGATTCCGGTGAAGCGCTATGGTACGCCGGAAGAGATTGGCCGCCTGGTAGCCTTCTTAGCCGATAAGGAGTCGGGGTTTATTACCGGTGCTAACATTGATATCAATGGCGGTCAGTTTATGGGCTAGTGGCTCGCTATTGGCTGATAGCAGCATGCGTATTTTGTTATCTAAGCATGCAAACGGGAGGCTTCGCAGCCTCCCGTTATTGTTTTACTGATGCCGCTAAGCTAGGTTTTCGCTAAGGCAGCGGCACTCTTGCCAGCCGGCTAAGCAGGCTATCAAACTCTTCCACTTCAGCGGCCCATAGCGCGGCAGGCATCGGCCCTAGCGCCAATAGCGATGCCAAAATGTCGGTGACGTTCTGATCACGGCTACGTTCTTGATTAAAGCCTTCATTTAAGCGCTCTACCTGAATGGCAAGGCGTAAAGGCTCATCGCTTTGACGCACGCTGCCCAATGCCAGCATTGAAAGATGTACCCTCAATCGAGCGAGCGAATCAGTCATCTTGCTGAGCTCCGCATCCGCTAGCGGTGCTTTAACGCTGAGACGCTGCTCATTGCGGGCTTGATGAGCGGCAATGAATTCCGCGGGAAGCGCAGCGCTGAGTATCGTTTGAGCATCAACATCGTTGGCAACGGCCTCGCTAAGATAGCGCTGGTCGGCAGCTAAGTGAGCATTCACTAACGGCATGATGGCGTGCCACTGCTGGACCGTGTCGGCGACGGCAAGGCGATTCAAACGCTCTCGCCGAGCACGGACTATTCCGCTCATACGGCGCTGCATGCCTTCGCTGCGTCGATTATGGGGCAGCGGTTCTAGCTGGCCGGCCTGCTTGAGGAAGGTGTCTAGAGTGGTCGCCTCGCTGGCGTCAATAGGTTGCCAGCTATCCATTTCATCAATCAGCATTTGCATATCATCCAGCTGTTTCAGCTGGCGTGCGGCCTGCTCGTTTTTATGCGCATCGCGCTGAGCAAAGAGCTGATCGCACTCGTGCCGAAAGCTTTTCCAAAGCGCTTGCTCTTCGCCCTTGGGCGCGCGGCCTAGTGCACGCCACTGGTGCTGAAGCTGTTTCGTTAGATGGATACGCTGTGCCAGCGGCTGGCTGTCGTCGCTGCGAAGCGCTACAACTTGGCTAATCAGCGCCTGCTTTTGTGACGCGATGGTCTCGGCGCGCTGGTCTATCAGCGTTTGCAGGCGATGACGAATGATGCCAAAACGACGCCCAATGGCCTCAGAGCCTTCGCGCGAGACGGGACTGTAATGGCGCCATTGATGGCGTGCTTTATCGCGAATCTGTCGAAGTATATCGGGGTCGGCATCTTCTGCGGGCTGTGCCAGCAGGCTTTCAAGCTGAGCGCAAAGGGCCTCACGGGCGTTCAGGTTGGCCTCGCGCTCTTCGCTCAATTGATCGCGCCACGGGGCTAGACGTTCATGAATGCTGTCTGACGCGGTGCGAAAGCGAGCTGACTGCTCGCGATTAGCCGCCGCGTCACCCAGGGATTTCCACTCTTTGACCAGCTGGCGATGGTGGCGGTCGAGCGCTTCTTCAGCCATGTGCAGGTCGCTGGCCAGTGCTTCAATGCTGGCGCATAGTTGCTCGCGTTTTGGTCCGGCGACAAATCCACGCCAATCGCGAAGCTCTGCAAGTCGGGCGGCGAGATGCTTTAAGCGTACTTTGAGCGGCTGAGCAGCGGCGCTTTCTAATGCTTCTATGCTGGGTTTAAGCCGCTGATGAAACCGGCTGGCGCTCTTAAAGGCTCCGCGCTCTAGCAACTGCTCAAATGTATCCAGCTCTGCCGCAAGGGTCTCTACTGTGGCCGTATCTTCAGTGGTCGGCTCTGCCGGGGCAGCATTTTCAGTGCTGAGAGCCGCCTGGGCGCGGCCCAGTAAGCTTGGCGGCGAAAATCTATCGGGCCACTGGCACTGAGCAACCAGCATTGCCAAATCCGAGTGATCGCCATTGGCCAGGGCAATTTCGATAGCAGGGCTGGTAGCGCTCCAGCGTTGCCATGCTTCTAAGCACTGGTCGTAGTGTTGAATAGCTATCGCATGGCGTTGGCGGAGGGCGTCGCTAGGCGGATGCATATCGGACAGCGTTTGCCAGCGTTGGCCTAAAAGCTGACGCTGTGCGCGCAGGCTGTCGATATCTTGGACGGTGATGGCGGTGGCATGGCGCAGGCCGTCAAGAGTCTCTTCAATGCCTTCAAGCAGCTGCTCGCGGGTGTTTTCGGCTTCTTCGCGGCGCTCGGCACTTTGCTGACGCGCCTGCTCTTGGGTTTCGTGGTCGTGCAGCGTCTTGCGGCCGTGGAGCAGGGCTTGATGAAAGCGTTGGTCCTGCTCAACGCTTGCGGGTTGAGTAAGTAGCTCCCACTGGCGTTGGAGGTGACGGAAACGGCCGCCGTAAAGAGGCTCCCAGGGCGCACGAGCATGCTGCTCAAGCTGACTAAGCAGCGTTTCTCGCTGCTGCTGTTCGGCTTCCAGCCACTGAGCGTCGCTGCGCAAGCGGTTGAGTCGCTCACGCGCTAAGCGAACCACTTGGCGATCACGGCGGGCTTCTTTCAGTAGCCGCTTCAGCCCTTCTTCGTCTTCAATGCGCTCGGCGGCCTGATGGCGCACGGCCGCCACGCCGTTATGGCATGCCTGATGAATTAAGTCGTTGTCATCAGTGAGCTTATCCAGTGCGCTCAAGCGCAGGCTGAGATTATCGCCTTGTAAGGCAACCGTGCTCAGAACTCGCGGTTCGTTGATCTGCTCAACGAGTGCTTGGCGCTGATGCAGATCGGTATGGCCCTCACGCCCACTTACCCGTTGGCAGACTGCAGTGAACCAGGCGTCTTCTTGCAAGTGCTGTGGATGCGCGTTGACGAGGCCCGCGCAGTCATCAAGGGCGAGCAGCGCGGCAAGTTGAATGTGGCTATCGCTATCTTGAGCGAGCGACTGTAGCGCTTGGCGCTGTTCGTTATGCTGTGGGTCGAGTCGCTGGAGAGCCTGGCGGCGAACCTCGGGGTCCGGGTGTTGCCACCGAGGGGCGAACAGGCGTCTTAACAGTCCGTGCATGGATCATCCTGCTGTATGAGGTGTATAGCGCTAAAAAAATCAGTCTTCTACGACAAGGCGGTTGCAGTCATCGGCGCTGTCGCTTAGCTTGGTCTTACTATGATCTGGTAAGCGACTATTTTCTACATCACAATGCGTGATAGTGCGCTACCTTTATCTAATCTAAACATGACATGGAGTTCGGCCATGAGCCTTAACGTGGATAGTGCCGCAGTGGCCTTTACCTTCAAAGGCGGCATGCTGCCGATGACCGTCATGGAGCTAAGCAGCGCCGACCCGGAACGTATCCGTCTGCAGTTGGCCGGCAAGCTATCGCAGGCTCCCGCATTCTTTCAGCATACACCGGTTGTGCTCAGCGTGGAAAAGCTGAATGAACCCCACTTAGCCCTTGAACGTATTTGCGCCGTGTGCCGGGATCACAAGCTTTTGCCTGTGGCCGTGCGTGGCGGAACCGAGCCCGTGCGCCAGTCGGCCTGGGCACTTGGACTGGGCTGGTTTCCCCCGATTGAAGAAGGCCGTGCACGTACGCTTGAAAGTGTCGATAGAACGCCAGTGCATGAAGTCACCGCTGAAGACGCGGCAAGCGAAAATGAGCAGCCAGATGCGCCTGCGCTGGGTACACGTCTTTTCCGTGGCACCGTTCGCTCGGGGCAGCAGGTCAGCGCTGCTGAGGGCGATCTGGTGGTGATTGGTGCCGTCAATGCCGGGGCGGAAGTGCTGGCCGCAGGCAGTATTCATGTATATGGCGCGCTGCGCGGTCGTGCTTTAGCGGGCATTCACGGCAATATGCAGGCGGGTATTTACTGTCGTGAGCTTGAAGCAGAGCTGCTGTCCGTGGCGGGTAATTACAAGCGCATGGAAGATATTGATTCACAGCTGCTGGGGCGGCCAGCAGAAGTTCACTTTACAAAAGAACAGCTTGAAATTAAGCCACTCGGTTAATGTGGTGTGACCGCGAGCTGGCGCTTTACGCCTAGCGACGCCGAAGACACTATCCGTTACAGTGTGGCAAGTTGATAACATTGACGTTCCCGTTATGCGTAGGGCGCCTGATTACTTGCGCTCACGAAAAATGACTTCAAGAAGGAAGTGACCTTTGGCCAAAATAATTGTAGTGACCTCTGGTAAAGGAGGGGTTGGTAAAACTACCAGTGCAGCAGCAATAGCCACAGGGCTTGCGCTGCGCGGTAAAAAAACCGTCGTCATCGATTTCGATGTGGGTCTGCGTAATCTGGACCTTATCATGGGCTGCGAACGCCGCGTGGTGTATGACTTAGTCAACGTCATTCAAGGCGAAGCAGGGCTGAATCAGGCGCTGATTCGCGATAAGCGCGTTGAAAATTTGTTTATTTTGCCGGCCTCACAAACCCGCGACAAAGATGCGTTAACCCAGGAAGGCGTTGCCGAAATTCTTGAGAAGCTGAAAGAAGATTTCGATTTCATTCTGTGTGATTCCCCCGCGGGTATTGAGCGCGGCGCGCAGCTGGCTATGTATTTTGCCGATGAAGCGGTTGTAGTGACTAACCCTGAAGTCTCGTCAGTGCGCGACTCAGACCGCATCTTAGGGCTGCTGGCCTCTAAAACGCGCCGCGCTGAGCAGGGTGAAGAACCTATTAAAGAGCACCTGTTGGTGACGCGCTACAATCCTGAACGAGTTACCTCTGGTGACATGCTGACACTGGACGATATTCGCGAAATTCTAGCGATTAATTTGCTGGGCTTAATTCCCGAGTCGGAAGCCGTGCTGCGCGCATCTAACCAGGGCGTGCCTGTCACGCACGATATCTCTAGCGATGCAGGGCAAGCTTACAGCGATACGGTATCGCGTTTGCTCGGTGAAGACATACCGCTGCGCTTTCATGAGGTGCAGCGCAAAAGTCTGCTGAGCCGCATGTTCGGGGGAGGTCGTCGATGAAATTACTGGAATTTTTAAAGCGTGAGCGCAGGAAATCCGCTTCGGTGGCAAAAGAGCGTTTGCAAATCATTGTCGCGCATCAGCGTGGCCAGCGCGGCCAGCCGGATTATATGCCGCTGCTTGAGCGCGAGCTGCTGGAAGTGATTCGTCGTTACGTTAAGGTAGACGACGACGCCATTCAGATTTCGTTGGACAGTGAAGACAACTGCTCCGTGTTGGAGCTGAACGTCACTTTGCCTAAGGGCTGAGGCCAGGCGCTGAGTCAAAGCGCTGAAGACGCGGCGAAAGGGGTGGCGGGTGTGCTAGGCTTGGGCTTTTCATTGCCCAGCGGAGTGTTTATTCATGGCGCCACCCAATGCTGCCCATGCCAGTTTTCTCTGGCATGACTATGAAACCTTCGGGGCTGACCCGCGACGCGACCGACCGGCTCAGTTCGCGGCGCTACGTACGGATGCCGAGTTAAATGAAATCGGTGAGCCGATAGAGCTTTACTGCAAGCCGGCCGATGACTATTTACCCCATCCCGCCGCCTGTTTGATCACCGGTATTACCCCCCAAAAAGCCCAGCGTCATGGTCTCCCTGAGGCTGCGTTTGCAGGCGAAATTCAGCGTCATATGAGCGAGCCTGGCACCTGCGTGGTGGGTTACAACAGCCTGCGGTTTGACGATGAAATTTCGCGGCATCTATTTTATCGCAACCTGCTTGATCCCTATTCTCGCGAGTGGCAAAACGGCAATTCCCGCTGGGATTTAATCGATATTGTGCGCGCTTTTTATGCCCTGCGCCCGGCCGGTATTGAGTGGCCGCTGCGCGAAGACGGCGCGCCTAGCTTTAAACTTGAGCACCTAACCGCGGCCAACGGCATTGCCCATGAGGGCGCCCATGACGCGGTGGCCGACGTGCGGGCGACGATTGCGCTGGCTCGTTTGCTTAGGGCGCGTAATGCAAAGCTGTTTGACTATCTGCTTGGTCTGCGCGGTAAGCGTGCGGTTGCCCACCAGCTTGACTTAGCTAACGCCAAGCCGCTGCTGCACATCTCGCGCCGCTATCCAGCAAGCCGCGGCTGTAGCGCATTGGTGATGCCGCTGGCCGAGCACCCCTCCAATCCGAACGGCGTGATTGTCTACGATTTAAGCGTTGATCCTGATGATTTGCTCAGCATGTCAGCACAACAGATTCGTGAGCGCGTGTTTGTTAGCCAGCAGGATTTGGCTGAAGGTGACGCGCGGATTCCCCTGAAAGTCATTCATATCAATCGCTGCCCGGTGGTTTTTCCTGCCAGCGCTTTAAAAGACGTTGAGGGGCCGCAGCAGGGCGAGTACGGCACCATCGTCACGCGCTTAGGACTCGATGTAGCCGCCTGCCGGCAGCACTGGAAAACACTGCGCGATGCCAGCGGCATAGCAGAAAAGGTCGCAGAGGTGTTTAGTGCAGGCTACGACGACGGCTCGCAGGATCCTGATCTGATGCTTTATTCGGGCAGCTTTTTCTCCGCCGCAGACCGTCAGCAGATGGAGCGTGCGCGCACAATGGAGCCCTGGGATCTAGTGGGCGAGCGCTTTGCGTTTCAAGATGCGCGCTTGGAAGAGATGCTGTTTCGCTTTCGAGCGCGCAGCTATCCAGACACGTTGGAAGGCGACGAGCGGGAGCAGTGGGAGGCGTTTCGCTGGATGCGCATCAATGACCCTGCTTTATCCGGCTTTACGCTGAAGGCGTTTGCGCGCGAAATTGCCCAATACAATCAGCAAACGCTCAGCGATCGTGAAAGGCAAATTCTAGAAGAGCTGGTGATGTTTGTAGAGGCTATGATGCCGGCTCAGGCGTTTGACGCCTGAGCCGGTGGTCGTTGATCCTCGCTAGCGCTTGAAGGTTAAGCGCTAAGGATTGCTCTGCTCATTGTGCCGCTTAGGCAGTGCTGAAAGCGCTGCTCTATAGGCTTCGATGTGGTTGCTGGGTTCATCGCCGGGATTAAAGCGTACGTCCAGAGTGTGCGCGCGCAGCGATGGCCAAAGCGCCTTTATATCGTCAAGGCTAACGTTCAGCACCAGGTCGGCTAACTGGTCGCGTCGATCAAAGCGTACGTCTTCCAATGCCGTTGCCTGCCAGTAGCGGTTGGCCATTCCTGAGAGGCTGGTATCTCGCTGGCGCAGCTGGGTGTTAATCGCCTGGCGGTGGGGGGCTAATTCTTCGTCGCTTAGCTGGTCAAGGCGCTGGCCAGCCTCTTCAAGAAAAGCATCCATACGCTCAGCGATGGTGTCGCTGTCAGTACCGGGAGATTGCACCATCATGGCGATACCCGGCGCATTGAGCAGGGGTGAATAGCCGGCGTTGACGATGTAGCCAAGCTGCTGTTCGGTGCGCAGCTGCTGGTAGAACGGCGTTTCCAACCACTGGGCGATAACCATCGTGGCTGCCTGTTCTTCTGGCGTTTGGTCACGGCCTTGTAAATAGCGCAGTACCAGCGACTCATCCCGCGAGCTGTCAGGATGCAGCACGTGAGGCTCGTCACTGACGGCCAGCGGCGTTAACGGGGCAATGTCGTCACGGGTCAGGCGAGGCTTTAGCCGGTCACGTATTAGCTGTGCCTGTTCTCGAGCTAGCGCTGCGTCGGTGTTGCCCACCGCCATTGCGTCGACATAAAGATCGCTTAAAAAGCGCTCGCGGAAATCTTCCAGGTGGTGACGATCAAAGCGCTGGCTGGCGGTGAGGAGCTGGGCGTTAGACCATTGCGGCGTTAGCAGCGCTTCGCCCAAGGTGCTGCTGGCTTGGCCGTAAAGAGACCCTTGAGGAGCGTTGCGCAACTCGCGCTGTAGCTGATAGCGCACGCGTTCGAAGGCGCTGTCGCTGATGTGAGCGTTCTCCAACTGGTCTAGCGCTTGCTCAATGAACGGCGTTTGACCATCCCGCCAGCCGGAGAAAGACAGCGTCATGCCGCGTGCGTGCGGGTAGGCGCTAAACGCCTGGCCCGCTAACCATGCAGGATAAAGCGATTCGTTTAGACTGTCGTTGAGCCAGCCGGCAAGCAGCTGGGTGAGAACGGCTTCTTCGGCCGAGTAGCTGGTGGTGGGGTTTTGTAGGCTGACTCGCCATTCAACGCTGGGCGTGTTGAAGCGCGCATCCTGCATGTGCCAAGCGCTGAACGAGGGCGTTTCTACGAGCGCACTAGGCTTTTCGTCTTGGCCTTCTAGCAGCGTCAAATCGCTGGCAATAAAGGGGTTGGGGTCGGGGAGGGCTAAGCCGCTAAGTGCTTGGCCCGCTGTGTCAGGTTCCTGCTCTTTCCACTGCGTATTGAACCACGGCGATACGGTCTCGCTTTCAATGTCCGGTGCGGAATAAAAGCGCAGCATGTTATCCGGCGTGAGCGCATCTAGATAAACCTGCTGACGCTCTGCATCCAGGCCGTCCATGCGATAAGCCGCATACTGCACGTCCTCGACGGGATACCGCGATAGGCTCATGGAAAGCTGAGTGGCCTCCTGCTGAGGGGCGCCGTGCTGCTGAAAGCGAAAGCCCTGCTCGTTCAGGCTTTTCTGTTCATCGTAGCGCCAAGCGTTAAGGCCGTCGTTGCGCAGCTGCTCAACCGCTGCAAACAGCGTGGCCTGAATATCATCCAAGCGCTCAGCGCCTGCTGGCGTCAGGCTGATGGAAACGGTGAACAGCGCCTCGTTACCGTCACCGCGGCCAACGCCGGCGGAAAGCCCATCGGCAAGCCCTGCATCTCTTAAGACGGCTAGTAGGCTGCCGTCACCCTCGTCGCCGAGCAGATGTGAGATCAACTGCGCCGGTTTGGTGCGGTAGTCGCCGGTTGGGTCAGGGACGGGAAAGTAAAAGCGTAGCTGGCGACGGTCTTGCAGCGACTGGCGCTCAATATAGCGGGGCAGGGTGTCTGCATCCACGAGCGGCGCATCAATGGTGGGCACGCTTAAGTCGTTGTCGGGAATGTCGGCGAAACGTTCGGCCACCCATTCTTCTAGCGTGTCCAGCGGCTGAGGCGCGACAATCGCGAGATTCATGACGTTGGCGTCGTAGTGCTGATGATAAAAGTCCATCACCCGTTCACGCAGCGTTGCTTCACCTTCAGGGGGGCTGGCGAGCGTTTCACGGCTTCCCACGGCGAAACCTGTCGTCGCATTATCAGAGTCGAGCAACTGATTAAGCACATCGTTTTCGCGCCGGGACTCATCGCGAATGCGCGCCATATACTCCGAGTGAACGATATTGCGCTCGCTGGCTAAATGATCTGCATTAAACAGCGGTGAAAGGAAGAATTCGCTAAAGCGGTCCAGTGCACCGGGTAGCGCCGATGGCTCAATGTCAAAGAAGTAGTTGGTGTCTTGCTGTGCGGTGAAGGCATTATGAGAGCCCGCGTTATCCGAAATGTAGCGCTGATAGCCGTCCGATTCTGGATAGGGTTCGGTGCCTAAAAACAGCATGTGCTCAAGGAAGTGGGCTAATCCCTTAAGGTCGTCAGGGTCTTGAGCGCTGCCCACGCGAACATTCATCGATGCGGCCGCTTTGTCTGCTTCTGGGTCGCTGACGATAAGCACGTTGAGGCCATTCTCAAGCGTTAAAACTCGATAGTCGCGGCTGTCATAAGGGCTAATGATCGGGGTGACAGTGTCTTTAACCGCGTCTTGAATCGCCTCTTTAGTCGCTTCAGTCGCCGTGGTGTCACTGTCATCGGCTAGCGCGAAAGGCGCTATGCCAAGGCTCACAAAAAAACTAAACAGCGCGCGCTGAGGCAGGGCGCGCCAGGGTATTAAACTAGAAAATCGCAACATTACAGCTCCTGAGGCACAGCCCAGCGCAGCATCGACCCGGTGGGATGGGCACAGGCCGGTGACTGATAGGCGGGATTATTGACATATTTAGATACCGGAAAAGCGCCTAACAGTTCCAATGGAGCCGGCGTTAGCAGTGAATTAAGCGTTTGTGAGTCGGTATCCGGGTTCAGCCATGCGGATAGCGCATGGCTTGGAATGACCACCGGCAAGCGGTCGGTCAGCGGCGATAAAAGAACATTGGCGGGCACGGTGATGAGCGCGGCCGAGTCGCTAAACGCCGTTAGCGTGGTGTGGTAGCGGCACCATAGCGCACCTAGCAGCAGCGGCGCCCGTGATACCTGGGTAGCCAAATAGGGCTGCTTGCTGCGCGGCTGATTTTTCCATAGATAGAAGCCGCTGACCGGGATGACGCAGCGGCGTGCGTTAAACGCATCGCGAAACATCGCCCGAGATTCAAGCGTTTCGGCTCGCGCGCAGTGAGGCGCGTGGTCTAGCACCTCGAGCCAGGGGGGCGTTAGTCCCCAGAAAAGCGACGATAGCCGATACTGGCCCTGCTCCGCACGAATCGCGGAGATGGGCTGTCGAGGCGCAAGGTTGGGTGATTCAATTAACGGCTCAGACGTGTCGAGCGTCGGCAATAAACGGGTCAGCGGTAAGTTTTGCACATGCAGTCGCCCCGTCATACCTATCTCCTTTAGCAAAATCGTCGTGGAAGTGTACCTGGATAGCGGGAGACTTCGCGTAATAAACCACGAAAGGGTGTGTTTTAGTGTCGAAAACAGTGTTCGATATAAGGTATCCTATATTACCCGCTGTTCCGACTAAAGTGCAGCGAGGCTTCCTTCTTGTTTGTTGTTGACCTTAAGAGATCGCCATGGCCCGTCCTAGACAGCATGCGCCCGATGCCCTCCATTCGCAGGTGATGAACGCTTGTGATGAGTGGTTGGCTGAGCAGCCAGTCCATGGTCTTTCACTGCGTGCTTTAGCGAGAAACGTCGGCTGTGCTCCCAGCACGCTGCTCAAGCTATATGGCAGCTTTAATAACTTATTGCAGCACGTGAATGTTGAATCGCTGGCCCGCTTACAGCACACCATTACTAGCCTTGCCGATGACGATCCGGAGCCATGGCTGCGCGCGTTGGCGCATTCCTACTGGCGGTTCGCTGAGCAGGATTGCTATCGCTGGCAGCTGCTTTTTGATTATCCGTTGGCGCAAGAGGGTGAGCTTGATCAGCGTCAAAGTGATTTGATTGAGGCGCTATTTACGCAGGTAGAAGCGTCGCTTAAATCTTATCAGCCTGCGCTGGATGATCTTGAAGCACGCCGGTTAGGGCGCACCCTGTGGGGCAGCGTGCACGGCCTTGTGCAGCTGGGCCTGAATGAGCGGTTGGGCTATTGGCAGGGCCAGCAGTTGAAAGTTGATGAGCTGTTGGATCAGCTGATGAGCACCATCTTGGCGGGTTTGCGCCATCGTGAGGCATCGTCGTGACGGGGTGGGTCAATGCGGCTCGTCAAGTGTTGCGCTGGCTTATCTTTGTCTCAATGCGGCTTTGTTATCGGCTGCAGGTGCACGGGCGTCAGCATATTCCCCGTCATGGAGCCGCGCTGGTGGTGTGTAACCACGTAAGCTTTATGGATGCCCTGGTGCTCGGTGGCGCCAGCCCTCGCCCGCTACGCTTTGTGATGGACCAGCCGATTTTTGATTCCCCGTGGCTCAAGTGGTGGTTTCAGCTAGTGGGGGCTATCCCTATCGAGTCTGAACGGCGCAGCCCAGGCGCTATACGACGGGCGTTGGATGATGTCAGCGAGGCGCTGCGTCAAGGCCAGATCGTCATGGTATTCCCCGAGGGGCGATTAACCCCCGATGGCGAAATTCACGCCTTCCGGCGTGGCTTAGAGACTATTTTGGCGCGGGACGACGTGCCGGTCATTCCCGCCGGGTTGGCAGGTCTTTGGGGGTCGTGGACCTCCCACCATGGTGGCAAGGCGCTTAAGAAATGCCCCAAACGTTTTCGTGCCCCGGTCAGCTTGCAATTTGGGCCAGCACTAAACCGTTTGGATGCTGACGACATGGCGCTAAGACGGTTTCTTGAAGCCCGCGTGAGAGCGCTAAAGGCCGCGGCCGATCAGGATCTTGCCAACCGCCGCTGACGGCGGCTCTGCTAACGAGCTAGCTTAGCCTTAGCCTAGCGGCGTGGCAGGCGTACGTTCTGCCAGCAGCGTGCTGAGGTGATGAGGTTTTCACGAATCTCTAAGATTTCCATACGCATATTGCCGATCTGTAGGCATGCCGGGCCTTCCGGAAATGCCTCAAGATGCTCAAGAATCAACCCGTTCAGCGTTTTGGGCCCATCGGTAGGCAGCTGCCAGCCGAGCATTTTGTTAATCTCCCGGATATTGGCGGTGCCTTCGATCACATGGCTGCCGTCGTCCTGCTGATGAATCTCTTCATCTTCGGACACGTCGGTGGTGAACTCGCCCACGATCTCTTCCAAAATATCTTCCAGCGTGACGAGACCGTCCACGTCACCATACTCATCGACGACGATGCCGATGCGCCGCTTCTGCTTTTGAAAGTTGAGCAGCTGCGTATGTAGCGGCGTTGATTCGGGAATAAAGTAGGGCTCGCGGGCTTCCTGAACGATAGACGCTTTGGTGACTTCGTCACGGGAGAGAAAGCGTGCCGCGTTGCGAAGGTGCAGCATGCCAATGATGTTGTTGATGTCACCCTTATACACGGGCAGTCGCGTGTGCTGGCTGGTGCGAATCTGAGTCAAGATATCTTCTAACGAATCATCCAGGTCGATACCCAGAACTTCATGGCGCGGCACCATAATATCGTTCACCGTGACGTTCTCCAGGTCGAGAATGGAGAGCAGCATCGCGCGATGGCGGTAAGGAATCAGCGTGCCTGCTTCATGAACGACGGTGCGCAGCTCGTCGCGTGTCAGGCTGTCGCCGCCGCTATCAACGCTTTTAACGCCAATGAGCCTGAGCAAGCCATTCGACATCACGTTGACCAGCCATACCAGCGGATAAAGCAGCTTTAGCAGCGGCTCTAGCGCGTAAGATGTGGGGTAAGCAATGCGTTCTGGCTTAATCGCAGCGTAGGTTTTGGGCGTGACTTCCGCAAAGATCAAAATGGTAATGGTCAACAGCGCGGTAGAAATGGCAGGCCCTGATACGTCGCCAAAAAAGTGAATGGCGATAATCGTGGCAATCGATGCGGCTAAGTTATTAACAAAGTTGTTGCCGATCAGAATAACGCCAATCAGGCGGTCTGGGCGGGTGAGCAGGCGCATGACCCGTTTGGCTCTGCGATCACCGCTGTTAGCCTGATGGCTCAGACGGTAGCGGTTGATCGACATCATGCCGGTTTCAGAGCTGGAAAAAAAAGCAGAAAGCACTATCAGTAAGGCTAGCAGGCCGAACAGTAACCCCAGGGGGAAGTCGTCGCTCAAGTCGAAAGGTCCTTTGTGGCGTATTAGGCTCGTTTTTAGAAGGTAGCGAGTAGTGTGTCAAGACAACCAAAGGCGCGTGTGCGCCTCGTTATCCATTAATCCGTTATCGATTGAGTACAATCTCAAGTACAAATTTGCTGCCAAAGTAAGCCAGTACCAGCAAGCCGTAGCCGCCTAGCGTCCAGCGCACGGCACGCATGCCGCGCCAGCCAAAGCGATAGCGCCCGATCAATAGCGTAGTGAAGATTATCCAGGCCAGTAGTGACAGCACCGTTTTATGCGCTAAGTGCTGGGCAAAGAAATTATCGAGAAAAATGAGGCCGCTAGCGATGGAAAGCGTCAGCAGGATAATGCCGGCCCACACCAGTTCGAACAGTACCCGCTCCATGGTCGTAAGCGGCGGCAATGACTGCACAATGCCACGTATATGATGATGGCGAAGCGCTTGATTCTGCAGGCCGACCAGTACCGCCTGGGCCGCGGCAATCGCCAGTACGGCAAACGCAAGTGCCGAGCTTGTTGCATGCAGCAAAATGCCGGGCGTAAGGCCGGTATGGCCACCTTGATTCGGTAGCCAAGTGGCTGCCAGCAGCGTAATGCCTGCCAGCGGGAACAGTGCAATGCCTGCATTTAGCACCGGTTTAAACAGGCTGGCTACGAGCAGTACATTTACCGCTACGGCCATCAGTAGCGTAGCGCTCGTGGAAAAGCCGGGCAGTAGACCAGGAGATTGCCCTACGAGTTTGACCACCACAGGGATGTGCAGTAACAGGCCCAGTACGGCGACTAGGCGCACCATGCCTTGGCGCGGCGGCACGCGCCGGAACAACGTCATGCCCTGCCAAATGGCAGCGGCGACATAGAGAATAAATGCCATGGTGGCGAAAGGGAGCGCCTGCATTGATGCTATCCGTGCGCCTTGCAGCGCGTTGCTTTAAAAAATTAAATGACGTTAGGAACGGTTGCGGCCAAAACATACTCCGCTACTATAACGAATCCAAGCCACATCGCACAGCCGTGCACGCGTATACGAAAATAGCGTGCCGGCGTTCATGATCGTCAATGCGCCCCATGGAGACTCAAGGCGTGAACGCGTATAATCGCGACACATCAGTCCAGGGCGTGCGCGCCGACGGCAGTGACGGAGGCAGAGAGGCCCCATGTTCCAGAATCTTAGTGAGCGTCTTTCCCAGACGCTAAAGTCGATCAAAGGCCAGGCTCGCCTGACCGACGACAATATTAAAGACACCCTACGCGAAGTGCGTCGCGCACTGCTTGAGGCCGACGTAGCGTTGCCGGTCATCAAGGAATTTATTGAACGCGTGCGCGAGCGGGCAGTTGGGCAGGAAGTGTCCAAAAGCCTGTCGCCCGGCCAGCAGTTCGTCAAGATCGTTCAGCAAGAGCTGGAAGCGATCATGGGCGAGGCGAACGACGGCTTCGTGCTTAAAGGCTCCCCCGCGGTTGTCTTAATGGCGGGCCTACAGGGGGCGGGTAAAACCACCTCTGTGGCTAAGCTGGCTCGCTATCTGCGTGAGCGCGAGAAGAAGAAAGTGCTGGTCGTGTCTGCTGACGTCTATCGTCCGGCGGCCATTGACCAGCTGGAAACGTTGGCGAAAGAGGTCGAGGTAGACTTCTTCCCCTCACGCTCCGACCAAAAACCGGTCGCGATTGCCGAAGCGGCGATCAAGCACGCTAAGATCCAGTTTCACGACGTAGTGCTGATTGATACCGCCGGCCGCCTGGCAATTGATGAAGCGATGATGGCGGAAATCCAGGCGCTGCATAAAGCAGTCTCGCCTCAGGAAACGCTGTTTGTGGTCGATGCCATGACCGGTCAGGATGCCGCCAATACGGCTAAGGCATTCAGCGAGGCGCTGCCGCTGACCGGGGTGATCCTGACCAAGGCTGACGGTGATGCTCGCGGTGGCGCGGCGCTTTCAGTGCGCCACATTACCGGCAAACCGATCAAGTTTATGGGTGTCGGTGAGAAAGTCGACGCCCTGGAGCCATTCCATCCCGATCGCGTAGCCTCGCGCATCCTCGGTATGGGCGACATGCTGTCGCTGATCGAGGAAGCCGAACGCACCGTCGATAAATCCAAAGCTGAGCAGTTGGCCAAAAAGGTCAAGAAAGGCGATGGCTTTGATCTGGAAGATTTTCGCGACCAGCTCCAGCAGCTTAAAAAGATGGGCGGCATGGGTGGCCTGCTAGGCAAGCTGCCCGGTATGGGGCAAATGGCGGAGATGGCACAAGGCCCAGGCCCTGAGAAAGAGATGGGCAAGCTTGAAGCGCTGATTAACTCCATGACGCCTAAAGAGCGCCGTAAGCCCGACCTGATCAACGGGTCGCGCAAGCGCCGTATTGCCGCCGGTGCCGGCCTGCAAGTGCCGGATCTTAATCGCCTGCTCAAGCAGCATAAGCAGATGCAGAAAATGATGAAAAAAGCCGGCCAGAAGGGCGGCATGCAGAAAATGATGCGCGGCATGTCAGGCATGATGGGCGGCGGTGGCCCGGGCGGGCCAGGTGGAATGGGTGGCCCCGGCGGTATGGGCGGTATGGGCGGTCCCGGTGGATTGCCGCGGCGCTAAAGTAGGCATCTGCTCGCTGGGTAAGGTTGACGGCCTTTGAGTTTTCTGGCTGTCAGGCTTTCCAAGCAGAGCGCATTTGCGTAGAATGCGGCCTCTTCATGCGCGGGTGTTGCGTAAAAGCGCGTAAAGCGTGGCAGCAGCGCCTCTCAATGAAGGCCTTTATATAGCATGTAGCACGACGAGTGTTCCGATAGCGCTAAGCGCTAGCAACACACTCTCGTAACCTCAACCGAAGGATAGTTATCGTATGGTTACCATTCGTTTGGCCCGTGGTGGCGCCAAGAAGCGTCCCTTTTACCACCTGACCGTTACTGACTCTCGTAACGCCCGCGACGGTCGTTTCATCGAGCGTATCGGCTTTTTCAACCCGGTAGCCCGTGGTCAGGAAGAGCGTCTGCGCGTTGACCTAGACCGCGTTGTTCACTGGCAGAGCCAAGGCGCCCAGCTTTCTGGTCGTGTTGCTGAGCTGGTTAAAGAAGCACGCAAACAGGCCTAAGCCTGCTTTGTGAGATTTGCTGTGTGAAGCTAGTTGAGTGCTAGGTAGCTGAGGTCGTCAATGACGCGTTCTGAACTGAATCAAGAGCTAAGCCAAACTGACGACACGCATGTGGTGCTAGGCAAGCTGACTAGCCCTTATGGGGTGAAAGGTTGGCTCAAGGTGTATTCCTACACTAGCCCGATGGACAGCATTCTCGAATACCCAGAATGGTGGGTGCGCCAAGGCGAAACGCTTAAGCGCATAAGCATTGTTCAGGGACGTCGGCAGGGTAAAGGCGTTGTGGTGCAACTGCAGGGCGTTGATGACCGTGATGCGGCTGAAGCATTAGCCCAAACGGATATTCTGATGCCTAAAGAAGCGCTGCCTGAGCTTTCTGGCGACGAATACTATTGGCATGAGCTTGAAGGCATGGCGGTCTTCACTCAGGCCGGCGAACGGCTAGGGCGGGTAAGCTACCTGTTTGAAACCGGCGCCAACGATGTCATGGTGGTTCGCGGTGATCAGGATGCGATCGATCTGCGTGAGCGGCTGCTGCCGTTTTTACCAGACGATGTCATTGTCAAAATCAGTCCCGACGAGGGCCGTATGGTCGTCAATTGGGATCCCGAATTTTGAGTAAGCTGAAAGAGCTGAGTGAGCTGAGTAAGCTAAACAATGATATGACGTCCGACTCAATTGAGCCGGTCACTGGTGAAAACTCAGTAACGCCTGCTATGTGGATTGGTGTGGTGTCTTTGTTTCCCGAGATGTTTGACGCGCTAACGCAGCAGGGCGTGGTCGGCAGAGCGGTAGATAAACAGCGTATCGCACTGGAATTTTGGAATCCGCGGGATTATGCCACTGACCGCCACCGCAGCGTTGATGACCGCCCCTATGGCGGTGGTCCTGGGATGTTGATGAAAGTCGATACCCTGCGCGCAGCGATTTTTGCAGCCCGCGAGCGGGCACAGCAAGCCACCGGCCAAGTGCCAACGGTGATCTATCTCTCGCCTCAGGGGCGTAAGCTAGATCAACAGGGCGTTCAAGCACTGGCTTGTGCTGGGCCTTTAGTGGTCGTAGCCGGGCGCTATGAAGGCATTGACGAGCGCGTGGTAGAAAGTGACATCGATGAAGAATGGTCGATTGGTGACTATGTGCTGAGCGGCGGTGAGCTGCCAGCGATGGTGCTGATTGACGCGGCGGCAAGGCTGATTCCCGGCGTGCTGGGCCATCAGGATTCCGCTGTCGAAGACTCGTTTAATGACGGTCTGTTAGACTGCCCGCACTACACCCGTCCAGAGCTTATTGACGGGCGCCAGGTTCCCGATGTGCTGTTAAGCGGTAATCATGCAGCCATCAAGCGCTGGCGGTTAAAGCAGTCGCTAGGCCGGACATGGCAGCGTCGTCCGGATATGTTAGAAGGGCGGCCGTTAGATGCCGAGCAGCGCAAGCTGCTGAATGAGTTTGTCGAGGAACACGCACTGTCCACTTTGTCAGCCAAGACTGATTAATCTTAGTTAACACGATTAATAATAGTTAGAACAAAGTAGGCCAGGGCGGCGGTGCAGGGCGAATAAGGCTGCAAGCCTGCGTACCTGCGTCACCCATAACGACTCCCGCGCAGCTTGTTTCGAGCGCCGGGATCACGGCTTCCGCCTCCCATGATTGAGCGGTCAAGCCATTACGTTATTCAGGAGTATGATGATGAGCAGTAAATGCAAAGTGATCCAGGCGATCGAATCTGAGCAAATGGGCAAAGAAATTCCTCCCTTTGCCCCCGGCGACACTATTGTCGTTCAGGTAAAAGTAAAAGAAGGCACTCGCGAGCGTCTTCAGGCGTTTGAAGGTGTGGTCATCGGTAAGCGTAACCGTGGCCTGAACTCCGCATTCACCGTGCGTAAAATTTCTCACGGTGTTGGCGTTGAGCGTACTTTCCAGACCTACAGCCCGCTGGTTGACTCACTTGAAGTCAAACGTCGCGGCGACGTGCGTCAAGCCAAACTGTACTACCTGCGCGAGCGCAGCGGTCGTTCAGCACGTATCAAGGAAAAGTTGGCTTAATCGCCACTGTTCCACAGGCGCTCGCTGTTTTCGGATATGCGTAGCGCCTGGATACCAAGACCCCGTCACCGCTTTGCGGGGCGGGGTTTTGTTTATAGGGCAGGTGCTTTAGCGTAGCTACGCTTAAAAGCGCCAGGAGATGGCTAACGTATGAGCGTTATTGATGCTTTTTTAGATGCTCTATGGCTAGAGCAAGGGGCTAGCGACCATACCTTAGCGGCCTATCGACGTGATTTAACCGCGTGGCAAAATCACTTGGACACTCACGGCGAAGCGCTGTTGGCACCGCCGCCTGAGCGGCTTAGAGAATGGCTTGCTAGCCGCCGTGAGCAAGGCTACCAGTTGCGCAGCACCGCCCGGCTACTGTCGACCTTGCGCAGCTTTTACCGCTGGGGCCGCCTGAATAATCAGGTGGCGAGCGATCCCCTGACGGATATTAAGCTGCCGCGTGTGATACCCGGCTTGCCCAACACGCTGGATGAGGACGAGGTAGAGCGGCTGCTGATGGCACCCGATACGGATACGCCGCTAGGGGTGCGCGATCGCGCCATGCTAGAGCTGCTTTACGCCTGTGGCCTGCGAGTGTCTGAACTGGTAGGGCTCACCGGTGACGCGGTCAATCTTCGCCAAGGGGTGGTGCGGGTACGCGGTAAGGGCGATAAAGACCGTCTGGTGCCCATGGGCGAAGAAGCCGCCGATTGGATCGCGCACTACATGCAGACCGCTAGGCTTGCGTTAATGAGTGACCCAACGCGCCCGGCGCTGTTTCCAGGGCGCGCCGATAAAGCCATGACTCGGCAAACGTTTTGGCACCGTATTAAAGTTCATGCGATAACGGCTGGGATAACCCGGCCGCTGTCACCGCATACGTTACGTCACGCATTTGCGACCCATTTATTGAATCATGGGGCCAATTTGAGAGTCGTACAGCTGCTGCTGGGTCATAGCGACTTGTCGACGACCCAAATTTATACCCATGTAGCCCAAGCGCGCTTGGAAAGCCTGCATGCAGAACATCACCCAAGAGGTTGAATTGATGATGCGTCAACGCCGTTTTTTAACACTGCCTTTACTGTCCCCTTTCTCAATGATGACGCTGCTGGTAGCGGGCAGCCTATTGCCCGCGGCTGCCCAAGCCGATGACGTGGCCGACCGTTTAGCCGGGTCACTGAGCGTTAATGGCCAGTCGATGCCTGTCGAAGCGGTTACCGAAACGCCCATGGATGGCATCTATCATGTGCGGCTGGAAAGCGGCGAATCCTTCTACTCGAACGCCGATGGTAGCTACTTTGTGCTTGGCGACCTGTATGAAAATGCGCCCAGCGGGCTGATTAACTTAACGGAACAGGCGCAAAACCAAGAGCGCGCCGATGCGTTAGCAGCCGTGCCGGAAAGCGAGCGGGTCATCTTCCGCGGTGCCGCAGAGCCTAAGGCGACCATCGTGGTGTTCACTGACCCGACCTGCCCTTACTGCGCGCGTTTGCACGACACCATTCCAGAGCTTAACGAGCGCGGTATCGCGGTTCACTACATGGCCTTTCCTCGCGCCGGTATGAATAGCGCCGCCGCCGCCACCCTGCAACAGGTGTGGTGTTCGGATAATCGCAGCGAGGCGATGACCCAGGCCAAAGAAGGTCAGAGCATCGCTGGCTCGGCAAGCTGCGACAATCCCGTCGCCGGGCAGTATGAGCTGGGGAAAGCTCTGGGCGTGCAGGGTACGCCCGCCATTATTTTACCTAATGGGCAGCTAGTGCCTGGATTTGTGCCCCCCGAGCGGCTCACCGCCATGTTAGGCTTAGACGACGAATAACGTCACCGACAGCAACGAATGCTGAGACTCCAAATTTAAGACCCGGCACTGACGGGTGCGAACTATGAAAGGGGAAGTATTTTGAAACCGGTAAGAGTAGGTATTTGTGGTTTAGGAACTGTCGGTGGCGGCACCTTTAACGTATTGACCCGCAATGCCGACGATATTGCGCGTCGTGCTGGCCGTCCTATTGTGATTGAACAGGTCGCTCACCGCAGCATTCACCCTGACTGCGATATTACCGGCATCAATGCCACCTCTGACGTGTTTGAAGTTGCCAAAAATCCTAATGTGGATGTCCTGGTGGAGCTGATTGGCGGCTACGATATGGCCCGCGAACTCGTGCTGACCGCCATTGCTAATGGCAAGCACGTGGTTACGGCCAATAAAGCGCTGATTGCCGTGCACGGTAATGAGATTTTCAAAGCCGCCCATGAAAAGGGCGTGATCGTGGCATTTGAAGCCGCTGTTGCCGGCGGCATTCCGGTGATTAAATCGCTGCGCGAAGGCTTAGGTGCCAACCGCATCGAATGGGTAGCCGGCATTATCAACGGCACCGGCAACTATATTCTTACCCATATGCGCGATGAGCGCCGTGCCTTTGAGGATGTGCTCGCTGAAGCACAAGCGTTGGGCTACGCCGAATCCGATCCCACCTTTGATGTGGAAGGCATCGACGCTGCGCACAAGCTGACGATTCTGGCTTCGATTGCTTACGGTGTGCCGCTCCAGTTTGAAAAAGCCTTCACCGAAGGTATTTCACGCATTACGGCAGAAGACATCGAACAAGCCGACAACCTGGGCTATGTGATCAAGCACCTGGGTATTTCCAAGCGCACCGACCATGGGCTAGAGCTGCGTGTTCATCCCACGCTGATTCCTAAAGAGCGCCTGCTGGCCAATGTGCACGGCGTTAAAAATGCCATTGCGATTATGGGCGATGCGGTTGGCCCAACGCTTTATTACGGAGCGGGCGCTGGCGCTGAACCGACTGCGTCTGCCGTAGTCGCCGATTTGCTGGACGTCGCTCGGGATATCTCCACCGATCACCACTACCGCGTGCCATATCTCGCGTTCAGCGGCATTGATGAAGATGTTACCCAGCTGCCCATCATGCCGATGGAAGATATCATTACGGCCTACTACCTGCGTCTGCTGGCGGTCGATCGTCCCGGCGTATTGGCGCGCGTGGCGACCATTCTGGCCGAGCAGGGCATCTCAATTGAGGCGCTGATTCAAAAAGAAGCCACCGAAGGCGAGCTGGTGCCGATCATTCTGCTGACGCATCGCACCAAAGAGAAACAGATGAACGAAGCCATTCGTGAAATTGAGTCGATGGCCGATATTGCTGGGCCGGTAACACGCATTCGCGTGGAAAGCCTGGACGAAGGGGAGTAAGCCAAGATGCGCTATATCAGCACGCGTGGGCAGGCGCCCGCGCTGTCTTTTGAAGAAGTCGTGCTCACCGGTATGGCCAGCGATGGCGGTCTGTATGTGCCAGAAACGCTGCCTGAGTTTTCCCGTGAAGAGCTTGCCGATATGGCCGGGCTCTCCTATGCCGAGATCGCTTTTCGGGTGATGAAGCCGTTTGTGAACGGTGAGATCGACGACGAGACGTTCCGCAACATCGTTACCGAAGCCTACGCAACGTTTAATCACGATGCGGTGGTGCCACTCAAGCAGCTTGATGCCAATCACTTTCTGCTTGAGCAGTTTCATGGCCCGACGCTCGCGTTTAAAGACGTAGCGCTGCAGCTATTGGGCCGCCTGCTGGATCACTTCCTGCAAAAACGCGGCGAGCGCGCGGTGATCATGGGAGCGACGTCTGGTGATACCGGCTCAGCGGCGATTGAAGGCTGCCGCCACTGTGACAACCTGGATATCTTTATTCTGCATCCGCACAACCGCGTGTCGGAAGTGCAGCGTCGTCAAATGACCTCGGTGCTGGCCAACAACGTCTTCAATATTGCCATTGAGGGCAATTTCGATGATGCCCAGGCGATGGTAAAAGCGAGCTTCGCCGATCAAACCTTCTTGAACGGGACCCGCTTAGTCGCGGTGAACTCAATCAACTGGGCGCGCATCATGGCGCAGATCGTTTACTACATCGCCTCGGGCGTTGCGCTAGGCGCGCCGCATCGCGAGGTGAGTTTCTGCGTACCGTCGGCTAACTTTGGCAACGTATTTGCAGGCTACATGGCCTACAAAATGGGGCTGCCGGTGAAGCAGTTCATCATTGCCACCAATGCCAACGATATTTTGCATCGCACCTTAGCGGCCAACGACTTCTCCAAAAAAGAGCTGGCGGCGACGCTAGCGCCTTCTATGGACATCGTGGTGTCGTCTAACTTTGAACGCCTGCTGTTTGACGCCTATGACCGCGATGGGCTAGCCGTGGCGGCGCTGCTTGAGCGTTTCCAGCAGGAGCCTACCGCTTTAGCGGATGCGCCGCTGGCCAAGCTGCGCGAGATGTTTGCAAGCTACAGCGTGGACGATACAACCATTCTGGAAGCGATTCGCGACGCCCATAAGCGTACGGGCGAAATGCTTGATCCGCATACCGCCACCGGCTATTGGGCCGCTGAGCGTGCCCGCGCGGACCAATCAACGCCGATGATTACGCTGGCGACTGCACACCCGGCCAAATTTGCCGAAGCCGTGGTGAAAGCGGGCTTCCTCGGCGTTCCGCTGCCGCCGCACATGGACGATTTGCTGGAGCGTGAAGAGCGTTACACCGTGCTGCCCGCCGAGCTTGCCGCCGTGCAGCAGTATGTCGCGGAACATCGCCGTTGAATCGCTAATGAACTCCTTGAATGAGTTGCCTCACGACACGCTGCCAGATAACGCCACCAGGCCGCGCTTGGAGCCTCGTCCTCTTGACGAGGCGCTCTACGCTCGCGCGCAAGCAGAGGGCCTAAGTGAGCTGCAGGCGCGCTTGCTGGCCTCACGATTGCCGGGTTATAGCGGTGAACTGCAGCCATTAATCGCGCCCAGCCTGCGGTATTTGGCGCATCCTAAGAAGCTTGCCGACGGCCGCCGTGCCGCCGAACGCATCGCCCAGGCGGTCGCCGAAGGCGAAACCATTGGCATTCTTACCGATTACGACGTCGACGGAATCACCTCGCACGTGGTGATTCGGCGCACGCTGGTTGAGCTATTTGGCGTGCCGGAAGGCAAACTGCACAGTTTGATTGGCCATCGTATTAACGACGGCTACGGTATTAGCCTGCCGCTGGTGGAGCGCACGCTCGCGCTCAAGCCCTTTCCAACGCTGGTGATCACCGCCGACTGCGGCAGTAGTGATGAGCCGCGTATCGCACGCCTAAAGGAAGCGGGTATCGACGTGGTGGTCAGCGACCACCACGCGCTGCCGGTGGAAGGCCCGCCCTCGTCGGCCTATGCCTGCGTGAACCCGACTCGCAGTGACTGCGACTACCCCGACAAAACCATCGCCGGCTGTATGGTGGCATGGCTATTAATGTCGCTTGCACGCGGCGTATTGATTGAATGGGGCGCACTGCCGGAATCGACGCCCAAGCTTTCGCCCTGGCTTTCCTACGTGGCGTTAGGCACGGTGGCGGACTGCGTCTCGCTGGGTGGCAGCCCCGCAAACCGCGCGGTGGTCAGCCAGGGCTTAACGCTGATTAATCGTATGGATGCGGCCTGCTGGCGGGCTATGGCTACGCGCTTAGGCGCTGACAGCGTGCCGTTTAATGCCGAGACGCTGGCGTTTCAGATGGGGCCACGTATTAACGCGCGTTCGCGGCTTGATGATCCCTACGCGGCGCTGCATTTTATGCTCGCTGAAAGTGATGCCGTTGCCAATCGTCAGCTCGACGTGCTGGATCAGGATAATCAGTCGCGCAAGGCCATTGAGGCGGATATGGCAGCTGAGGCGCGCACACTAGCGGTGAGTGCTCTGTCCGCTGACGAGCCTGCCGTCATAGTGTTGCTGGAAGATGGCCACCCTGGCGTGCAGGGCATCGTTGCCTCGCGATTAGTGCAGGCCTACGGGCGCCCTGCATTGGTGCTTACCCAGGCCGCGGCCCCCGGAATGCTCACCGGCTCCGGTCGCTCGATTGATGGGCTGCATCTGCGCGATGCGCTGCAGCGCACGTATGAACTTGTTCCTGAGGCGCTGCCGCGCTTTGGTGGCCATAGTGGCGCGGCGGGCGTCGGCGTACCACGCAGCCAGCTTGATGCTTTCAAGGCGGCTTTTTTGCAGGCGGTCAATGAGCAGCTGGGCGGGCGCACGCTTTATCCGCGCCTATGGACCGACGGTGAGCTTTCCACCGCGCAGCTTTCGCTGACGACGTTAAAAGAAATTGAAATGCTCGGCCCCTACGGGCGTGAGTTTGATCCGCCGCTGTTTGAAGGGCGCTTTATTGTCGAAGCGATGCGACCAGTAGGGGCCGATGGCTCGCATCTGATGCTGGAGCTTTCCACCGGCCCCGTAACCTGCAAAGCTATCTGGTTTCGTGCCTTGACGCCGGGCGAGCTGCCCGGGTTCAGCGTGGGGGACACGCTGCACTGCGCCTATAAGCTTAATCGCAATCGCTGGCGCGGCCGCGAATCCCTTCAATTAATGGTCGAGCACGCCAGCGCTATTTAAACCGTCCAACAAACTCGTAAACTCCCAACAACCTCCAAGTAAGGTCGCCCCTTATGCGCGTGGAAGATTTACCCAAAGACCAGCATCGCCCCTATGAAGATCTGATGGCGATGCTGCTGGGCACGTTTTTTGTCGCGCTGGGCGTTACCTTCTACACCCATGCGGTGCTTCTCACGGGTAGCACTGCGGGTCTGGCGCTGCTGCTGAGCTATATGACCAGCAGCGTCACCGGCTGGGGGTTTGGGGTGTATTTTTTCGCCATTAATCTGCCGTTTTATTACCTGGCCGTTAAGCGTATGGGCTGGAGTTTCACGCTGCGTACCTTTGCCGCCATTGGTCTGGTCTCGCTGTTTTCGGAACTCACCCAAGGCTGGGTGCAGTTTGCTAACGTGCCTTCGCTCTACGCGGCGTTAATGGGTGGTGCGCTGATGGGCATCGGTATGCTGATGCTGTTTCGCCACCGCACCAGCCTCGGTGGTATCAATATTTTGGCGCTTTACCTGCAGGATAAGCACGGCCTGCGCGCAGGCTATGTACAGCTGGCAATTGATGGAATCATTTTGCTGATTGCCTTGACTCAGCTACCGTTAGATCGCGTGGGTTACTCGGTGTTAGGAGCGTTAACGCTCAATCTGATTATCGCCCTGAACCATAAACCAGGGCGCTATGTTGGGGTCAGCTAAGCCAGAACCACCACACAATTAATGCAATCAGGCCTACGCCTGCGACGTTGATCAGTAAGCTCATGAGGCGTCCTCCTGGCTAGTGGGTTTCCACAGCCGCAGGCGGTTGGCGTTACTCACCACGGTGATGGACGAGAGCGACATAGCGGCACCTGCAATCATTGGCGAGAGCAAGGTGCCGGTGAGCGGGTAGAGCACCCCGGCGGCGATAGGAATACAGAGTAGGTTATAGCCAAACGCGCCCACCAGATTCTGCTTGATATTGCGCAGCGTTGCCCGGCTGATCTCAATGGCGGACGCGACCCCGTGCAGAGAGCCGCGCATCAGCGTTATGCCCGCACTCTCAATCGCTACATCGGTGCCCTGGCCAATGGCAAAGCCTACGTTCGCTCGTGCCAACGCGGGGGCATCATTAATGCCATCGCCCACCATGCCAACGATTTCGCCCGCCTGCTGGCGTCGCTCAATCTCGGCATGTTTGTCCTCAGGCAACAGGCCCGCTCTGTACTCGCTAATACCTACTTCCTGAGCAATCGCCTGGGCGGTGTGCTCGTTGTCGCCGGTGAGCATTACGATGGTCAGACCATCTTTTTGCAGACGTTTGATCGCGGCCACGGTGTCGTGGCGCAAAGGGTCGCTAATACCAAACAAGGCGGCCAGTTTGCCATCTACCGCTAGGTACACCAGCGTTCGCGCCCGGTCCTCCAGAGTGTGGGCTTGCTCCTCACTCGCGTGGAGATCCACCCCCGCTTCCGTCAGCAGGCGAGCATTGCCGAGGAGTAGCGCTTTGCCGTCGGATGTTTGCGCCTTCACGCCACCGCCGGTCACGCTATCAAAATGCTCAATCTCAGCGGTCGAAGCGTCATGTTCTGTGGCGTAATGCATCAGCGCCGTTGCCAGCGGATGTTCGGAGCCTTGCTCCAGCGCGAACACCCACCCCAATGCGGTGGATTGATCGGTGTCAAACATCTGCGCGTCGGTCACGCTCGGCTTGCCTTGAGTTAATGTGCCGGTCTTATCGACGACTAGCGTGGTGAGCTTGCTGGCGGTTTGTAGCGCTTCGCCGTTGCGCACCAATACCCCGTGTTCTGCCGCTTTACCGACGCCAATCATGGTCGAGATGGGCGTTGCCAGTCCCAGCGCGCAGGGGCAGGCAATGATTAGCACGGTGGTCGCCGTGACCAGCATATGGATGACCAGCGGTGCCGGCCCTAGGTTGAACCAGACCAGCGCCGTGAGTACGGCAATGATCATGACCGAAGGGACAAATACGCTGGAGACCTGATCGGCGAGCTCGCCAATCGGTGGGCGTGAGTTCTGGGCGCTTGCGACCTGTTCGGTAATCTGCCCAAGCCGAGTGTCGGTGCCTACCCGCGTGGCTTGATATACCAGCCCGCCACGGTCATTCACCGTACCAGCGCTGACGTCATCGCCAATGTGCTTAGCGACCGGCACCGGTTCGCCGGTAAGCATCGACTCATCAATGTGGCTTTGGCCCTCGGTCACCTGGCCGTCTACCGGTAGGCGCTCGCCGGGGCGTACTCGAACGTGGTCGCCAGAACGCACGGCATCAATCTCAATCTCCTGCTCGTGGCCGTCGCGGATGACCCGCGCAGTGCGGCTTTGCAGGTCGAGCAGACGCTTTAAAGCATTGCTAGTACGGCCTCGCGCGCGAAGCTCCATGGCATTGCCGAGTAAAATCAGCCCAATCACCATCGCGGAGGCTTCAAAATAAATACCCTGAGCCACCTCCGGTAGCCACGGTGCGAACAGTACCACCGCCATGGAGTACAGCCAGGCGGTGCCGGTGCCCATGGCAATCAGCGTATCCATATTGGCCTGATGATGCTTGATGCTCTTCCAGGCATTGACGAAAAAGTGACGCCCGGGAAAGACCATGACGCCTAGCGTGAGCAGACCAACGACTAACCAATAAAGACGCCCCATGCCCATCGGGTGAGGGTGAAAAAAGAACATGCTAAGCATGAGAGGGATGGCTAAGGCTAGCGACACAGCGCTGCCGCGCAGCCGCTGCCGATAGGTCTTGGCATCTTGCTCTGAGCGAGTGCGTTCGGCCTCAGCCATATCCACAATGGGGGCCGCACTGTAGCCCGCCGCTTCCACGGCGCTAATTAACGCCTGGGCAGTGGCGCTACCAAACACCTGAGCGGAGTGAGTGCCAAAATTGACGCTGGCGGTGTTGACACCTTCGGTGTGCTCAAGCGCTTTCTGAACGCTTTTTACGCAGCTGGCGCAGGTCATTCCGCTGATCGCTAAACGCTGTTCTTTGCCTGCTTCGCGGGTGCTTTCAGTGTGGTCAGCGGCGGTCGTCTCGTCAGGCTGTTGGGTCGTGGCGCTAAGGGGGCGCGCGTCCGGCGGATAGCCCGCAGCGGTGAGTTGTTGGTCCAGCGCTTCGTTGGTTAAGGTTGAAGAGACCTCCAGGCGTTGTTCCTCTGGCGTGCCAACGACGTCTGCCGCAGGGTCGATCTCTTGAATCGCTGCACGCATACGCTTAACGCAGCTTTGACAGCTCATGTCGGGTATATGGCGCGTTTTAAGAGCGCTACCATGGGAATCGCTCATGGTGTCTCCTCGGAAGCTGCATCGGGAAAGCTTTCAATCAAGCGGCACACGCTGTGTCCGTCAGGCGTGCCGTCGGGCATGTGTTGCCAGCTCACGAGGGCATGCTCCATACGCTCGGCCAGTGCTTCCAGCTCAGCAATGCGGGCGCGAATGTGAGGTAGGCGGCTGGCGAGCAGATCACGCACCAGCGGGCAGGGGGAGTCGCCCTGATCCGCGTGGGAAAGTATGTCGCGGATTTCAGCGACGCTAAAGCCCAGCTTGCGCGCCCGTTGAATAAAGCGCAGCCGTTCTAAGTCGGTATCTGAAAACAGCTGATAGCCGTTATCCGGGTGGCGCTGCGGGGCCAGCAGCTGCTCGCGGGCGTAATGGCGCACGGTTTCTGCGGTAACGCCTCCACGTTTGGCAAGCTCATTCACTTTCATGGCCGTCTCTCTCGCTTAAGCGAATCGTTGGATTTCATCATGCTTTTAAGTGTAGAACCTATGGGTTACCCATAGGTCAAGCTAGACTTAGTGAATGAGTGAAAATAACTAAAACACTGATTTAAAACGGTCGTACGACTAATGTATAAGCAAAAAATGAAATAAAACGCTCGTTTACTCTTGAACCTTTAGCGCAGTTGCGAGAAAACAGTCATGTGAAAAATAACGAAGTTGGATCGTCTGTATCCATCGGATCATCGGGAAGAGGTTCATCATGAATAATAAATTTAATAAGCTCACCCTGGCTGCTGCCATCACCGCCGCCTTTGCCAGCCAAGCCCACGCGGGCGGGTATCAAATCAACGAACAGAGTGTAAGCGGGCAGGGCTACGGCCATGCCGGGCGCAGCTCTAACATTAACGACGCCTCCATTGTTTATGGCAACCCGGCGGGTATGTCGTTTTTAGATCGTGCCCAAATTACCGTGGGTGGCACCTATTTAAATGTAAATACGGACCTTTCAAATGTGGAGGCTACCCGTAACATCGATTCCGGCGTTGCTCTGGGCGGCGCGCCTAATGGCAGTCAAATTCCCGTGGGCAGTATTCCCGGCGGCAACGATGGCGATATGGTGCCGGGTACTTTCATTCCCTTTGCCTTCTATGCACAGCCCGTTACTGATCAGCTAGCGTTTGGGTTTGGGGTGTACGCGCCGTTTGGCTCTAAAACTGAGTATGAAGATGACTTCCAAGGCCGCTATTTTGGTAATTACACCGAAGTGACGGTGGTGAGTGCTCAGCCGACGGTGTCTTATCGCTTTAACGATCAGTGGGCGGTAGGCGCTGGGGTTACCTACAACCGAGTGGAAGGCGAGCTGCGCCGTCAACTGCCCTCAAGCGCCGCCTTCGATGCTGCTGGCGATATCGATTCGCGCGTTGAGGGTGACGATGAGGCGTGGGGTTATAACTTAGGCGTTATCTATCGTCCGGTGACTGAAACAACGCTGGGTCTAACCTATCGCTCGAAAGTAGATTACAACTTGGAAGGCAGCTTTAGTGCGACCGACCCTATGGGCAACGTGTTGCGTGCTGATTCTGCAAGCCTCGACCTAACCACGCCTGAAACGGTTAACTTCTCGCTGACTCAGCAGATGACGGATCGCCTTAAGCTGATGTTTGGCGCCTCATGGGTGCGCTGGAGCCATTTTGATGAGATTTTGGTGAAAGGCAGCCAGGGCGACCAAATCACTCAAGAGCCGCAAAACTATTCGAACGCATGGGCATTTGCCACTGGCGGTGAATATCAGTTAACGCCTACGTTGGCGCTGCGTGTCGGGGTGACGCTCGACTTTACGCCGACCAATGATACAGACCGCAGCGTGCGTATTCCTTCGGATGATCGGCGTATCTTCTCGCTGGGAGCAGGTTGGAGCCCGACGCCTGATATGACGCTAGACTTTGCATACTCTTACCTCACCGAGCGCGGCACTTTTGTAGAGCAGGAACGTAATGATCTGCTAGCCAGTGCTGCCACGGGTGGCGCAGCCGTGGGTGGAGCGAACTATTCGGCCGACTACAAAAACGAAGCCCATGGTTTTGGCGCTCAGTTGACCTATCGCTTTTAAACATCTGCTAATGAGCTAGCATCGAAACCCGGCGCATGAACCGTGCGCCGGGTTTTTTATTGCCCTGACGCTGGCCATTGGATGCGGGGCGGGTCGGCTTTCGTTACACTATGTGCTTTTCTGATCGATACATCTCTGTACGATCCGAGCAGACCACGCTAGGGCAATCCCATGTTGGAAACCAACCCGATTCATAACCAGATCAAGGACCTGTCTGAGCGGACAGACGTTCTTAGGGGGTATCTTTGACTATGCCGAAAAGCAAGATCGGCTAGAAGAGGTCACCCGCGAACTGGAAGACCCCAATGTCTGGAACGATCCGGCCTATGCGCAGAAACTGGGCAAAGAGCGCGCCTCTCTTGAGGCCATTGTCGCCACCATTGATGATCTCGATCAGGGGCTAGGCGATAGCCGAGACCTGCTAGAGCTGGCTGAAATGGAGGACGATGAAGGCACGGTTGATGAAGTGCGTAAAGAGCTAGACAGCCTGCAGGCCGCGCTTGAAAAGCTTGAGTTTCGGCGCATGTTTTCCGGTGATATGGATCAAAATAACGCCTATCTGGATATTCAGTCGGGCTCTGGCGGCACCGAAGCGCAGGACTGGGCGAATATTTTGCTGCGCATGTATCTGCGCTGGGCGGAAAGCCACGGATTTAAAGCAGATATCAGTGAGATCTCTGCCGGTGAAGTGGCCGGTATTAAGTCGGCAACGGTACATATCCAGGGCGACTACGCGTTTGGCTGGCTGCGTACGGAAACCGGCGTGCATCGCTTAGTGCGCAAAAGCCCGTTCGACTCAGGCGGCCGCCGGCACACCTCCTTCGCATCGGTATTCCTATCCCCGGAAATTGACGATAGCTTCGAGGTTGAGATTAATCCCTCGGACCTGCGCGTTGACACTTACCGCTCTAGCGGTGCGGGTGGTCAGCACGTTAACACCACCGATTCCGCGGTACGGATTACCCACGAGCCAACCGGGATCGTAGTGGCCTGCCAAGGGCAGCGCAGCCAGCACGCTAACCGCGACTTTGCTATGAAGCAGCTGAAAGCGCGGCTGTGGGAACACGAAATGCAAAAGCGCAATGCGGCCAAGCAGGAAGCCGAGGATTCAAAAGCGGATATCGGCTGGGGCAGCCAAATTCGCTCGTACGTGCTTGACGATCAGCGCATCAAAGATTTGCGTACCAGCGTGCAGTCCAGCAACTGCGATAAGGTGCTCGACGGGGATATTGATCAGTTTATCGTCGCTAGCCTCAAGCAGGGTTTGTAATTTTTCACGGTTTGATTATCAACAGGGTGCCACATGGCTAACCAAGACGCGTCTGAGCAGCATGGCTCTGAAACACATGGCTCTGAACACCAGGAAAATCATCTGATCGCCGAGCGCCGGGCCAAGCTTGCCGCGCGTCGTGAACTGGCCGCCGAGCAGGGTAAGAGTGCGTTTCCGAATGATTTTCGCCGCGATAGTTTAACCGTCGAGCTGCAAAATAAGCTGGGCGACAAAGAAAAGGCTGACCTTGAGGCGCTGGATCATCACGCCTCGGTGGCAGGTCGCGTCATGCGCCAGCGCGGGCCGTTTATCGTTATTCAGGACGTGGCCGGGCAAATCCAGCTGTATGTGGATAAAAAAGGCCTGCCCGCTGATGTGCTAGACGATATTAAAAGCTGGGATATCGGTGACATCGTGGCCGCCCGCGGGCCCGTGCATAAGTCCGGTAAGGGCGATTTGTACGTCATGATGAAAGAGGCCCAGCTGCTGACGAAAAGCCTGCGTCCACTGCCGGATAAGTTTCACGGCTTGACCGATATGGAAGCCCGCTACCGCCAGCGCTATGTGGATCTGATTATGAATCCGCAGTCGCGTAAGGTGTTTGAAACCCGCGCGGCGGTGATCAGCTCCATGCGTCGCTTCTTTGAACAGCGCGGCTTTATGGAAGTAGAAACGCCCATGCTGCAGCCGATTCCCGGCGGTGCCGCAGCGCGTCCTTTCACCACGCACCACAACGCGCTGGATATCGACATGTATCTGCGTATTGCGCCTGAGCTTTATCTCAAGCGTTTAGTGGTGGGCGGCTTTGAAAAAGTCTTTGAGATTAACCGCAATTTCCGCAATGAAGGTCTATCGACGCGCCACAATCCAGAATTCACTATGGTGGAATTCTACTGGGCGTACGCGGATTATCGCGACCTGATCGATATGACCGAAGCGATGTTGCGCACGGCAGCCGAAGAGGTGCTGGGCAGCGCGGTGATTGACTATCAGGGCACTAGCTATGATTTCGGACAGCCGTTTGATCGTTTGACACTGCGACAGGCGATTCTGGATCACGGCGACGGCATTGCTGACAGCGATTTAGATTCACTAGAGGCTGCGCGGGCGGCGGCTGAGAAGCTCGGCATCAAGATCAAAGAGAGCTGGGGCCTGGGTAAGGTTCAAACAGAAATTTTTGAAGAAGTGGCTGAGCACAAACTCGACCGGCCGACGTTTATTATCGAATACCCGGCTGAAGTTAGCCCGCTGGCGCGGCGTAATGATGCCAATCCCTTCGTCACCGACCGTTTTGAGTTCTTTGTCGGTGGTCGGGAAATCGCCAACGGGTTCTCGGAGCTCAACGACGCCGAAGACCAGGCCGAGCGTTTCCGCGCTCAGTCGGCGGAAAAAGACGCAGGCGACTTGGAGGCGATGTATTACGACGCCGATTACATCCGCGCGTTGGAGTATGGCATGCCGCCTACGGCAGGCGAGGGCATTGGTATCGACCGTCTTGTCATGCTGTTTACCGACAGTCCCTCTATTCGTGACGTGTTGCTGTTCCCTGCAATGCGTCCTGAAGTGGACTAAACAAATTCTATAGCGGATGAAAAGTTGGTAAGGGCGCGTTATAGCGCCCATAATGGTCAACGTTTCGACGGCGAGGAGAATCCCATGAAACTGCTTAACCGCTCCGCATTGAGCGTCAGGCCGACCCAGCCCTTTGTGGACTGGATCAACGCGCTGGAACCCACCATGGGAGACGACGACCTGACCTTGGACGACGTCGAACGTGAAAGTACCATTTACCTGATCCCAGAGATGGATACACCGGAAGCGCTGGAAACGTTTGTGCGCGACCGCTATGTGGAAATTCTCAAAACGGAGCTGCGCGCTTGGGAAGAGGATGAGGGCCAGTGGCCGGAGAAGCTTGATTGGGCGCTGTTTCAAGAGTTTGTGCGCGTCGAGCACAGCTATCTAGCGATTGATCTAGATGACGAAACCGCGCTTGAAATATCAGAAGTGGATGACACGCTGCTGTTAGATAATGAGTAGGCGTAGCGTGCGAGCTGTATAGGCGCTGTTTAAAACGCGCTGTGCTAGGCCTAATCCTTGCTCGCCGACGTTTAAGGCAAGCCTAGCATTGGCGCACTTTGAAACCGGCTTAGGCCGGTTTCTTTGTTTCTAAGTGCTTGTTTTATAAGCGCTCTATTTCTAAGTACTCTATTTCTAAGTGTTTTGTTTCTAACTACTGTGTTTCCAAAGACTGTGTTTCCAAATATTTTGTCTCAAACTATTTTGTTGTTTTAGTCGTTTCGTTTAGGAACGCTCCTCTAGGAACTTCGCTATGCGATTGTTTGAAACCCGCCCCGGAGACGATGGCCTGCCAGGTCCCGAGCGCGCTCTGGCGGTGCTGGCGCTGGTAACTGGTACGTTAATGGCGGTGGTCGATACCACGATGATTAACCTGGCGCTGCCAACCATTGCCGCCGATTTAGATGTGCCCGCTTCGCGCGCGGTGTGGATTACCAATCTTTTTCAGGTCGTCTGCGCCGCGTTTCTGCTCGTCTTTGCGGGCATTAGTGAACTAGTCACCCGCCGCCGGCTGTATCTATTTGGGATAGGAATCTTTGTCGCGGCCTCGTTAGGGGCGGCGCTGTCGCGTAACTTGGAAACGCTGCTTGTCTTTCGTGCCTTCCAGGGGCTAGGCGCCGCGGCGACACTGTCGATAGGCCCATCGCTTTATCGGGCGATTTTCCCCTCGCGCCTGCTCGGCAGCGCGCTGGGCCTCAGCGCGTTAGTCGTTGCAGGTGGTTACGCCGCCGGGCCTACGCTGAGCGGGGTGATTTTATCTTTCGCCGACTGGCCTTGGCTGTTTGCCTTAAATGTTCCGCTGGGCGTGTGCTCTCTATGGCTAGCAAGCCGTGCGTTGCCCCGCGACAAACCGCGCCAAGGCAGCTTTGATGTGGCTGGTGCGCTGCTTTCCATGCTTATGCTGGCCAGCCTATTTATCGCCATGGACGCCATAGGCCACGCCGTGCCGATTTGGCAAAGCGGCGGCTGGGCGCTGCTGGCAGTGCTTGCTTGTTGGGGATTTATTATTCGTCAGCGCCGCGCACCTTATCCGCTCTTGCCGCTGAGCGTGTTTTCTGAGATGCGCTTTACGCTAGCGGTGTCGGCCTCTGGGCTAGCGTTTATTGGTCAAGGGCTGACGTTTGTAGCACTGTCTTTTTTCTACCAAGAGCAGATGGGATTTACGCCGCTGGAAACCGCCTGGCTATTCACACCTTGGCCGCTTGCCATCATGCTGGTAGGGCCGGTGGCAGGGCGCTTAGCGGACCGTATTAACCCCAGCGTGCTATCGAGCACGGGGCTAGGGCTATTAATTATTGGCCTGATTGCGCTGGCGTTAGTGGACGAATCAACCGGTGTGGCGGGCAGTCTGTGGCGCACCGCGCTCTGTGGAATAGGGTTTGGGCTGTTCCAGCCGCCCAATAATCGCGAAATGATGGGTAGCCTGCCGTTAGAGCGCAGCTCGAATGTGTCTGGCGTAATGAGCACGACGCGCACCGTCGGCCAGTCATTGGGCGTGGCGATAGTGGGTGCTGCGCTGGCGCTGGGTTGGCCGGTTCAGGTAACGCTATGGCTAGGGGCCGCAACGACGCTGCTGGCATTGCTGGCAAGCGTTGCGCGCATGCCGCTGGCGCGCCGCGCATTGCACGCCCGTCGGGCATCGTCGGCGGGTCACTAAGCGCGTACAATAAAATGATTTCTGATCTCAAGGAGAAATGACATGACGCTGCAGACACACATTGAGCAGAAGTTAACGGCATTAGCGCCTGACGTGCTGCAGGTTGAGAACGAAAGCCACATGCACAACGTGCCCGCTAACTCTGAAACTCATTT
Source organism: Vreelandella profundi (assembly GCF_019722725.1). Taxonomy (NCBI): domain Bacteria; kingdom Pseudomonadati; phylum Pseudomonadota; class Gammaproteobacteria; order Oceanospirillales; family Halomonadaceae; genus Vreelandella; species Vreelandella profundi. Next base: position 396,840 of record NZ_CP077941.1, read on the forward strand.
CAAGGTGACGCTTGTTAGCGAGCTTTTCAGCGGCATGATGCCGGTGAAGCGCCACCAGCAGATCTATGCGCTGTTGGCCGACGAGCTTTCTGGGCCGGTTCACGCCCTGGCACTGCATCTTTATACCGCCAGCGAGTGGCAGGCCCGGGGCGGCGAACGCCCCAACTCACCGAACTGCCATGGCGGCGAAAAGTGACACAGGAAGTTATTCGGCGGCATTACCTTGATGCTATGGGCATCACGGCCTGGGCCGCTAAATATCAGCTACCCCATGCACTGCCCACCGAGGCCTGTGAGTGGGAGGAGTCTGCGCCCGCGCCGACGCCGCCTCGTGAGCGCCTACAGGCGTTGTTGGATGATGCCCCAGCGCCAAGGCGAGCGGCGCCCGAGCTATCAGCGCCCAGCGATGTGACCGCTTCGCCCTCCGCGCTTCGCGCTTTGCTGGGCAACGATCAATCCGAGCAAGCCAAGCACGCTAGCGAGCCACTGGTTCAAGCAGCGTCGCCGCATTCTCAGCCAGATCAGGCGGTTGCCGCGCCTGATCTGGCGCCCGCCAAGCCGCTCGCTTTTTCACTGTCCTGCCTGTGTATTGACGGGCGCTGGCTGGTGCTGAATGCAGGTGAAATGACCGCGCTAGAGCAGCAGCTATTGATCAATCTGCTCTGTGCGGCGGGTATTCAAACCGGCGCGGCGCCAAGTATCACGCACTTTACATGGCCGCAGATGGCCAATGCCTTTGCCGTAGAAGACCCGCTGGATGAAGCCCGTGAAGGCTTGGCGGCCTTTGTTGCCGGGCGCGTCAATCGGCAGGGATGGCAATTAGAACGCCTACTATGGTGGGGAGAACTAGACGCTGATCAAGGCACATTAGATCGCGTCTTAAACGTGACCGGTGGGCAGAGCCATACGCTTTCGCTGCCGGTATGGCAGGGGCCAGCGCTTGCCTCACTGCTCGACAATGCGAGCAATAAGCGGGATCTTTGGCCTGCGCTTCAGCTATTGGGCCAGCAATGGGCGTCGGTGAACTTCACGGATACTTCTCAGGCGGCTGATGATCACTGAACTGGCGAGCGACGATTTAACGTTGCTCATCGCGCTGGAGAATCTGGCGCGAAGCGGTACCAGTGCTTCACAGCTGCAGGACGCGCTGAGCTGTCAGAAAACCAGTGTGCTGGGCTTGTGGCATCAGACGGCGTTAGTCGGCTATGCCATTGTGGTGCAACTGCCGTTTGACGCGGAGCTACAGGCGATAGGCGTATTGCCGACGTGTCGCCAGCAGGGCGCGGGGGGCGCGCTAATGGACGCCGTTTTAAAGACAGCTCAAGAGTGGTTGAGTGAGCGGCTGTTGTTAGAGGTGCGCGCCGATAATCTTAGCGCTATCCGGCTTTATCAGCGCAGCGGGTTTAGCGAAGACGGGCGTCGAAAGGAATATTATCCAGCTCGCCCAGCGGTTGAGGGTGCCGCCGGGCGTGAGGACGCGCTATTGATGTCTCGAATGCTGTAGTCGAGTACTTTAGCCGCGTGCCAGTGCGCTGCTTAAGATGCGCTGGCGTTATCCTGGCTGTCGAATTTGCTTAACAGGCTGTTGAGGCGACGCTCCCACTCTTCGCGCTCTTCTTTGAACTTGGCGTTTTCACCGCGCAGCTCTTCATTTTCCATCTTCATCATTTCTAGGGCGTCAACGGTATCGGTGACTTTCTGTTCAAGCTGATTAAATAGTTCCAGGCTCATGCATGTCTCCATAGAGTAAAAACGAGAACCAAAAAAAGTAACTAACAAAAAATAAGTACCCAGAAACAAGCGCCGTGCTTGCTAATAGGGACGAATGAGGCGAGCGTAACGCCGCTGTGGCGTGGCGGCAAGCGCTGTTTACGGCAATTGACGTTGGTAAAGCCGTGCGGTGCTTTCGCCGGCCTGAGTTTCGCGGTGTAACTGCCAATTTACAGGCACGTCCGGCGCCAGCGACGTCTCGGTTTCGAGATAAATCATTGCCTCACTGGCCAGCCAGCCACCGTTTTCTAGCGCGTGGCAGCACGCTGCGGCTAACTGCTGGTGAAAGGGCGGGTCTAGAAATACCAGCGAATACGGCTTTGCCGCTCGCGTTAGATACGCCTGCACATCGTTAATATGCACTGCGCTTGCGGTAATATTAAGCAGGGTAAGATTCGCCGACAGCTGCGCAGAGACGCGCGGGTCGCGCTCGACAAAGTCGACACACGCAGCGCCGCGTGACAGCGCTTCAATACCCAGTGCACCGGTGCCTGCGAACAGATCCAACACCGCTTGGCCGTAAAGCTCTTGGCCTAGCCAGTTGAACAACGTTTCACGCACGCGGTCTGGGGTTGGGCGCAGGCCAGGGCTGTCTAACACCGGTAGCTGGCGGCGGCGAAATTCTCCGCCAATAATGCGCAGTTTGCCCACCTGCTGAGCAGGCGCGCGACGAGAAGCGGATGAGCGTGAGGAGCGTTGTCGTGTCATGAAGCGGATTGTAGCGGGCTAGTTATCCAAAGTCTTGGGTTACGGTGTTAGCATAACCTCAATGTTCACTATTTATGTCGGGTAGCACTCATGTTTGGTTTTTTTAAGCGTAAAAATAAGCAAGATCCACAGCAGGCGCCTCAAGAGGAAGAGCAGCGGTTAAAAGAGCAGACCCAAGAGCAGGCTGATGAGGTGGAAATTGAGCCCGCACTTCCTCCTGAGCCTGTTGAAGAGGCCCCACAAGCGCCGGATACTTTGCCAGAGCCGACGCCCGCGCCAGAGCCCGCGCCAGAGCCCGCGCCAGAGCCCGCGCCAGAGCCCGCGCCAGAGCCAGAGCCAGAGCCAGAGCCAGAGCCAGAGCCAGAGCCAGAGCCAGAGCCAGAGCCAGAGCCAGAGCCCGCGCCCGCGCCCGCGCCAATCTCGCCCCCTGCTGTTTTGCAGGAAAAGCCAGGAGCGGAGAAAAGCGACAAAAAGGGCTGGTTTGCGCGGATTAAATCAGGCCTAGGCAAAACCCGCGCCAATTTGACCGACGGCATCGCCGATTTGTTTTTAGGTAAAAAGCAGATTGATGACGAGCTGTTAGAAGACTTAGAAACGCAGCTGTTGCTAGCTGATGTCGGCATTGAAGCAACGACGGAGATTATTGGGCGCCTGGAGGCGCGCGTCTCGCGCAAAGAGCTCAACAATCCCGAAGCACTCTATCGTGGTTTGCAAGAAGAGCTGACCACTATGCTGGAGCCGGTCGCCAAACCTCTTGTGATTGAAAAACGCTCACGCGATCAAGAGGGCAATGGGCCGTTTGTTATTTTAGTCGTCGGCGTCAACGGCGTGGGTAAAACGACCACCATCGGTAAGCTCACCCAGCGTTTTCAGCGCGAAGGTAAAAGCGTCATGCTGGCGGCTGGCGATACCTTCCGCGCTGCCGCCGTTGAGCAGCTAAAAGTATGGGGCGATCGTAATCGCGTGCCGGTGATTGCCCAGCATACCGGTGCCGATAGCGCCTCGGTTATTTATGACGCGGTAGCGGCTGCCAAAGCACGCGGTGTCGACGTGCTGATTGCCGATACCGCCGGCCGGCTGCATAACAAAAGCCACCTGATGGAAGAGCTGAAAAAAGTCCACCGGGTGATGCAGAAGCTAGATACCAGCGCGCCACATGAGGTGATGCTAGTACTGGATGCGGGAACCGGGCAAAACGCTATTTCTCAAGCCAGTACCTTTAACGATGCCGTGCCTATCAGCGGCATCACCTTGACCAAATTGGATGGCACCGCGAAGGGCGGCATTATTTTCGCACTGGCTAAGCAGCTAGGAACGCCGATTCGCTTTATTGGAGTGGGGGAGGGTATTGATGATCTTCGCCCCTTTGAGGCCAGTGATTTTGTGCATGCGCTGTTTGACCGCCAAGAGGATGATGCCAGCGCATGATCGCTTTTGAGCACGTGGGAAAGCGTTATGGCGGCCGTTTTGAAGCGCTAGCGCACCTCAATTTTCGTGTCGCCCGGGGTGAAATGGTATTTCTTACCGGTCATTCCGGCGCGGGTAAAAGCTCGCTGCTGCGCTTAATCATGCGCCTTGAAAAACCCAGCCGCGGGCGTGTCGTGGTGGCCGGCCACGATATTGCCCAGCTGCATGCTAGCCAGGTGCCGTTTTATCGCCGTCAAATTGGCGTCGTCTTTCAAGACCACCAGCTGCTCTTTGATCGCAGCATTTTTCACAACGTCTCGCTGCCTCTGGATATCCAGGGAATTGAGTCCCGCGAAACCGCTCGTCGAGTGCGGGCGGCGCTAGATAAGGTGGGGCTATTACACCGTGAAAAAGCACTGCCGATAGAGCTGTCTGGCGGTGAGCAGCAGCGGGTGGGTATTGCTCGCGCCGTGGTTAATAAACCGGCGCTGCTGCTAGCAGACGAGCCAACGGGTAACTTAGACCCTCAGCTTTCGGCGGATATTATGGCGCTGTTCGAGGATTTTAATCGCATCGGCACCACCGTCATGATTGCTAGCCATGACCTGGCCCTGATTGCTCGGCTGCGGCATCGTATACTGCGCTTGAGTGATGGTCGTCTCGTGGGCGACGAGGGCGCGCTATGAAGCCATCGGCTACTCCCAGGCGCCGCCAAGGAGCGGCGTTAAAAACGCCGCGTCGGCCGCCTGCCAAGGCACCTGACAATAACCCCCCTCAGCGAGGTGCTAAATCGCATCAGGCGCGCTTTTCAAGCCGCCTGCGGGCCTGGGGTCGCCACCACCGCAGCATGGCAGGGGACAGCTTCTACCGCCTGGTACGCTATCCGGTTGGCAATCTGCTGACTATGCTGGCGATTGCCATTGCGCTGGTGCTACCGGCAGCTCTCTGGCTAACGTTAGACAGCGCGCGCCTGCTGGATGCGGAGCTTGATGAAAGCGCAACCCTAACGATGTATCTAGAATTGGCCGCTGATGACGCTCAGGCTCGGCGTATTGAAGAAGCTGTGAATGCTGAGGGTAGCGTGCTTGAGACACAGCTGATCAGCGCGGATCAGGGCATGGTGGAGTTCCAGCAGGCGCTGGGGCTCGATGATGCGTTGGCTGGCCTGGATAATAATCCGCTGCCGATCAGCATCGTAGTGCGACCAGAAAGCGTTGACCCTGCGGCTATGCAACAGTTGGCCAACACGCTTGAAGCGCTTTCGGGCGTCGATGAGGTACGGGTCGATTTAGCCTGGGTAGAGCGGCTTAGAAACTTAGCCGAGCTTGGCCGTCGAGTTGCCCTGGCGCTAGGGGCGCTGTTCGGTTTAGGGGTGCTGCTGGTAGTTGGCAATACTATTCGCCTGTCGGTAGAAAGCCGCCGCCGAGAAATTGAAGTCGTCATGCTGATTGGCGCGACGCACGCCTTTGTTCGGCGGCCATTTTTATATAGCGGCGCCTGGTACGGTGTTGGTGGCGGCCTGTTAGCACTGGGGCTACTCGGCGTGGGCAATCACTGGCTATCGATGCCGGTGGCGGCACTGGCCGCCAGCTACGGCGCGAGCTTCTCCCTGCCTCAACTTGATGTGACGGGCTCTACAATTCTGCTATCTTGCAGTACACTACTAGGCTGGTTGGGCGCTTGGCTGGCGGTAACTCGCCACCTTTCAAGTATTCGCCCAAGATGACGCCGCTGGGTGGCAAAGGGTTTGAACCTTATCCACACAACCGTGTCTGTATGTATAGGTTAATTAAGGCGTGCTACGTCAACCACGATGGTTTACAGGGGAGACCACCTGCACATGAGCACTAGTCTTCTACCGGTGGGGCAGCTTTCACCCGGCGGCGACCTTGGCGGTTATATCCGTGCGGTCAATGGTATTTCGGTATTAACGGCCGATGAAGAGCGCGAGCTTGCCTATCGTTTACACGATGAGGGTGATCTTGAAGCCGCTCGGCGCTTAGTTATGTCGCATTTGCGCTTTGTTGTGCATATTGCCCGCAGTTACTCAGGTTACGGGCTGCCGCAAGCGGATCTAATTCAGGAAGGCAACGTTGGCTTGATGAAAGCCGTCAAGCGCTTTGATCCTAACCATGGCGTTCGGCTAGTTTCTTTTGCGGTGCATTGGATCAAAGCTGAAATACACGAATTTGTACTGCGTAACTGGCGCATCGTTAAAATTGCCACTACGAAAGCCCAGCGTAAGCTGTTTTTCAATTTGCGCAGCGCTAAGAAGCGCCTAGCATGGTTGAACAACGACGAAGTCGCCGCCATCGCCAAAGATCTCGACGTTAAGCCTGAAGTTGTACGTGATATGGAAGGTCGCCTTTCTTCTTACGACGCAGGGTTTGACGGCTCGCCGAGCGACGATGACGACAGCGCTTACCAAGCGCCGGTGCATTTTTTAGATGATGCGACGTCAGACCCGGCAACACAGCTGGAAGATAGCAATTTCGAAGAAGACTCTACGCGTCGTTTGCAGCTGGCGTTGGAAGGGCTAGACGATCGCTCGCGAGATATCTTGCAGCGCCGCTGGTTAGCTGAGAATAAAGAAACGCTGCATGACTTAGCCGACGTTTACGGCGTGAGTGCAGAGCGCATTCGTCAGCTTGAGAAAAATGCCATGAAAAAGCTGCGCTTGAAAATGGGTGAAGATTCCATTGCTGCATAGCTAGGTTTAAGTAACATAAGTTTAAATACCGTAAGCGTCAATATCGTAAGTTGCGGCATGGTATGTGTAATATAAAAAACCGGCCTTCTTTAATAGAAGGACCGGTTTTTTTTGAGGTAAGGCCAGCGCCCGTTGGTTTATGGCTTAGGCGGGAAGTGCGGCGGCGCGCAGCAAATGAGCCGACAGCAATGACCACTGATCTTCCCAGTGCTCGGTCGGCATGCGTTTGAAATCACTGCGCACATACTGCGAAATGCGTCCTTCTGCCTGGGCCGCTAGCAAATTAGCGGCGGCCGGCGCCGGAATAGTGGGGCGCAGTCCTTCACGTAGCTCTGCCTCGCGTAGGATCTGCTTTAGCTGCGTCTCTAAGCGTTCAAACAGCTGATTGATACGCTGGCGCAGTCGAGCGGTTTCGCCAGTGAGTACGTCGCCCCCCATCACGCGAGCAAGGCCTGGATTCTTTTCAGCAAAGCCGAGCAGTAGCGCAAGAATGGTGCCGCAGCGCGTAGTGGCATCGGGTACGTCTTCTAAAATGCGCGTAATACGGGCAAAAATGCTTTCTTCAATAAAGTCGATTAGCCCTTCAAACATGCGCGCTTTGCTAGGAAAATGGCGATAGAGTGCCGCCTCTGATACTCCCACCTGACGCGCCAGGGCCGCCGTAGTAATGCGTTTTCCGCTGTCCTCTTCAAGCATCAATGCCAGCGCCTGGAGAATCTGCTCGCGACGGCGAGGCTTTTGGTCATCGCTCATAAAGTGCCCTCCGCCGCGGTTAGTACGCGTCCATTATTTGAGTGCCTACCCCAGCATTGGTGAAGATTTCTAGCAACACAGCGTGGGGAACGCGGCCATCAATAATGTGCGCGCTGTTCACGCCGCCTTTAACGGCATCTAGAGCGCAGCGGATTTTGGGCAGCATGCCGCCATAAATTGTGCCATCGGCGATTAAGGCATCTACCTGAGAAGTGGTTAATCCCGTAAGTACTTCGCCTTCGGTATTCATTAAGCCGGCCACATTGGTGAGCAGCATTAATTTTTCGGCGTTAAGGGCTTCGGCAATTTTGCCGGCCACTAAATCGGCATTAATGTTGTAGCTGTGGCCTTTTGCATCAACGCCGATGGGGGCAATCACCGGAATAAAGTCGCGAGCCGCGAGCATCTCGATTAGCTCGGTTGAGATCGACTCAACTTCGCCCACATGGCCAATGTCGATAATTTCGGGCGCGGTCATTTCGGGGCTTTGATGCTCAACTTTAAGCTGGCGAGCACGAATTTGTGCGCCGTCTTTACCCGTTAAGCCTATCGCCTTGCCGCCGCTCTGATTGATGAGGTTGACGATGCTTTTATTGACCAGACCGCCTAGCACCATCTCAACCACGTCCATGGTTTGCGAGTCGGTAACGCGCATGCCGTTCACAAAGCGTGATTCAATGTTGAGCTTTTTCAGCAGGTCGCCAATTTGCGGGCCGCCACCGTGCACCACCACTGGATTAATACCGACTTCCTTCATTAACACGATATCGCGTGCAAAGGAGTCAATCAGGGTGCTTTCAGTCATTGCATTGCCGCCATATTTGACCACGACGGTTTTGCCGGAAAACTGCTGGATATAGGGAAGCGCTTCGGAAAGCACTTCCACGACGACCTGTGGGTCGCTACTGGCTGAACTCATTATGTTGTCCCTTGCGAACGTTTTTATGCTGATCACGTTTATGCTGATGTAGTGATGAGGGCCATGCTTTCTTAGTGCACACGATCCCTTCGACGCCTAGCTATCTTCAATGGCGAGCTTAAGCTCTGGCGCGACGCGTAATAACGCGGTGTTAAAAACAGATTTGATGCGTGCTAGCGCGGCATCGTCTTTGCCTTCAAAGCGCATCACCAGTGCAGGCGTGGTGTTAGATGCTCGGCACAGCCCCCAACCATCTGCATAGTCGACGCGAATGCCGTCCAACGTGGTTTTGATACCTTCGCCGAAGTCGCCCTCACGAGCAAGCTTATCGACGATAGAAAATTTGTTAGCGTCGGTCACCGCAATGTTAATTTCCGGGGTGCCTGCGTCCTGGGGGAATTTTGCAAAGAACGTATCAGCATCGTCGGCTTGGTTAGCTAAAATCTCAATCAGCCGGGCGGCGGCATAAAGACCATCGTCAAAACCATACCAGCGCTCTTGGAAAAAAATATGCCCGCTCATTTCACCTGCCAGCAGAGCGCCCGTGGCTTTCATGCGCGCCTTGATCAGCGAGTGCCCGGTTCGCCACATTTCTGGTTCGCCGCCTGCTTCGCTGATCACTTTCACCAGGTTGCCCGTGCACTTGATGTCAAAAATGACCTTGGCGCCGGGCTGGCGAGAGAGCATGTCGGTGGCAAATACCATTAGTAGATGATCGGGAAACACTAGCTGGCCGTGAGGAGTGACAACGCCTAGGCGATCGCCGTCGCCATCGAAGGCAAGGCCAATATCAGCACCGGTTTCGCGAACCTTGCGTATCAGATCTTGCATATTTTCCGGCTTGCCAGGGTCCGGATGGTGATTGGGGAAGTTGCCGTCGATTTCGGCAAACAGTGGGACTGTCTCCACGCCTAGGCGCGACAGCAGCTGTGGCCCCAGCTCGCCGGCGACGCCGTTACCGCAGTCGACAACGGCTTTTAACGGCCTGCTTAGGTGAACGTCGTCTAAAATGCGCGCTAAGTACGTTTCGCGAATATCTTGCTGAGTGATGCTGCCTTGGCCGTCTACCAGCTCGCCAGACTGGATTCGCTCGAACAAGGCAGTAATGGCGTCGCCGGAAAGCGTTTCGCCGCCCAGCACGATTTTAAAACCATTATAGTCCGGCGGATTGTGGCTGCCGGTCACCATGACGCCCGATTGGGTGCCCTCTAGCAGGTGGGTAGCAAAATAGAGCACCGGTGTCGGCACCATGCCGATGTCGATGACATTGCGCCCTGCAGCGTTCAGACCGCGCATTAAAGCAGCTTGCAGCCGCGCGCCTGAAAGACGCCCATCGCGTGCCACCACCACCGTGGACTCACCGCGTGCGGCTGCCTCAGAGCCCACGGCGCGGCCAATCATCTCGGCCGTGCTTTCTGTCAGCGTGTCGTCAACAATACCGCGAATGTCGTAGGCGCGAAAAATCGAGGCGGGTACGGTCTGTGTGTTCATAAGGCTTCCCAGCTAAACCAACATGCGTTGCTCATCGCGATTTTATCCGCAAGAGGCTACTGACTGCCGGTGCTGCCAAATCCTGCGCTGCCGCGTGAAGAATCTTCAAAAGCGTCTACAAGAGACAGCTCGGCCTGTACGACGGGCACCAGTACATACTGTGCCAGACGCTCAAAGGGCGCTAGCGTAAACGCACTTTGTCCACGGTTCCAGACAGAGATCATCAGCTCACCCTGATAATCAGAATCGATTAAGCCGACCAAATTACCCAGTACGATGCCGTGCTTATGCCCTAATCCCGAGCGCGGCAAAATCATGCCCGCAAGGGAGGGGTCTTCAATATAGATGGCAATGCCGGTACGCACGAGCTGGCATTCGCCGGGGGCTAACGTTAGCGGCTCATCTAGCAGAGCGCGAAGGTCCATGCCGGCGGAGCCTTCGGTGGCATACGTTGGCAAATAGTCGTTGAGTCGCTCATCCAGCAGTTTGCACTGTAGCCGAGGGCGGGCGGTCATAGGGTATCTCCAGGGGCAGAATTAGATGCATGTTCAGCGGTTTTTGTCGCTAGCAGGGCGAGCGCTTGGCGAATAATAGTGCCAGCCAGCTGTGTTTTTGGCTGCGGCGCTTCCGATCGGCTCTCAACGCCTTCGGGCGTGCGCCACAGTAGCCAGGCAGCGTTCTGGTCGCTGCCAAAACCAAGGCCCGCTAAAGAAACGTCATTAGCGACAATCATATCCAGCCCTTTGCTCTGCAGCTTGTCGCGTGCGTAGCGCTCGATTTGCTGGGTTTCGGCAGCAAAGCCGACGACAAGCGGGCGCTGCTCAGCGGGCAGCGCCGCGACGCCGGCGATAATGTCAGGATTTTTAACCAGCGTCAGAGTGAGCGTATCTCCCGTTTCCTGTTTTTTGAGTTTGTGCTCGGCGGGGGCCGCGGCGCGATAGTCGGCGACGGCGGCGCAGCCGATAAACATCGCCGCCTGAGGTGCTAGCCGCTGGGCCTCGGCGTGCATCTGTTCGGCAGACTCTACGTCAATGCGCGTGACGCCTTTCGGCGTGGGTAGCTCAACGGGCCCGCTGATCAGCGTCACCTTGGCGCCTTCAAGCGCCGCCGCAGCGGCCAGCGCGAAGCCCATTTTCCCAGAGCTGTGATTGGAGATATAGCGCACGGGGTCGAGCGGCTCACGGGTAGGGCCCGCCGTAATGACAATATGGGGAGCACTGGCTGCGGGGCGAGGGGCGACGTGAGATGCCATGAATAAGTCGACAACCGCGCTAAAGATCTCGTCAGGCTCGCTCATACGGCCAGGGCCGACATCGCCACAGGCCTGGTCACCGGCAGCGGGGCCGATCAGCTGCCAGCGGTCGCTCTCCAGCTGCGCTACGTTGCGCTGCGTGGCGGGATGGTGCCACATGGCCTGGTTCATCGCCGGAGCAACGAGTTTAGGCGCATCAGACGCCAAGCACAGCGTAGTGAGCAGGTCGTCGGCCATGCCGTGTACTAGGCGTGCGATTAAGTCCGCGGTGGCCGGCGCAATCAGCACAACATCTGCCCAGCGTGCCAGTTCGATATGGCCCATGCCGGCTTCTGCCTCCGGGTCGAGCAAAGACGTGCGTACCGGCTCGCCAGAAAGCGCCTGCAGCGTTAGTGGCGTAATAAACGCCTGCGCCCCGCTGGTCATCACCACGCGAACCTCGCAGCCTGCTTGCTTAAGCAAACGCACCAAAAGAGCGCTTTTATAGGCTGCGATACCCGCGCTAACACCTAGCAGCACGCGTTTGCCCGTGAGCGTCGGCGCCTTGCCAGACGCGCTTATTGAAGTACCAGAAGCCATGAGCAGTGATCCACGTCAGCGTTCGTGAGGAGGCTTACCATACCATTGGCATCGAGATTTGGCATGCTAGGGGTAAACAAGGTTAAGCTAGGTTTAATGAGGCTGGCTAGGCGCAAGCTGTTTTAGATGGGCAGCGCATTAATACGCACAACAATGAGTCATGCGGGAAGGTGCAATGGGAATCAATCACTGGCCGGAAGGTGAGCGGCCCCGAGAAAAATTATTAAATAACGGCGCCCAGGCGCTTTCAGACGCTGAGTTACTGGCAATTTTCTTGCGCGTCGGCGTGCAGGGGCGCTCGGCGGTTGATTTAGCGCGAGACCTGCTCAGCAGCTTCGGTGGCTTGCGGCCTCTGCTGGAGGCTAATCAGACAAGCTTTTGCGCCGCGCATGGGCTGGGGAGCGCTAAGTACGCCCAGCTACAGGCGACGCTTGAACTGTCGCGACGTCATTTAGCCAGCCAGCTGGCGCGCGGCAACGCGCTAACATCGCCGGACTTGGTGCGCCACTATTTGAGTTCACAGCTGCGTCATTTAGGGCATGAGGAATTTGCGGTGCTTTTTTTAGATACTCAGCACCGAATTATTCGCTATGAATCGCTGTTTCGCGGTACCCTAGACAGCGCATCTGTTTACCCCCGCGAAGTTGCCAAGCGCGCATTAGAACTTAGCGCTGGCGCCGTTATCCTGGCTCACAACCACCCCTCGGGTGTGGCAGAGCCAAGCGATGCTGACCGACGTATCACTGAACGTTTAAAAGACGCTCTCGCACTTTTTGACGTGCGCGTGTTGGATCATTTCGTGGTGGGGGATGGAGACGTGGTTTCTTTTGCCGAGCGCGGCTGGCTATAAGCTGAATTGATGCATCGTTGTTATTCGCAGAGAATAACGCGGGCTATCGATTTTCTAAGTTTGATGAATTAAAAAGCTGTTTTTTAGCCTTTTTGGTCGGTTTAGCTTGCTGCTAGTCAGGTGCTCTGGTATAAAGTGCCACCTTTAAACTTGGGTTGAATAACGGATTTGGATAAAGCTTGGCCGGTTCACCGCGTCGACTCCTTCCTGCTCCGGTTTGCCCGACAGTTTTGAACACTCAGGTTATTATATCCTGGCCAAGCAGTTGAGAGGCTCTCATGTCCAAAGTATGTCAGGTTACCGGTAAGCGTCCGGTAACTGGAAATAACGTTTCACACTCAATGCGTAAGACACGTCGTCGTTTCTTGCCAAACCTGCACACCCATCGTTTTTGGGTTGAGTCTGAAAACCGCTTCGTCAAGCTGCGCGTTTCCACTAAAGGAATGCGTATTATTGATAAAAACGGTATCGACGCAGTTTTGGTTGGTATTCGTAAGCGCGGCGACGCTATCTAAGCCAGCTTTTGGGCCAAGCGTTTCGGACCAAGCATTTTGGAAGGATTAAACCATGCGCGATAAAATCAAGTTGGTGTCTAGTGCCGGTACAGGTCACTTCTACACCACTGATAAAAACAAGCGGAACACGCCGGACAAGTTCGAATTCAAGAAATTCGACCCGGTCGTCCGTAAGCACGTTATGTACAAGGAAGCTAAGATCAAGTAATCGCTGTTGCGATGAAGATCGGCTTTCACTACAGGCGAGCGCCTGTTCAAAAACCCGGCCCCAAGCCGGGTTTTTGCATGCATGTCTTTCGCATGTCGCATATGTCTTTTAGCCATCCTCGCAAGGCTGTCATCACAGGCCGGTAGATGTCCAAATATGCCCGAACTCCCCGAAGTTGAAACGACCCGACGCGGAATAGCCCCCTACATTGAGGGCCAGGAGATTACCGAGGTGCTGGTGCGTCAGCCGCGGCTGCGTGTGCCGGTGCCAGAGGATCTTGCTGAGCGACTGGTGGGCGCGCAGATTGGCGTATTGACGCGGCGTGCTAAGTATTTACAGATCCCCATTCACACTGCCCATGCGCCAGGCGGCGAGCCTGATACCGCGCAACCCGCGGATGCAACGCTGCTATGGCACCTGGGTATGTCGGGTAGCCTGCGTATTGCGCGGGCGGGGGATTTGCCTAAAAAGCATGACCATGTCGATGTGGTGACCGCCAGCGGCTACGTGTTGCGCTACCATGATCCTCGCCGCTTTGGCTTTGTGGATTGGCGGCTAGAGGATGCATCGCTGGATAAGCGCCTTGCGCACTTAGGCCCAGAGCCGCTGTCTGACGCGTTTAACGGTAAATGGCTATACACCCTCTCGCGCAATAAGCGGGTGGCGGTTAAGCCATTTTTGATGGATAACCAGGTAGTGGTTGGCGCCGGGAATATTTACGCGGCCGAAGCGCTATTTATGGCGGGTATTGATCCGCGTCGCGCAGCGGGCCGCGTCTCCCTCGCGCGCTATCAGCAGCTAGCGGTAGCGGTAAAAGAGGTGCTGGCCGCTGCGATTACTCAGGGCGGCACTACACTGCGTGATTTTGTGAGCGGTCAGGGCGAGCCCGGCTACTTCGCTCAGCGCCTAAAAGTTTACGGGCGCCACGGCCAGCCGTGCTTTCGCTGTGGTGCTGAGCTGCGCCGCATTACGCTTGGCCAGCGGGCCAGCGTGTTCTGCCCCGGTTGCCAACACTAATGGCCGCCTCTGATATGGTTATTTTGCATCTTAATCGATTGCCCTATTTAAGTTTGTTGCCCTGCTTGGGTTTTTCTAAGCCTAAGGTTTTTAAGACAACGTTTTAAGACAAAGCGCTAAGACAGCGCTTTTGGAGATTTTTGTGACCCAACGCCTGCGCCTAAATAAACACGCTGACCGCCGCCTTAAAGCGGGCCATCTTTGGATCTACTCCAATGAGGTCGATATTAAAGAAACGCCGCTGAAAAACTTTACGGCAGGTGAAACCGCTTTGGTAGAAGCGTCCAACGGTAAGGTCATCGCGGTGGCGTATGTGAATCCCCATTCGCTCATAGCCGCGCGGGTCATGTCACGCGATCCCGAAATGCGCCTTGACCGCTCGCTGTTTGTGCACCGCTTTAATCAAGCGCTAGCACTGCGCGAGCGCCTTTACGATCAGCCCTACTATCGCTTGATCCACGGTGAAGGAGACCTGCTGCCAGGCCTGGTAGTTGATCGCTTTGGCGATGTGGTTGTCGTACAGCTTAATACTGCTGGCATGCAGGCATTGGCAGATGAGATCGTCGATGCGCTGGAAAAAGTCATCAAGCCTGAGGTGATCGTCTTCCGTAACGACACCGGCGGTCGCCGTCAGGAAGGGCTAGAGGCTCACGTTGAAGTGATCAAAGGCGTCTTGCCTGACGAAGTCTTGCTAGAAGAGAACGGCGCGCGCTTTGCAGTGCCGGTTATTAACGGCCAGAAAACCGGCTGGTTCTTTGACCACCGGGTGAACCGCGAGTGGCTCAATCGCCAAGTGTCGGGTAAGCGCGTGCTGGACGTGTTCAGCTACGTGGGCGGTTGGGGCGTACAGGCCGCGGTTCACGGCGCTAAAGATGTGCTGTGCTTAGACTCTTCCAAGCCCGCGCTTGATCAGGTTCTTCGCAATGCCGAGCTGAACGGTGTGCAGGAGCAGGTTGCCGTGGGTGAGGGCGATGCCTTTGAAGCCCTGGCGGCTTTGAAAGCAGACGGCGAGCAGTTTGACGTTATCGTGCTTGATCCACCTGCGTTTATTAAAAAGCGCAAAGATATCCCCAACGGCGAGCGCGCCTATGCTCGCTTAAACCGCGAAGCTATGCGTCTGCTGGGCCGCGATGGACTGATGGTATCCGCCTCGTGCTCAATGCATCTGGCGCCTGATCGGCTGATGGATGTCGTGCGTGGCGCGGTACGTCACCAAGACCGTCAAGGTCAGGTGATTTTCCAGGGCCACCAGGGGCCTGACCATCCGGTACATCCGGCTATCCCCGAAACGTCTTACCTAAAAGCGCTGGGCGTGCGCGTGTTCCGCGATTAATTTAAAGGAAAAGATAATGGAGTGGGTGCTGCCTGATTCTTTCATGATTGATATCCGCGTGGCTGATGAGGCGATTGACGCCTATCAGCACGTCAACAACAGCGAGTACCTGCGCTGGGTTGAGCAGGTCAGCTGGGCGCACTCGGAGGCGCTTGGGCTATCGCTTGAGCGTTATCGCGAGCTTGATCGTGCCATGGTGGTTCATCGCCATGAGCTTGACTACCTCGCGCCCGCCTTTGCCGGCGACGAACTGCTGTTGGCGACTTGGATTGTCGATTGTGATGAGCGGTTTAGTCTGACCCGGCGTTTTCAACTTAAGCGACCGCGAGATGGCAAAACGTTGCTAAACGCACGCACGCGCTTTGCCTGTGTTGCGCTTAGTACCGGGCGCCCTAAGCGCTTGCCCGATGAATATCGGCGTATCTATGGTGGCGCGGTGGTTGTGGAGTGACGCAAGAAAAAGTTGATTTTTTCGTGTGGAAACGTCATTCGCTAGATTTTTCTCCTAAAAAACGCCTTAACCGGCGTTTTTTTTGTTTTTATTTTCAGGGCTGGTGGTCAACGTTAAGGGTGATGTAGTTTGCCTAGCAGAGCTAATTTTTCTGCTTAGCGCCGACGTTACATAAAAGGAAGCCGCCAATGAATATCGCCATCCCTAAAGAAATTAAAAATCATGAATACCGAGTGGCCTTAACCCCCGCCGGCGCACGCGAATTAGTCGGGCGTGGCCATCATGTCAGCGTTCAGGCCGGTGCCGGTGAAGGCGCGGGATTTGCGGATGATGACTATCACGCCGCCGGTGCGCAGATAGAGGCCGATGTCGAGGCGCTGTGGCGAGGTGCCGAGCTGATTCTTAAGGTCAAAGAACCCCAGCCGGAGGAGGTGGCACGGCTCACTCCGACGCATACGCTGTTCACCTACCTGCATCTTGCCGCTGAACAAGCGCTTACCCGTGGGCTAATGGAAAGCGGCGCGACCTGTATCGCCTATGAAACCATTACCGACGCGCGAGGCGGTCTACCGCTGCTTGCGCCGATGAGCACGGTGGCCGGTCGAATGGTCGTTCAGGCCGGTGCCCACAGCCTGGAAAAAGCCCAGGGTGGCGCCGGCGTGCTGCTGCCCGGCGTCCCTGGCGTTGCACCGGGCAAAGTGACCGTGATTGGGGGCGGCGTGGTCGGCGAAAACGCGGCCCGTATGGCGCTGGGGCTAGGCGCTGACGTCACCATTTTGGATAAATCGCTGGCCCGACTGGAAGTGCTGGACGATCGTTATCAGGGGCGCATTAAAACGGTTTATTCCACCACCGACGCCTTGGAAAGCGCTGTGCGTGAGTCCGATATGATTATTGGCGCAGTGCTGGTGCCTGGCGCCGCCGCCCCCAAATTAATTACCCGGAATATGCTGGCCGATATGAAGCCCGGCAGCGTGTTGGTCGATGTCGCGATTGACCAGGGCGGCTGTTTTGAAACCAGCAAGCCCACAACGCACGCTGAGCCAACCTATATCGTTGATGGCATTGTCCACTACTGCGTGGCCAATATGCCCGGTGCGGTGGCGCGTACCTCCACCCAAGGGCTAACCAATGCAACGCTGCCGTTTGTGATTGCGCTGGCGGATAAAGGCTGGCAGCAGGCGCTGCGCGATGACCCGCACTTTCTGCCGGGGTTGAACGTACATGCTGGGCAAGTCACCTACCGCGCAGTGGCTGACGCTTTTAGTCTGGAAAGTGTCGACCCGGCAAGTATTATTCAGTAAGCCGCGCAGCAACCGCTAACAGGGGCTTGGCTAACAGGATCTTAGCTAACAGGGCTTAGCTAACAGGGCTTTAATAGTGCGGAGGTAGCTCATCCTCAGGGCGTCGGCCACCCTGGGGCTCGCTATCTTGGAGTGCTTGGTGCTGCTCGCGCAGACGTTCGCGCATTAGTCCACTGAGCTGCTCTAGTTTTTCTAGGCGCCGCTCCTGTTGCACGACCGCTTGGTCTAGCGTGTCCAGCCAGTGCTCTTGGTAAGCGAGACGGCTTTCTAACGATTCAAGAAGTTGAGTTAGCTCAGCAGGCGTTAATTCGTGGGTCATGATAACATTGCAACCTTATGTAGTAGTATGCCGGTGCTATTGGGAGTGGGCCTGATAGTTCGGGTATTGTCCTTCGTCTGTTACCCATACAACAAGAGAGCTTTCTTTTTCTATGAACCCAAAAGTTGTGTTTCGCTGTTTCTTAATCAGTGTATTACTGTCCGCCCCCACGCCATTTCTGTTGGCGGGGATTGTTCATTTAACCGATAGTGCGCTCGCTGAGCTATGGCTGGCTGAGTTAGCCATCAGTGGTATGAGCGGTGTGTATATTGCCGTTGCTATAGGGTGTTTTATTGTTTTGTTCCTCGGCACTTTGGCATCAGCTGCGTTGGTACCTTTAGTGGTGACGTCAGACGCTATGGCACGTTCCAATTCAGCGTCGCGTCCGCCCCAAGCGGCGGCTCCTTTGGAAGACGATGAGGAAGAAGACATCATCGACCCCAATGACGGCCGTGAAGAAGGTGATGTAAAGTGGTTCAACACTAACAAAGGTTACGGTTTTATTACCCGCGACAATGGCGAAGACGTATTTGTACATTTTCGCGCCATTCGTGGTCGTGGCCCGCGTATGTTGGCAGAAGGTCAAATTGTGCGTTACCACGTGATCAAAAATGAGCGTGGCCTGCAGGCTGACGATGTAAGTATTATCGAGTAGGTTTAATCGCTCGCTTGATAGTAAACGACCCCGCCTCGGCGGGGTCGTTTACGTTTAGCTCGTTGGGTGGTTTAGTTAGCCTGATGTCAGCGGCCCGAATCTGGCCACGCAATTTCACCTTCTTTGCCACCTGGGAATACTTGCCAAAAGCGGTCGGGGTCATCGCCGGGGTTCCAGCCGCCTAGCGAGCAGCGCACCTCGGTTTGCAGTGCTTCTGCCGCCTGCTGGGCGCAGTCCTGATCGGTTAGCCAGGGGGTATGGTTGCTATCAAACC
This sequence comes from Vreelandella profundi, assembly GCF_019722725.1. Lineage (NCBI taxonomy): Bacteria > Pseudomonadati > Pseudomonadota > Gammaproteobacteria > Oceanospirillales > Halomonadaceae > Vreelandella > Vreelandella profundi. The sequence goes on from NZ_CP077941.1 coordinate 415,355, forward strand.
ATAGGCTAGCAAACCCACCAGCGGCCTTATCAACCAGTAGCACCGGTACACAGTCGCCCTGGTATTGGCCACGGGTTTTCCACTGGCCTTTACCGGCTGGGCTAAGCGGGGGTGCTATCAGCGCACTTTTTAGCCACGCATTGAGTGCGTCCAGCGAAACGCTCTTCAGGTAAATTTCTATATCGGGGTAACGCTCCATCATACGTTTGCCTCACCGGTAATGAGCAGCGCCTGTAGCGTGGCTTCGTAAATCCGGCTTAAATCGTCTAGATCGCTGGCGCGAACGCGCTCATTGACCTTGTGGATGGTATCGTTAAGCGGCCCTAATTCGACCACTTGAGCGCCCAGGGTGGCAATAAAGCGGCCATCAGACGTGCCGCCGCTGGTTGAAAGCGTTGGCCGTAGGCCGGTCACCGCTTCAACGCCTTTCACGGCCGCGTCGACAAGCTCGCCTTTTGCAGTCAAAAATGGCTCGCCATTGAGCGTCCAGTCTACCTGATACTCAAGCGCATACTGGTTCAAAATCGCATGCGTGCGCGTTTTGAGTTCTTCATGGGTCACCTCGGTGGAGAAGCGGAAGTTAAAGACTACCTCCACGTCGCCAGGAATCACGTTGGTGGCGCCGGTGCCTGCCCGCAGGTTGGAAATTTGAAAGCTGGTGGCTGGGAAGAAATCGTTGCCAGCGTCCCAGTGCTCGTTGGTGAGCGCCGTTAGCGCAGGCATCGCTTGATGAATAGGGTTGCGCGCCAAATGCGGATAAGCCACGTGACCTTGAATGCCTTTGATGTGCAGCACGCCGCCGAGCGAACCGCGGCGCCCGTTTTTAATCACATCGCCCAGGCGCTCGGTTGAAGAGGGCTCGCCGACGATGCAGTAATCAAGGCGCTCATTGCGCTCGCGTAAATGCTCAACTACCGCGCGGGTGCCGTCCACCGCGGGGCCTTCTTCATCGGAGGTGATCAGAAAGGCAATCCGCCCATCGTGCTGAGGGTGGCGAGTCACAAAGCGCTCAACCGCTGTTAGCATTGAGGCCAAGCTGCCTTTCATATCGGCCGCACCGCGGCCGCACAGCATGCCCTCGTCGTCGATACAGGGTTCAAACGGCGGATGCTGCCAATTAACATGGGGACCGCTAGGGACAACGTCAGTATGCCCCGCGAACGCTATGACGGGGCCGTGGTGGCCGCGTATTGCCCAAAAATTTTGCACATCGCCAAACGGCAGGCGCTCAATATGAAAACCGAGCGCCTCCAAGCGCTCGATCATCAGGGGTTGGCAGCCTTCGTCGTCTGGCGTAACCGACGCGCGGCGCAACAGCTCAAAGGCGAGCGTGAGCGTGGGCGACAGTGATTCAGACTCAGTTATGGGCATGCAGCGCCTCGTTTAGGGCGATCGCACTTTTATTGGTCAAGCACTCAATGCGGCCACTTTGCGAATTGCGACGCCATAGCAGGTCATCTTGACCAGCTAATTCGCGCGCAGCGACGGTGTTTACTTCCTGGCCTTGCTCATCCAGCAGCGTAATTTTAGAGCCAGCGGTGATGTACAGGCCGGCTTCAACGGTGCAGCGATCGCCTAGCGGAATGCCGATGCCTGCGTTGGCGCCGATCAAGCAGCCTTCACCTACTTTAATAACCATATTGCCGCCGCCCGAAAGCGTGCCCATGGTCGAGCAGCCGCCGCCAAGGTCAGAGCCTTTGCCAACCATGACGCCGGCTGAAATACGGCCTTCAATCATTCCCGGGCCTTCACTGCCGGCATTGAAGTTGACAAAGCCTTCATGCATGACGGTGGTGCCTTCACCCAAATAGGCGCCCAGGCGCACGCGGGCGGTGTCGGCAATGCGAATACCGGTGGGCACGACGTAGTCGGTCATTTTGGGGAACTTGTCAACGCAGTCCACGGACAGCGCGCGTCCCGCCATACGCGCCTTCAGGCGGCGAGTTGGTAGCTCTTCAATATCAATCGCGCCTTCGTTGGTCCAGGCAATATTGCGCAGCAGGCCAAACATGCCGGTGAGATCAAGGCCGTGAGGTTTGACTAAGCGATGCGACAGTAGGTGCAGCTTTAAATACACCTCTGGCACGCTTTGCGGGGCTTGGTCGGTGTCCAGGAACATGGCTACCAACGGGCGTTGGCTGGCAGAAAGCGCTTCAGCAAGCTCCGCTTGGGCAGAGTGGCCTGCGGCTTCTAACGCTTTGGCCAGCCGCGTGCAGTCTTCCGGGAGAAAACTGATGGCGGCATTGCCCTTGGGCGCATCTAGCGCTTGTTGAGCGGCCTCCACCAGACTTGCTTCTGGGTTGAACAGTGGCGCCGGGTAATAAACTTCCAGCCAGTTGCCCTGAGTGTTTTGAGTGCCGATTCCAAGCGCAAAGCTCAGCATAAGTCGTCGTCCTGTCGTTAGAGAAAAGGGTAGTAAAATGAACGGTGTGTCACAGCGGCTACCCGCCTAGCTGATCGTAATCGCCGTCGCGGTAGCCGACTAAAAAGGTTTTATCGCCAACTTCTAAGAGCGGCCGCTTAAGCAGCGTGGGATGTTGAATAATGAGCTGGCGTGCTGACGTATCCAGCGAGTCTTTCTCCTCTTGAGAAAGATCGCGCCAGGTTTTACTGCGCTTGTTGACGGCATCAACCAGCGCGACGCCTTCTAAAATATGTTCAAGTAGGCCCGCCGAAAGGCCATCTTTGCGCAAGTCGTAGGTTTTGAACGCAATGCCTTTCTCTTCCAATGCTTTGCGCGCCTTGCGGCAGGTATCACAAGTATCGATGATGTAAAGCGTCAGCATATGACCTCCTTTGAATGACCCATTATGCAGCGAGTGCTTAGCGGCCACTACTCAGTAACGACATGTCCGCCATGTTTCATCAATCACGTTTAATCAGCCACGTTCAATCAATTGGCGAATTCGCTGGGCCGCTTCAAGCGTGGGCGCTAACTCGGCGACCAGCGCTAATCGCAAACGGCCGGCGCCGGGGTTTTTGCCACTTCTGCCGGTGCGGCCCATTAAACTGCCGGGCAAAACGCTTACGTGCTGCTCAGCAAATAGGCGTTGGGTAAAGGCAATGTCGTCACCGCCCGGTACCGCAGGCCATAGGTAAAAACTAGCCTCCGGCGCTGGAAAGTCCATTACGGGTGCGAGTACATCGGTGACGGCGCTAAACTTTTCGCGATAGGCGTCGCGATTCGCGCGCACGTGCTGCTCATCCTGCCAGGCGGCGATAGAGGCATGTTGCAGCGGTAGCGACATGGCGCAGCCGTGATAGGTACGGTAGCGCTTAAAGGGCGTCAGTAATGCCGCATCGCCCGCCACAAAGCCTGAACGCAGCCCTGGCAAGTTGGAACGCTTGGAGAGCGAGTGGAAAACGACACAGCGGCGATAATCGTCGCGCCCCAGCTCTGCGCAGGCTTGCAGTAGCCCCGGCGGCGGGGCGGCTTCGTCAAGATAAAGCTCTGAATAGCACTCATCGGAGGCAATAATAAAATCATGCTCATCAGCCAGCGCAATCAGTTGCTTGAACTCATCAAGGGGCGTAACCGCACCGGTAGGGTTGCCCGGCGAGCAGATAAAGACGATCTGCACCTCGCGCCACGTGGCGGCGGGCACCGCACTAATGTCAGATCGAAAGCCATTCTCAGCGGTGCAGTCTAGATAAAGCGGCTCGCCGCCGGCAAGTAGCGTCGCGCCTTCGTAAATCTGATAAAACGGATTGGGTACGGCAACCTTGGCCGGGCGGGTGCGATCCAGCGCCGCCTGAACAAAGGCGAAGATGGCTTCTCGCGTGCCGTTAACCGGCACTACGTGGCGCTCGCTATCCAGCTCGCGCAGTTTAAAGCGCTGGCTTGCCCAGGCGGCGATGGTTTGGCGCAGAGCAGGCAGGCCGTTAGTGGCCGGATAGCGGGCCATTTCTAGCTGATGCGCCACCATGGCTTCAAGCGCTGCGGGATAGGGCGCGTGCTGAGGTTCGCCAATGGTCAGCGAGATAGGTGCGAGTTCTACTGGCGGAGTGAGCGCCGCCTTGAGCGCGGCCAGCTTTTCAAACGGGTAGGGATGCAGGGCGTCGAGGTCGGCGTTCATGATGTGTCCGTTAATGGCTTGGCTGGCGTAAACCGACAATTATAGGCAAGCCTCGGTGTAGGCTCAAACCTAACCGGGCTTGCGATGAGACTTAAACGCCCAGTACCTCAATCAAACGTTCGCGCAGCTGCTGCTGGCGCTCGGGGTCGGTTAACGGTTCGCCAGCCTTCGTGGTAATGAAAAATACGTCTTCTACGCGCTCGCCTAGCGTGGCAATTTTTGCCGCGGAAAGCGCGATGTCCTGCTCCATGAAAATACGCCCTACTCGGGCCAGCAGGCCTGGGCGGTCGGGGGCCGTTAACTCTAATAGAGTGCGCTCGTTGGCCGGGTCTTGCTCAATAATGACCTCTGTGGGCACCCTGAAATGCTTGAGTTGGCGCGGGGTATGGCGAGTAACAATATTGGGATAGTCGTCAGGATCATCAAGCTCTTCGACTAAGTGCTGGCGCATCTCCTCGATGTACGCAGGATCGCGGATCGGCTGGCTGTGGCTGTCGAGGACGATAAAGGTGTTTAGCGTCCAGTCATTATGCGAGGTGGCAATGCGCGCATCGTGGATCGATAGGCCGAGCTGCTCCATCGCGGCCGCGGTGGCGGCAAATAAATCATCCACCGAGCGGGTGTGGATAAATACCTTGGTGCCGCCTTCGGCCATGTCTGCCGTGGGCGCGCTAATCAGCACCAGCGGTAGCGGCGACTGGTTGTGATTAAGTATGCCCTGAGTTTGCCAGACGATTTCACTTGGCGCGTACTGTAAAAAGTAATCTTCCCCCAGCGAATCCCAAAGCTGGTCAATTTGCCCACGATTCACGCCAACGGTTTGTAGCAGCGAGCGCGCTTCTGTTTTCGTCTCGCGTACCCAGTCGTCCCGGTCCGGTGGGTTATTCAGGCCGCGGCGCAGGGCGCGTTTTGTTTCGGCGTGAAGTTGGCGCAGTAGCGATGCACGCCAGCCGTTCCACAGCGTAGGGTTGGTGGCATTGATGTCGGCGACGGTGAGCACATACAGGTAGTCTAGGCGGATCTCATTGCGCACGATGAGAGCGAAGTCACGAATCACATCAGGATCGCTAATGTCGCGTTTTTGTGCCGTCATCGACATCAGCAGATGGTGCTCGACAAGCCAGCTAACAAGGTTGGTGTCATGCAGCGATACATGGTGCTTTTGGCAAAAATGCTCCACGTCGCGAGCGCCGATTTCTGAGTGATCGCCGCCACGGCCCTTGCCGATGTCATGGAACAGGCCGGCAATCCACAGCAGCTCTAGCTTTGGCAGCTGCGGCATTAGCGCAGCCGCTACCGGGAAGTCGCCTTTGGCGTCCGATTTACGAAAGCCGTGCAGAAACTTAAGCAGCCGCAGGGTGTGAGCATCGACGGTATAGATATGAAACAGATCGTGCTGCATGAGGCCCACCGCGCGGCCAAATTCAGGCAGATACTTGCCTAAAATGCCGTAGCGGTTCATGCGGCGCAGCTGGCGTGGCACGTTGCCAGGGGCGCGCATAATGGCCATGAATAGCCGCTGGTGGCGAGGCTCGTCGCGATAGTGGTCGTCAATTTGGTGGCGGTGGTCACGAATTAGCCGGATCGTGTCCGCGCGCACCCCTTCAATCTCTGGGTGTTGGGCCATGAGCAGAAACAGTTCCAGCATGGCCGCGGGCGTTTCGCGAAATAGAGTGCGCGAGCGCGCTTGAATGTAACCGCCTTTGGTCTCAAAGCGCTCGTTGAGTTTGACGGTCTCCAGGGCCTCTTTGCCGCGCAGAATGACCTCGTCAAAATGCTGTAGCAGCATGTCGTTAAGGCCTGCGAGCGCGGTGACATGCCGGTAGTAGCGTTTCATGAATTGCTCAACCGCCAGGCGTTCAGGCGTGTCGCGAAAGCCAAACATTTCAGCAATGGTGCGCTGGTGATCAAACAGCAGGCGGTCTTCAGCGCGGTCGGTGAGCATGTGCAGGGCGTAGCGCACCTGCCATAAAAACGCCTGGCCCTGACTTAGAATGCGCAGCTCGGCATCGTTCATAAACCCTTTGGCAACGATGTCCGTGTACTGCTCGGTGTCAAAATGGCGCTTAGCAACCCAGCCGATCATTTGGATGTCGCGCAGGCCGCCGGGGGAGCTTTTAAGATTGGGCTCCAGGTGATACTCAGAGTTGTTGTAGCGGTAATGGCGGGATATTTGCTCCTGCCATTTAGCCTCGAAAAAGCGGTCGGCGGGCCAAATATTGTTGGCGCTTAGGCGCTGGTGCATGGCGACCCGCAGGCTTTCAGGTCCAGCGATGAGGCGCGATTCGAGCAGGTTGGTAATCACCGTCACATCGGCTTCGGCTTCTCGTTCGCAGTCATTGAGCGAGCGCACGCTATGGCCAATTTCAAGGCCGATATCCCATAAGAAGGTGATAAACGCGGTGAGCGGTTCGCGGTAAGCGGTGTCATCGTCCTGCTCCAGCAGTAGCAGCAGGTCGATGTCCGAGTGAGGATGAAGCTCGCCTCGGCCGTAGCCACCCACTGCGACCAGTGCGACACCGTCATCGGGCCACGCTTGCAGTGCCCAGGCGATTGCCAATAGTTGGTCTAGATACCAGGCGCGGCCACGCACCAAGTCGCGAATGTCCGCACCGGCGCGAAACTGGTCGTCTAGGCGCGCCTGCAGCTCGCGCAGGGCCGCCTTAAACGGGGCAATTGGGGAGCGCGAGCCTGCAAGCTCGGCGCGAAAGGCTTGCAGGTCGTAAAGCGAGGTGTCCGGTTCGAACCGGTAGTGGTGTAGGAGCATCAGTTGGGCAAAAAGCTGAAGTCTTCTTCGCTACGTGCGGTCAGCACCTCAACGCCAGACTCAGTGACCAGCAGCGTATGTTCCCACTGGGCAGAAAGGCTGCGGTCTTTGGTGACGGCCGTCCAGCCATCGCGCAGTACCTTGGTTTTGTAGCCACCAACATTGATCATCGGCTCGATCGTGAAGCACATGCCCGCCGCCAGTTTAATATCGGCATCCGGCGCGTAGCCATCGTAGTGTAAAAACTGCGGCTCTTCGTGAAACTCGGCACCCAGGCCGTGACCGCAGAAATCGCGGACTACCGAATAGCCGTTCTCTTCAGCGTGCTTTTGAATCACCCGCGCGAGTTCAGAAAGGCGCGCGCCGGGTTTTACTAATTCGATGCTTTTATACAGGCACTCTTGAGTGATACGGCTTAGCCGCTCGCCCTGAATATTTTCACCGATGATGAACATAACGCTGGAGTCACCGTGATAACCCGCAGGGGTTTTAACGGTGATATCCAGGTTCATGATGTCGCCTTTTTTCAGCGTTTTGGCATCGTCGGGAATGCCGTGGCACACCACGTGATTCAGCGAGGTGCAGGTCGCCTTGGGAAAGCCATGATAGTTCAGCGGCGCCGGGATCGAGCCCAGTTCGTTAACAATGTATGCGTGGCAAAGGCGGTCGATCTCGCCGGTGCTGATGCCCGCCTGCACATAAGGGGTGATCATTTCGATGACGCTGACCGCTTGGCGTCCGGCTTCGCGCATGTGTTCGATTTCAGAAGGCGTCTTGATAGGAACGTTCATGAATACTCGATTTGAATGTAAATGGGGCAAATAGGATGGCGCAATTTAAAACCGTCAAACGGGGCGCGACTTCATCTTGGCGATGATCTATGGTATAAAGCCGCGCGCTTTCCTGCAATCGTGATTCCGAGCTTCTTTATTGGCTGGGTGCACGTTGAAGGGCGGGGCAATGAATATGCAGTGTGCCACGAAGCGGCGCGTTGCTTGCTTAATCACTAAAAACGTCAAGCCTTAAAAACACACATGCACCGGCACATGGTCCCGGGTGCCGCTGGCAGCGTCTAACGCGGTCAACGGTCGGATCCATGGGGTGCGTGGAGGCCTAACCCGAGTTTGAGGAGTTTTACCATGTCTCACGTCAATATGCGTGACCTGCTTAAAGCAGGCGCTCACTTCGGTCACCAGACTAAGTACTGGAATCCGAAAATGAGCAAATTTATCTTCGGCGCGCGCAACAAGATTCACATCATCAACCTTGAGCACACTCTGCCGGCACTGAATGAAGCGGTTGATGTGGTTGAGAAGATGGCGGCATCCAACAACAAAATTTTGTTTGTTGGCACCAAGCGCAGCGCTAGCAAGGTAATTAAAGAAGAAGCAAACCGCAGTGGCCAGCCGTTCGTCAACCATCGCTGGTTGGGCGGCATGCTGACTAACTTCAAGACCATTCGCCAGTCGATTAAGCGCCTGCGTGAGCTTGAAGCAATGCGCGAAGACGGTACGTTCGAGAAGCTGACCAAGAAAGAAGTCTTGATGGCGACTCGCGAGCAAGAAAAACTTGAGCGTTCTATCGGCGGCATCAAGAACATGGGCGGCCTTCCGGACGCGCTGTTCGTCATCGACGTTGACCATGAGCGTATTGCGATCAACGAAGCCAACAAGCTTGGCATCCCGGTCATCGGCGTGGTGGATACTAACTCCAACCCCGATGGCGTTGATTACGTGATCCCAGGCAACGATGACTCTATCCGCGCTATCCAGATCTACGTTAAAGCGATTGCGGATGCGTGTGGTCGTGCCAAAGAAAGCAATGCTCAAGAGTTTGTTGAAGTGACCGAAGAGGCCGCTGCAGCTGAAGACAACACGGCAGCTGAGTAATAGCCGCTGTGGATGCGCTGATTTAGCCGCATCGTGATGAAGGGGGCTATGCCCCCTTTGTCGCGCTACAGATGAATAATCTGAGCAAGTCGAATTTGCCAGCTCATCGAAGCCGGCCTCGTAATGCAGAGTGATACATGATGGTCATCTATGTTGGCTATACTCGCCTGTGTTGCGTCTAACTCTCATAGCACTATTTTCAAGTGCTACTTCAATAGCACTATTTCAGAGGTGAATTCTCATGGCAGCTATTAGCGCCTCTCAGGTCAAGGAACTTCGCGAACGTACCGGTCTCGGCATGATGGAGTGTAAAAAAGCACTCACCGAAACCGACGGCGATATCGACGTTGCAATCGAAAACCTGCGCAAAAATTCAGGCCTTAAGGCCGCGAAGAAAGCCGATCGTATCGCCGCAGAAGGTGTGGTGGTTACGCGCGTAGCGGAAGACGGTAGCTACGGTGTAATGGTCGAAATCAACTCCGAGACTGACTTTGTTGCACGTGATGACAACTTCATTTCGTTTGCTGACAAAATCGTTGGTGGTTTCTTCGCTGCTAAAAATGAAGATGTCGCTGCGGTCATGGCGGGCGATCTGGAGACTGCACGTGAGCAGTTGGTTCAGAAAATCGGCGAGAATATCGGCGTGCGTCGTGCCGTCGTTGTTAACGCTGTAGGCGGTGGCTTGGTCGGCGAATACGTCCACGGTGGCCGTATTGGTGTTCTGACTGTATTGACTGGCGGTACCGCTGCTGTGGCGAAAGATGTTGCGATGCACGTGGCCGCCATCAATCCTGCGGTTGCGCTGCCTGCTGACATGCCCCAAGAACAGCTTGATCAAGAAAAAGCTATTATCCTGGCGCAGCCGGATATGGCCGGTAAGCCGGAGCAGATTGCTGAGAAAATGGTGCAGGGTCGCTTGAAAAAGTACCTGGCCGAAAACAGCCTGACCGAGCAGCCGTTTGTTAAAGATCCTAACCAGACCGTTGCTGAGTTCGTTAAAGCAGCGGGCGGCGAAGTCGTGAGCTTTACGCGCTTTGAAGTGGGTGAAGGTATCGAGAAAGAAGAAGTCGATTTTGCTAAAGAAGTTATGGAACAGGCTGGCCGTCGCTAGGGTCAGAGGTTTCAAGAAGAAGATGGCGTGCGCGCGAGCGCACGCCTTTGCGTATCCGGCCCTTGTAATTGGTTCTAGTGCAACGGATGGTTGTACAAATCAGGGCTACCCCGCCTGCTTGTATTCAGGCCTGCCTCAGGAGAGATGCCATGTCACGTGATGTTCAAGAGCCGACCCCTTACGTCGCACCCAGCAAAGGCAACGCTGAGAGCTCGAAGTCAAAATACAAACGTATTTTGCTCAAGCTTTCGGGTGAAGCGCTGATGGGTGAACACGATTTTGGTATTGACCCTAAGGTGCTTGACCGCCTAGCGCTGGAAATCGGTCAGCTGGTGGGTATTGGCGTGCAAGTGGGTATCGTGATTGGCGGCGGTAACTTGTTCCGCGGCGCCGCACTCAGCGAGGCCGGTATGGATCGCGTGACTGGCGACCATATGGGGATGCTGGCCACCGTCATGAATGCGCTGGCCATGCGTGACGCTCTAGAGCGTTCTAATATTCGCTCGCGTGTTATGTCGGCTATTCCGATGAGCGGCGTGGTTGAGCACTACGATCGACGCACTGCTATTCGTTACTTAACCTCCGGCGACGTTGTGCTTTTCTCAGCGGGAACGGGTAACCCCTTCTTTACCACTGATTCTGCTGCCTGTTTGCGCGGCATTGAAGTGGACGCTGACGTGGTGATCAAGGCGACCAAAGTTGATGGCGTCTACAATAAAGATCCGGTAAAACATCCGGATGCTGTTAAGTATGACCAGCTTTCTTACGACGACGCTCTAGATCAAAAGCTAGGCGTTATGGATTTGACCGCTATCTGCCTGGTACGTGACCATAATATGCCGGTGCGGGTGTTTGACATGAATAAACCTGGTGCCCTGCTGAATATGGTGGTGGGGGGCAAGGAAGGCACGCTGATATATAGAGGGTAATGACGTGATCAACGATATTAAGAAAGACGCCGAATCGCGCATGAAGAAAAGCGTTGATGCGCTGAATAGTAACTTCAATAAAATCCGTACCGGGCGCGCTCATCCGAGTATTTTGGACGCGGTCACCGTTGACTATTACGGTAGCCAGGTGCCGCTGGGCCAAGTAGCCTCTGTGAACGTTGAAGATGCTCGCACGCTGAGCATTGCGCCATGGGAACAGGGCATGGTGCAGAAGATCGAGAAGGCCATCATGACGTCTGATCTTGGCCTTAACCCGGCCAGCGCGGGTAACGTCATTCGCGTTCCGATGCCGATGCTGACGGAAGAAACCCGCAAGGTTTACATTAAGCAGGCGCGCAGCGAAGCAGAGAATGCCCGCGTTGCCGTGCGCAACGTGCGTCGTGATGCCAACGGTGACTTTAAGTCGCTGTTAAAAGAGAAAGACATTACCGAAGACGATCAGCGTCAAGGTGAAGATGAGGTTCAGAAGCTGACCGACAAATATATCGCTGAAGTCGATAAAGCGTTGGCCGCCAAAGAACAGGATCTGATGCAGGTATAATTCTGTGTTTTATTCAACGACGGGCAGCGTTAGCTGCCCGTTTTTCCACGCTTTGTCGGGTGTTTTATGACTGATTTTTGGTGCGAGAACCCATGACGTCACCGCAGTTTCCCAAAAAACAGCCGGACGATGCCAGCGCTCTTTCCCTAGATGGGGAGGCTATGCCGTCCCATGTTGCCATCATTATGGATGGTAATAACCGCTGGGCGCGTGCGCGCGGGCTTTCTGGCGTGCGTGGGCACCGCGCAGGGGTTGAAGCGGTTCGCGCGGTGATTCAGCGTGCTGCTGAGCGTGAGGTAAAAACGCTTAGCCTATTCGCTTTCTCCAGCGAAAATTGGAAACGCCCAGCGGCAGAGGTTAACGCGCTGATGGAGCTGTTTTTAATGGCGCTCAAGCGTGAAGTCAAAAAGCTCAACGAGCGCAATGTCCGGCTGTCGATTATTGGCGAAGAGCGTGGTTTTTCCCACGCTATCCAAAAGCATATCCAGCGTGCTGAGGCGCTAACCGCGCACAACACGGGTATGCATTTAGTGATTGCCGCCAACTATGGTGGGCAGTGGGAGATCGCCCGCGCGGCACGCACTTTAGCCGAGCAGGTCGCCGCCGGTGACTTAGCGCCTTCCGCCATCGATGAAGATTGTTTCGATGCAGCGATGGGCAGCGAGCGGGTGCCGCCGGTCGATCTGTGCATACGGACGAGCGGAGAGCAGCGGCTATCAAATTTCATGCTTTGGCAGCTTGCTTACGCTGAGCTGCACTTTTCACCTCTGTTATGGCCTGATTTCGGCGCAGACGCTTTTGATCTGGCGTTAAACGACTTCTGTCAGCGGCGTCGTCGCTTTGGTATGACAGACGAACAAATTGAGGCGCAAGGTGCTTAAACAGCGGATTATCACCGCAGCTTGGTTAGCGCCTCTGACGCTAATCGGCCTGTTCGGATTACAAGGCGGTGCGTTTGCGCTGTTTACAGCCTTGATGGTTCTGCTTGGCGCTTGGGAGTGGACCAACTTAGCCGGCGTTACTCGACAGCGCATCCGCTTACAGCTGGTCGCCGCTATGGCTTTACTGATGGCAATTATGTGGCTTAGCGGTGCGGTATTTGCCGTTTGGCCGCTATGGCTAGCCGCAGTGGGCTGGTTAGCAAATCTTTACTGGGTCGTACGCTACCCGGCAGCGGGGACGCAGTGGCAAACCACCACGCGCCGCTTAGCGATGGGTTTATGGGTGCTGCTGCCGTGCTGGGTAGGCTTTAACGTGCTGCGTGATAGCGGCGCGATTTGGCTGTTGTTCGTGATGCTGCTGGTCTGGACCGCCGATATCGGTGCTTATTTTGCCGGCCGTCGGTGGGGTAAGCGTAAGCTTGCGCCTCGCGTTAGCCCCGGTAAGTCCTGGGAAGGCGTTATTGGAGGGCTGGTGGCAACCTCTCTGCTGGCGCTAGCGTTTGCCATTTGGCAGCCGCTGGGCCTAGCAGGAGGAATAGCGCTGATCATAATTACCGCCTTGGTTACTTTGATTTCCGTGCTGGGTGATTTGTTAGAAAGCATGTTGAAGCGATATCGCAATATTAAGGATTCCAGCCAGCTGCTGCCTGGTCACGGCGGAGTTTTAGACCGTATTGATAGCCTGACAGCCGCCATTCCGCTGTTTGCGCTGCTGTATCTCGAAGTTTTGCTCTCAATGCTTGCCTCGTCCCTGGGTCAAGGGCCGCCGCTATGATTCAGTCAGCTAAGCCATCATCGTTGCAACGAGTCACGGTGCTAGGCTCAACGGGCTCTGTGGGTACGAGCACGCTGGACGTGATTGCCCGCCACCCCGAGCGCTATGCGGTTCATGCGTTAACTGCGCACACCTCAAAAGAAGCGTTGCTCGCTCAGTGTTTGATACATCGACCCGCGGTCGCCGTGCTGGATAGCGACGCTGATGCTGCGTGGCTACGTCGTGAACTTAAGCAAGCTGGGCAGCCAGTCGATGTCAGTGCCGGCCCGCAGGCGCTATGTGACGTTGCTCGAGATGCCAGTGTCGACTGTGTTATGGCCGCCATTGTGGGCGCCGCAGGGTTGCTGCCAGCACTGGCGGCGGCGGAGGCAGGTAAGCGAGTGCTGCTAGCCAATAAAGAGGCACTGGTCATGAGCGGCGCGCTGTTTATGGACGCTGTTTCCCGTTCGGGCGCAACGCTATTGCCAATTGATTCCGAACATAATGCCATCTATCAGTGTCTACCCGTGGAGCACCGCGGTGGGTTGGCACAACACGGCATTACCCAGCTTATGTTGACGGCCTCTGGAGGGCCGTTTCGCACCTGGCGTCAGGCCGACATCGATAGCGCAACGCCAGAGCAGGCCTGTGCCCATCCTAATTGGTCAATGGGGCGCAAGATTTCCGTCGACAGCGCAACGTTGATGAATAAAGGGTTAGAGCTGATTGAAGCCTGCTGGTTATTTGATGCAACGCCTGAGCAAATCCAGGTGGTGGTTCACCCGCAAAGCGTGATTCACTCCATGGTGGCGTATCATGACGGGTCAGTGATTGCCCAGCTGGGTAATCCAGATATGCGCACGCCTATTGCCTACGGGCTTGCTTGGCCTGAGCGGATTAACGCAGGTGTTGAAACTCTTGATCTTTTTCAGGTGGCACGGCTCGATTTTGAAGCCCCTGACGAAGCGCGTTTTCCCTGTTTAGGCCTTGCTCGCGCAGCGATGCAGCAAGGCGGCTTGGCGCCGACCGTATTAAATGCAGCGAACGAAATAGCGGTTGAGGCATTTTTACAGCGTCGGCTGGGCTTTTCGGCGATTGGGCAGTTGGTAGAAGAAATTCTTTCGCGCCCCTCTGAAGGTCGCGTTGATAGTGTGGAAAGCGTATTGGCAGCCGACCAGTGGGCGCGACATCAGGCGATTGAGCTGGTAACAAAGTGGTCCGCTTAAGCATCCGCTGAGCTGGTCGTTAAGAGCGGGGCGTTAAGGAGTGCAGTGTGGGCCTGATACAAAATATTTTAGCGGTCATTGTGGTGCTGGGCCTGTTAGTGACGTTTCACGAATTTGGTCATTTCTGGGTGGCGCGGCGCTGCGGGGTCAAAGTGCTGCGCTTTTCAGTAGGCTTTGGTAAGCCTTTATGGTCACGGGTTGATCGTCAGGGCACTGAGTACGCCATCGCGGCGATTCCGCTTGGCGGCTATGTCAAAATGCTTGATGAGCGCGAAGCGCCGGTTCCCGACGATCAGCTTGACCAAGCGTTTAACCGCAAGACAGTTTGGCAACGCATTGCTATTGTGGCAGCGGGCCCTATTGCTAATTTTTTGCTAGCGATCGTTGCGTACTGGGCACTGTTTGTGGCCGGCACTACGGTCGTGTCGCCCATGGTGGGCAACGTTATTCCAAACTCCCCTGCAGAGCAGGCGGGGCTTGCGCGGGGCTATGAAATTGTCGCTGTCCAGGGCGATGAAATGCGCTCTTGGGAAGATGTTAATCTAAAGCTGGTGTCTATCATTGGCTTTAACGGCGAGTTGAGTATTGATGCACGGCCCGAAGGGGCGAGCGATTCCCAGCGCTACGTTTTGCCGGTGACCGATTATTTAGTGCGTCAGGATCCACCGCAGCCGTTGGAAACGCTGGGTATCACGCCGTGGCAGCCAGAGTTTCCGGCTATTTTAGGCCAGATAGTGAGTGGCGAGGCCGCCGAGCAGGCGGGTCTTATGGCTGGCGATACCATGGTGGCGATTAATGGCGAGCCGGTGGATGATTGGATGCACTTCGTCAATATCGTGCGGGGAAGTCCTGGTGAAACGCTGCAACTCACCTACGAGCGCAGTGGCGAACGGTCGAACATAGATTTAACCCCAGGGCGTAACAGCTTGGATACGGGGATTGAAATTGGTTATATAGGTGCAGGTGCGCAGCAAGTTGAATGGCCTGCTGAGTTTCAGCGTGAGATCCGCTATGGCCCTATTGAAGCGGTTGGACAGGCGTTTTCGCGCACTGGCGAAATGACGCTATTAACCGTTGATGCCATACGTAAAATGTTGGTGGGGCTTATTTCGCCCTCCAATTTATCCGGGCCGATTACCATTGCGCAGGTGTCTGGGGATTCAGCGCGTGCGGGGGTAGAAGCGTTTGTTGGCTTTCTAGCGTATCTTTCTATCAGTCTTGGGGTGCTTAATTTACTACCGATCCCCGTGCTTGATGGTGGCCATTTGCTTTATTATTTCATGGAGGTCGTGCGTGGACGGCCAGTATCTGAAAAAACACAAGCCGTAGGATTGCGCATTGGGCTTGCCATGGTCGGCACCCTGATGTTGATGGCCCTCTATTTTGATCTGATGCGCCTGTGGTAATGACGCGTGTAGCGCGCAGGATGCCTTGGCATCTGCCTGCACAAATGTATATGGTGCCTGTCTGGAATGATGGGCAGACCAACGCGAGCGAATTGACTGCATGAAAATCAAGACCCTTGGAATGGCGGCACTTTTGCTGGCAGGCGCCAGCGGCGCCCAAGCACAATCCTTTGATGTTTCAGACATTCGAGTGGAAGGACTACAGCGGGTATCTGCCGCCTCGGTCTTCAATGCATTCCCCGTCAGTGCCAACGAGCGCGTCAGCGAGGCCCAGTTGGCCGACGCTGCGCGTGATTTGTTTGCAACGGGACTTTTTGACGATGTCTCTTTGGCACGAGAGGGGGATGTGCTCGTTATTCAGGTGGTTGAGCGCCCAACCATTGCACGGCTACAGATCAACGGCAACGATCAGATATCTGAAGACGATCTGCGCAATGGCTTACGCCAGTCGGGTCTTTCTGAGGGGCAGGTGCTAGAGCTTTCTACGCTAGAAGAAATTCAGCGCGAGCTGGAAGGCGTTTATCAGTCTCAGGGGCGCTACAGCGCCAGCATTGATACCGAGGTTGAGGAAGTTGATGAGGGTCGCGTTCAGGTCAATATCAACATCAATGAAGGCGAAATAGCTAAAATTAGCCAGATCAATATTATTGGTAATGAAGCCTTTGATGACGAAACGCTGCGCCAAGTATTTGAGCTAGACGATCGGCCGGGCCGGTTTTTTGGCTGGTTCTCTAGCGACGAGTACTCCCGCGAAGCACTGTCGGGCGATATTGAGCGCCTGCGTTCATATTACCTGGATCGCGGCTATGTCAACTTTGACGTTACCTCGACTCAGGTGTCTATTGGCCCTGAAAAGTCGGAAATTTTCATCACCTTAAACGTTGATGAAGGTCAACAGTATCGCGTTGGCGATATTCGTTTTGCGGGTGATTTGCAAATCAGTGAAAACGAAGCCCGTCAGCTGCTCACCGTTGAGGAAGGTGAGATTTTCTCGCGTGGCGATGTCAATGCCTCCACGGAAGCACTGCGCCAGCGGCTGGGTGCGGAAGGATTTGCCTTTGCGGACATTCAGGGCGTACCGGAAATATCGGATGATGGTGAGACGGTCGATTTGGTCATCGCCGTTAATTCTGGTGAGCGTGCCTATGTGCGCCGTATTGAGTTCTTCGGCAATACCACCACGCAGGACGAAGTGCTGCGTCGCGAAATGATTCAGCTAGAAGGCGCGCCTGCCTCAACCGATGCCATCACCCAATCACGTCAGCGTCTAGAGCGACTGGGTTTCTTTAGCCAAGTAGAAGTGGATACGCAGCCGGTCCCTGGCGAGCCGGATCTGCTGGATGTTACTTATAACGTTGAAGAGCAGCCTTCCGGCTCGGTGTCTGCCAGCGTTGGTTTTTCTCAGAGTGCTGGCGTTATCTACGGCGTAGGCCTATCGCAGAATAACTTCCTAGGCACGGGTAACCGCGTCAACGTGGGCGCTCAGCGCAGCGATACCTTTACCAGCGTCAACTTTGGTTTCACCGACCCGTATTGGACGCTTGATGGGATTTCTCGCGGTTACAATGTTTTCTACCGCGAAACTGACTACGCCGATTCCGATATTTCTACGTTCTCGACGGATGCCTACGGTGCAGGTATTAACTTCGGCTATCCCGTCAGCGAGCTATCGCGGCTAAACTTTGGCGCCAGTCTTGAAGATCTAACGGTCAAAACTTACTTTGATACGGCCTCTGAAATTCGCCGCTATGTGGAAGAGGAGGGTGAGGACGCGCAAAGTCTGAAGCTGACGGCCAGCTGGACACGTAACAACCTTAACCGCGGTATCATGCCGACGGATGGTAATTACCAGCGTCTTTCAGTAGAAACCGGCGTGCCGGGCAGCGATGCGGAATACTATAAGCTGCGTGCGCGGGCCCAGCAGCTTTTCCCGATTAATGCTGATGAGTCCTTCGCGTTCAAATTTACCGGCAACGTCGGCTATGCTGATACGCTAGGCAGCAACGATCCGTTCCCCTTCTATGAGAACTTCTACGCTGGTGGCCTAGGCTCGGTGCGTGGTTATACCTCTAATACGCTAGGGCAGCGCACGACACCAGCGAATGAAGGCGGTCGTAATCGTACCTTAGGCGGTAACGTGTCAATTGAAGGCAGCGCCGAGATCATTTTCCCACTGCCCTTTATTGAAGATCAGCGCGCACTGCAAACATCGCTGTTCTTAGATGGTGGTAATACCTTCCTGAGTTCTTGCTACGATGTGCTTGACGAAGATGCCGGTCGTCAACAGTGTAACTCGGGCGTTGATTTAGGCGATCTGCGCTACAGCACAGGTATTGGTCTTTCTTGGCTGACACCGGTGGGCCCGCTAACGTTTAGTGTTGCTCGGCCATTGAACGAGGAGAGCGGTGACGATACACAGTTCTTCCAGTTCTCGTTGGGACAAACGTTCTAAGAGCTGGCTGTTCTAAAGGCTAGTAGTTTGAAGGGCTAATCGTTCTAAAGTGCAGTCGTTCTAATTTTGCTAGGCCGCGTGCCATGGTGGCGCGCGCTAGCATGACCTAAGGAGTTAACACAATGCGGAGACTGACAGCGGTTGTATGCTTGTTGGGCGCGATGATTTTACCTGCTCATGCGGCGGAAGTGGCCGTGCTGGATTGGCGAGCAGCGTTAATGAATACCCAGTCTGCTCAAGCGTCGCTGAGCAGTTTGGAAGGTCAAATCGGCAGCCAGCAGCGGGAAGCGCAGTCTCTTGGCAATGAGCTGCAGCAGATGCAGCAGCGCTTGCAAAACGAAGGTGAAACAATGGGGCAGTCCCAGCGTGAGTCGCTGATAGGCGAATTGCAGCAAAAGGGCAGCCGTTTTGAGCAGCTTCGTCAAGAAGTGATGCAGGCGCAGCAGCGTTCTGAACAGCAGTTTTTAGAAAGCGCTGAATCTAAGCTGGAGCAAGCCGTAGAGCAAGTGCTGGAACGTCACGGCATAGACGTACTGGTTGAGCCACAGGGCGTACTGCACTCCGGCGTTGATTTGCCTAATCTGACCGACGAAGTCACTCAGATTTTTGATGGCTTGAACTAAATTTAAACGATGCTTGGTGTGGCCGGGCCACACCAACGTTTCTCTGGGTTCCCATGACGCACGCTTCTCATCACCTTACTCTTGCAGACGTTGCTCGCCACTTAGGCGTTGCCTTTAAGGGCAATGCTGAGCAGCCTATACGTGGTCTTGCGACGCTAAAAGAAGCGCAGCCGGATCAAGTAGCTTTTTTGGCGAACCGTGCCTATCTAAAAGATTTGGCGACGACCCAGGCGGCGGCGGTGTTACTACACCCCGAGCATGGCAAAGACTGCCCCGTGCCGCGTCTGGAAATCGATAACCCGTATTTAGGCTATGCAAAGCTCTCTCAGCTGTTTGATCCGTTGCCGCCGCGCGACGTGATCGGTATTCATCCGACGGCGGTGGTAGCCGATGACGTCCAGCTAGGTGCCGATGTCTCTGTCCAGGCTCACGCAGTCGTGGAAGCAGGAGTGGTGCTCGGTAACCGCGTCGTTATTGGGGCCGGCAGTATGGTCGGCGCCGATAGCCAGCTCGGTGAAGGGACGCGCTTACACGCCAACGTTACCGTCTGCCATGGCGTCATTGTCGGTAAAAACGTGATCCTGCAAAGTGGCTGTGTTATCGGCGGCGATGGGTTTGGCTTTGCTCACGATGGTGCCGGCTGGCATAAGATTGTTCAGCTGGGTGGCGTTGTGCTGGGTGATGATGTGGAAGTCGGCAGCTGCTCGAGCATTGATCGTGGCGCGCTGGGTGATACGGTGATCGGCAATGACGTTAAAATCGATAGCCAGGTGCAAATTGCCCATAACGTTATTATTGGCGACCATAGTGCATTGGCGGGCTGTGTAGGTATTGCTGGCTCAACGAAAGTCGGCAAGCACTGCATGCTAGGCGGCGGCGTCGGGCTATCCGGCCATCTGACCATTTGTGATGGCGTTCAGGTGACGGGTATGAGTCTGGTAACGAACTCTATTCATGAGCCCGGTGTCTACTCTTCGGGCACTGGCGCCATGGCCAATAACCAGTGGCGGAAAAACGCGGTGCGCTTTAAGCAGCTTGATGATATCGCCAGGCGTTTAGCAAGATTGGAAAAAAAGCAGTGAGATTAACCAGTGCTAAATGATTTTATCCGCCATTAGCTTGAGGCTAGATAGCAGCGGGGTATAATCCACAGCCTTTTCACCAGCCGGCGTGCTGGTATTTACCTGACTCCCCTCAGGTGTTCCAGGTTTTTGTCATTTTAGAGGTCGCTACGATGGTTATGGATATCAATGAAATTCGCGAATACTTGCCCCACCGCTATCCGTTTTTGCTGGTGGATCGAGTAACGGAATTGACCATCGGTGAGTCCATCGTTGCGTACAAGAACGTTAGTATCAATGAGCCGTTTTTCAACGGACATTTTCCGCACCACCCGATTATGCCCGGCGTGCTGGTTATCGAAGCGCTGGCTCAAGTTTGTGGCATTCTTGGCTTTAAAACGGTTAATAAACTGCCGGCCGATGGCTACGTCTATTATCTAGTAGGCACCGATAAAGTACGCTTCAAGCGCCCGGTGATGCCTGGCGACAAGCTCACGTTAGAAGCTAACGTTATCAAAGGTAAACGCGGTATTTGGAAGTTCGCCTGCCGCGCTTCTGTTGATGGCGAACTCGCCTGCGAAGCGGAAATCATTTGTGCCGAGAGGAAGGTTGCTTGATACATCCTACTGCCTTGGTCGACCCAGCGGCGCGTCTAGCCGATGACGTTGAGGTGGGTCCTTTTAGTGTTATTGGCCCAGACGTCACTATCGGCGCAGGCTCTATCATTGGCCCTCATGTAGTGGTTAAAGGCCCCTCTACGCTGGGCGAGCGTACGCGTATCTTTCAGTTCGCCTCCGTAGGCGAAGACTGTCAGGATAAAAAATACGCAGGCGAGCCAACGCGGCTGGTGATGGGCGACGATAACGTCATCCGCGAAGGCGTCACGCTACATCGCGGAACGGTTCAGGATCGCAGCGAAACCACGATTGGTTCGCGCAATTTATTTATGGCCTATGTGCACGTAGGGCATGATTGCGTTATTGGTAATGACTGCATCTTGGCCAACCAGGTCACCTTGGCGGGTCATGTCACCGTCGGCGACCACGTTATCCTAGGTGGCTTGTCGGCAGTGCATCAGTTCTGCCACTTTGGCGATTATGCCATGGCGGGCGGCGGCTCGATTATTACCAAAGACACGCCCGCGTATATCATGATTAACGGTAATCCTGCTGAAGCACGTGGCCTTAATCTCGTCGGTTTGAAGCGGCGAGGCTTTAGCCGCGATGCCATCAGCGCGTTAACTTCTTCCTACAAGATGGTTTATCGACAGGGCTTGACGATAGAGCAAGCGCTTACTGAGATGCACAGCCGTTTTGACTTGCCTGAGGTGAAGCACTTTGCCGCCTCAATTGAGCGATCGACACGCGGCATCACCCGCTAGCCCATGCGAATCATTTTATGACCCTGCAACGCGTTTATCTCGTGGCCGGGGAACTCTCCGGCGATATTCTGGGCGCTGGGTTGATGCGCGAGCTGAAGGCGCGTCATCCGGGCGTTGAGTTTCGTGGTATCGGCGGGCCACGCATGCAGGTTGAGGGTATGGAAAGTCGTTTTCCATTAGAGACCCTGTCAGTCATGGGTCTGGTTGAAGTTCTAAAGCATCTGCCTGAACTGATTCGTGTGCGGCGTACCTTAAAAGCCGAAGCGCTGGCCTGGCAGCCGGATATTATGCTGGGCATAGACGCACCTGATTTCAACTTGGGGCTAGAAAGACAGCTCCGCGAGGCAGGTATTACGACCGCCCATTACGTCAGCCCTTCCGTTTGGGCGTGGCGTCAGGGCAGAGTGAAAGGCATCGCCAAATCGGTCGACGGCATGCTGACTCTGCTGCCCTTTGAAGCTGCTTTTTATCGAGCCCATCGAGTCCCCGTCGTGTTTGTTGGCCACCCGCTGGCCGACGAGCTACCGCTTGAAAATGATCGTGATGCCACGCGCCGTGAACTCCACTTGCCTGCTGACGCGCCGGTGCTGGCTCTGTTGCCGGGCTCGCGCGCTAACGAAGTGCGTTTTTTAGGCGCTACTTTTTTGGCCGCTGCCGAGCAGCTTTGCCAGCAACACCCCGCGCTGCACGTTGTTATCCCCGCCGCTACGCCTGATCGACGTCGTGAAATAAGCGCACTACTTGCCGACTATCCACGGCTTGCAGAATGCACCAGTCTGCTAGATGGGCAAGCCCGTGAGGCCATGGTAGCGAGCGACATTGTGTTGCTCGCCTCCGGTACGGCCGCGCTTGAAGCGATGCTGTGCCATCGGGCAATGCTGGTCGCTTACAAAATGGCGCCGGCGACGCACTGGCTGGCGAAGCGGCTGGTGAAAACGCAGTGGGTGTCACTGCCGAACCTGATCGCGCAAGAAACGCTGGTGCCTGAACTGATTCAGGAGGCCGCTTCGCCTGAGGCGATTGCGGGCCAGCTCAGCGCTATGCTGATCGACGAATCGAGCCGTTACGCGCTTGAAGAACGCTTTGCTGAGATACATGCCACGCTGCAGCGCGACGCTAGCCGGCGTGCGGCTGAAGCGCTCGGCGCATTGGCAGCAGGGCAGCCATGGGAGGACGCTTATGACGATTAAGTACGCCGACTATCCGCCCCTAGAGATTGCCTATATCGGCCAGCGGCTTGCCGGGGTAGATGAAGTAGGGCGTGGGCCGCTGATCGGCAGCGTCGTGGCCGCTGCGGTCATTCTGGATCCTGCACAGCCGATTGAAGGCCTGACGGACTCTAAAAAATTAAGTGCGCGTCGCCGTGAAGCGTTGGACGAGCAGATTCGCGCGCGGGCAATAGCGTTTGCGATAGCAGAGGCCAGTGCCGCCGAGGTGGACGCGCTGAATATCTATCACGCCACTCACTTAGCCATGCGACGAGCCATTGATGCGCTGGCGCCTTCGGCCGAGTACCTGCTCGTCGACGGTAATAAGTTGCCTGGCCACCGGTTACCCGGACAAGCCGTGGTCAAAGGCGATGCTCGCCATGCGGCTATCGCCGCGGCATCAATTTTGGCTAAAGTGTTGCGCGATGCACAGATGGTGGCGCTGGATATGCGCTATCCTGAGTATGGCTTTGCTCGCCACAAAGGCTATCCCACAAAAGAGCACCTAGCGGCACTGTCTGCGCATGGGCCTTTACCCGAACATCGACGCAGTTTTGCGCCCGTTCAGCGTCAGCTATCAACGATCAACATGCCCTAGCGCTGCTGTAAGCTTATTTCTTTATTTGCCGAGAATGTTATGAATTTGTTGAGGGTGTTATGACGTTAGCGAGAGTCTCATGACGGTACCGTTTGTTCATCTGCGTTTGCACAGTGAGTACTCCCTGGTTGACGGCTTGGTTAAGCTCAAATCGTTGGTCAGTACCACCGCTGAACGGGCGATGCCGGCGCTGGCCCTGACCGATGAAACCAATTTATTTGGCCTGGTAAAGTTCTATAAAGCGGCCCAAGGAGCGGGTTTAAAGCCCGTGATTGGCAGCGATTTATGGCTCCAAAATCCGCACGACGAATCGCATCCTTACCGCATAACGTTGCTGGCGATGAACGACGTTGGCTATCGCAATCTTACCGAACTGATCTCTAAAGGCTGGACTCATGGCCAGCGCCAGGGGCGCGCCATTCTCGACAAACAGTGGGTGATGGAGCAGAACGAGGGATTAATTGCGCTCTCCGGTGCTCGCGAGGGCGAAATTGGCCGCCACCTGCTATCTGATCACGAGCAGGACGCGCGCGCGCTGCTGAAAGAATGGCAGGCGGCCTTTCCTGAGCGTTTTTATCTAGAGCTAGTGCGCACCGGGCGCCCCTTGGAAGAGGCTTGCGTTCACGCCAGCGTCAAGCTAGCCATTGAAACCGGTACGCCGGTGGTCGCCACCAACGACGTGCGCTTTCTTGAACGCGGCGATTTTTGGGCCCACGAAACCCGGGTGGCGATTGGCGAGGGCAAGGCTCTGGATGACCCGCGCCGCGAGCGTCGCTATACCGAAGAGCAGTACCTGAAAAGCCCCGATGAGATGGCGGCGCTGTTCTCCGATATCCCCGAAGCGTTAGAAAATAGCGTGATGATTGCCGAACGCTGCAGCGTAAACGTGCGGCTTGGCGAGATTTTCCTGCCCGAGTTCGAAATTCCCGAGGGCATGACGCAGGACGAGTTTTTCCGCAAGGTTTCCCACGACGGCCTGACGGATCGTTTGGATTTCTTATTTCCCGCTGAGCGCTATCCTCGCGAGAGTGACGAATATAAAGCGATCAATCAGCGCTATCGCGATCGGCTTGAATTTGAGCTGAACGTTATTATTCAGATGGGCTTTCCCGGCTACTTTCTGATCGTTATGGACTTTATCCAGTGGGCGAAGGATAACAATGTGCCGGTAGGGCCAGGGCGTGGTTCGGGTGCAGGTTCGCTGGTTGCCTATGCTCAAAAGATTACCGACCTAGACCCGATTGGTTACGACCTGCTGTTCGAGCGCTTTTTGAATCCTGAGCGTGTTTCCATGCCCGACTTTGACGTCGATTTCTGCATGGAAAAACGCGACAAGGTCATCGAGTACGTAGCCGAGCGCTACGGGCGTAACGCGGTATCGCAGATTGTTACCTTCGGCACCATGGCGGCGAAAGCCGTGGTGCGCGATGTTGCTCGCGCTCAGGGCCGGCCTTATTCGCTGGGCGACAAGCTCTCCAAGCTGATCCCTTTTGAAGTCGGCATGACGCTGTCAAAAGCGATTGAGCAAGAGCCAGCGCTTAAAGAGTTTATCGGCAGCGACGAAGACGCCGGAGAGATCTGGGAAATGGCGCTCAAACTAGAGGGCACCACGCGGGGTACCGGTAAGCATGCGGGCGGGGTGGTTATTGCCCCGACCAAACTGACCGACTTCTCACCGCTGTTATGCGATGAAGATGGTTCAGGCTTGATGGTGCAGTTCGATAAAAACGATATTGAAGAAGCGGGCCTGGTCAAATTCGACTTCCTGGGTTTGCGTACGCTGACAATTATCGACTGGGCGCTGGAGATGGTCGATAAAGTGCGCGACGTTAATGGCCAGGGGGCGCTGAATATCGACAGCATCCCGCTGGACGATGCGCCGACCTTTGAAATGCTCAAACGCGCCGAAACCACCGCGGTGTTCCAGCTCGAATCTCGCGGTATGAAGGAGCTGATTAAGCGCCTGCTGCCTGACTCGCTAGACGACATGATTGCCCTGGTGGCACTGTTCCGCCCCGGCCCGCTGCAGTCGGGCATGGTCGATGACTTTATCAACCGTAAGCACGGCCGGGCCGAAGTGTCTTATCCACACCCGGACTACCAGCATGAACTGCTTAAGCCGGTGCTGGCGCCTACCTACGGCATCATTCTTTACCAAGAGCAGGTCATGCAGATCGCTCAGGTGATGGCCGGCTACAGCCTCGGCCAGGCCGATATGCTGCGGCGCGCCATGGGTAAGAAAAAGCCCGAAGAGATGGCTAAACAGCGCGACGGCTTTATGGATGGCTGTGCCGCCAACGGTATTGATAAAAATCTGGCCGGTAATATTTTTGATTTGGTGGAAAAATTCGCCGGCTACGGTTTTAACAAGTCGCACTCGGCTGCTTATGCGTTAGTTTCTTATCAAACCGCATGGCTGAAAGCCCACTATCCGGGTCCCTTTATGGCGGCCGTGATGTCCACAGAAATGGACAATCTGGACAAAGTGGTGCCGCTGATTGAAGAGTGTCGCAACCTAAAACTCACGGTGACGCCCCCGGATGTCAACGTGGGTGGCTACAAGTTCACGGTGGATACGGACGCTCGGGTTGTGTATGGCCTAGGCGCGATCCGAGGTGTGGGCGAAGGGCCTATTGGTGCCATTGTTGATGCCCGCAAGGCAGACGGCCCGTTTAAGGATATCTTCGACTTTTGCCGGCGTATGGATCCTAAGCGGATGAATAAGCGCACCTTAGAGGCGCTGATTCGCTCTGGTGCACTCGATACGATAGGCCCTAATCGTGCGGTGCTGTTCGCGGCGATGGAAGACGCGCTAAAAGCCGCTGCGCAGAATCATACCAATCAGAATCTGGGTATGCTGGACATGTTTGGCGATGCCTTTATTGAGGCTGACGATAGCGAAAGCAACGTTTACGCCGAGTATCTCAGTGCTCGGGAGTGGACCGATCGTGAGCGGCTATCGGGGGAAAAAGATACTCTGGGGTTGTACCTAACCGGCCACCCGATTGACGAGTATGAGCGTGAGTTAAAGCGCTTTGTTTCCACTCGCATCAGCGATTTAAAACCCTCTCGCGATCCGCAGCGCGTGGCAGGGTTGGTGGTTGGCGTGCGCACGATGAAGTCCAAGCGTGGTGATACCATGGCGTTTATTACCTTGGATGACCGCACTGGACGCATTGAAGCCTCGCTGTTTGGCGAGCTGTTCGAGCAGCTGCGCGGCCAGATTGAGTCTGATCAAGTGTTAATCGTTGAAGGCGAAGTCTCCAGCGATGAATTTTCCGGCGGTTTGCGCCTGCGCGGTAAAGACGTCACGCCCATGGTGACGGCGCGGATTCGCTATGGCCAGGCGGTAGAACTTGCCTTAGACGCTGAGCAAATCAACGGCCGTTTAGTTGATAGCCTGCGTGATAGCCTTACGCCATACCGTGATGAAACGGGGCTGCCCGTGCGCTTGCAGTACCGCCATCCGGCAGCGGTGGCTTGGCTTGAGCTTGGCGATGAGTGGAAAGTCTCGCCTAGCGACGATTTATTGCTAGCGCTGCGAGATGTGCAGGGCCAGGCGGGTGTCCAACTTCGCTACCGCTAGCAAGGCGACAACGGAGCCTTCACCTTGCGTGGCAGAACCAGGGTGCGATAATGCTCATATTCTCTCATTATTTATCCATGCTTATTTTGATCAGGCTTCTTACAGGTAGCGCCGATGAATCCTAATTATCTCGATTTTGAACAGCCCATTGCCGAGCTTCAGGCAAAAATTGAAGAGCTGCGTTTAGTCGGCTCCAGTAGCCAAGTGAACCTCTCCGATGAAATTACTCGTCTGGAAGAAAAAAGTCGCAAGCTGACGGAATCGATCTTCAAGGATTTAACTCCCTGGCAGGTTTCTCAGTTATCGCGGCACCCTCAGCGGCCCTATACGCTGGATTATCTTGAATACATCTTCACCGATTTTGATGAGCTGCACGGTGACCGTCTCTTTGCCGATGATGCTGCTCTGGTCGGCGGGGTTGCGCGGTTGAACGGTGCGCCGGTGATGGTGATTGGCCATCAAAAAGGCCGTGACGTGAAAGAGAAGGTGCGCCGCAACTTCGGCATGCCGCGTCCGGAAGGTTATCGCAAAGCGTGCCGGCTGATGGAGATGGCCGAGCGTTTCAAAATGCCGATTCTGACCTTTATCGATACGCCCGGTGCTTATCCCGGCATTGATGCCGAAGAGCGCGGTCAGTCAGAAGCTATCGCCTACAATTTGGCCGTTATGTCACGGCTGAAAACACCGATTATTTCTACCGTGGTGGGTGAGGGCGGCTCCGGCGGCGCGCTGGCTATTGGCGTCTGCGACGAGCTGCAAATGCTGCAGTACTCCACTTACTCGGTGATCTCGCCGGAAGGCTGCGCCTCGATTCTCTGGAAGAGCGCGACCAAAGCCTCTGACGCCGCTCAGGCGATGGGCATCACCGCCGAGCGTCTAAAAGAGCTAGGGTTTGTCGATTCATTGATTAAAGAGCCGTTAGGCGGCTCGCATCGCCATCCTCTAACGACCGCTGAGCGCGTTAAAGAGGCGCTGTCTGCCAGCTTAGAGCGCTTACAGTCGATGGACACCGAGGCACTGCTGGAACGCCGCTATAAGCGCTTAATGAGCTATGGCGCCCCAGCCGCTTAGCACACTGCAAAGCCTGCTTAACGACGCCCTGGCGGAAACCCCGCCGGGGCGCTCTATTTGGGTGGCGCTCTCCGGAGGCATAGACTCATGCTTGCTGGTGACGCTCGCCGCCAAGGTAGGCAAGCAGGCTAATCGCTGCGTTCGCGCTATTCATATCAATCACGACCTTCAGGCCGCTGCCCAGACCTTTGAGGCGCATTCGCGGACGCTGTGTGAACGTCTAAATGTGCCGCTAACGGTGGTCAATGTCACGGTGGCTGTGCAGGGGCAGGGTGTCGAAGGCGCTGCACGCAACGCTCGCTACGCCGCGTTTTACGCCACGCTAGCCGCTGGCGATGCGCTATGGCTTGCCCAGCACCAGGATGATCAGGCAGAAACGTTTCTACTCGCTGCGCTGCGCGGCAGCGGGTTGCGTGGTCTTGCAGGCATGCCTTGTCGACGCGAATCTCAGGGCATTACGCTAGTGCGGCCCTGGCTGAGCGTACGTCGAGCCGAGTTGGAGGCAGCGGCACGTTCGCTAGCACTAACGTGGTGCGAAGATCCTACCAATAGCGATATCAGCTTTGATCGTAATCGCCTGCGCCATCGCGTGCTGCCGGAGCTCCATGAGCGCTGGCCAGGAGCCGCGCGCGCGTTAGCGAATAGCGCGGCGCATGCCTATGAGGCGGATGCCGTGCTGGGCGAATACGTGGCAGCCGAGCTGGCGGGCCTTATGACCAATGATGGTCAGGTAGATGCCGGTGCGCTTAATCGATGCTCACGCCCGCGTCAGCGGCTGCTGGTGCGGGCGCTGTGCCAACAGCAAGGCTTGCCAACGCCGCCGCAAAAACGCTTAGAAAGTCTCTTGGAACAGCTGATGGCTAAGGCGGATGCAGAGGTCTGCATTGAGTGGCCGGGAGTTCAGGCACGCTTATGGCGTCAGCGGCTCTACGTGATGGCAAGGCTTGAGCCCCTGCCGGCGTGGGACGTTTTCTGGGACGGTCAAGCGCCGCTGGAAACGCCACTGGGGCGGTTAGGCTGGCAGCTTGACTGCTCGCAACGGCTGAGGGTTGCCTGGCGGCAGGGAGGCGAGGTTATCCAACTTCGCACGCGTGGTCGGCGTGATCTAAAACGGTTACTGCAAGAGGCATCTGTGCCGCCCTGGGAGCGAGAGCGGCTAGTGGTGGTGATGCAGGCAAAGGCCTGCATTGGCGTGATCTCTCCTCCGGACAGGCTGCTCTGGCAAGCTGAAGGGTTTGAGTTTACCCCTCAGCCTTCATCTGCTTAACCACAAGATTAAAGCCCGCGGCTTGCATAAACGCCTGCTCCTGTTCGAGGTCGGTGCTCAGCAGGGTGGGCTCATCGCTCTCCGGCAGAGTAATCGTTAGGCTGCCGCTATCGACGTTTAATAGCGGCAGCGCTGGCGCCGCTTCAGGCCGAGAATGATTAAATAAAACCGCCAACCGCAGCAGCTGAGCAAGCTTTTGAGCGCTCGCCTGCTGTGCTGCTGGCAGCGCCTGCCACTCTTTAAGCGGGAATTTGCGTCGATGGGCGCGCACTAAAAAGGCCAGCTGGCGCTGTTCCGGGCGTGAAAAACCGGCCAGGTCAGAGTGTTCCAACAGGTAGGCCCCGTGGCGGTGAAATTGGCTATGGGCAATCGCAAGGCCAATTTCATGCACGTGGCTTGCCCACTGTAAGTAGCGCGCCTGGGCGGGGCCCAGCGACCAGGCATGGCGTACTTGATTAAATAAACGCTCGGCGGTGTCGGCGACATTGGCCCCTTGGCGAGTATCAACATCGTAGGTCCGCTTCAGTGATTCCAGGCTTTTTGAGCGTGAATCTTCCGCACTATTGCGTCCCGCCATATCGTAGAGCACGCCTTCGCGCAGGGCGCCGTCGGCAAAACGCATTTGCGTGAGATCGAAGGCTTCAAAAATCGCGCCTAGAATGGCAACCCCCGCAGGAAAGACTTTGGCGCGATCGGGCTTTAGGCCATCTAGTTCGACTTTATCAAGCTGCTTGCATTTCAGCAGGCGCTCGCGCAGTTTCTTTAATCCACTGCGCGTAATAACCCCTTCGTGAGGCGTATCGCCGTAAGCATGCAGCACGCTAGCGGCGGCTTTAATCGTACCGCTTGAGCCGACAGGATCGTCCCAGCCTAAACGCTGATAGGGGCGCTGGATATTGGCGAGCTCTGAAAGGGCGGAGATTTCAGCGCGGCGCATGCGTTTTTCGTTTAACTCGCCGTCGGGGAAAAAGCGTCGTGAAAAGGTCACGCAGCCCATGCGCAGGCTTTCCAGCGCTTTGGGTTCAAAGGCTTCGCCAATGATGAACTCGGTGGAGCCGCCGCCGATATCGACAATTAAGCGGCGGCCGTTCTCGGCCAGCGCGTGAGCAGCGCCTAGGTAAATGAGGCGGGCCTCTTCGCGGCCGGCAATAATCTCGATAGCGTGACCTAGCTGAGCTTCAGCGCGCTCAATGAACGCTTGGCTGTTACGCGCGTCGCGCAGCGCGTTAGTGCCGACGATGCGTAAGTTGCCATGGGTAATGTCGTTTAAAAACGGCGCGAAGCGGCCCAGGCAGTCCAGCGCACGCTGTATGGCTGCTTCATTGAGCACTCCGTCATCATCTAACCCCGCCGCAAGCTGAACTTTTTCACCCAGGCGGGCAACCACCTGAAGCCGCTCATGCTGATAATTGGCCACCAGTAGATGGAAGCTGTTGGAGCCCAGGTCTATCGCGGCAAAGCGCTGCGGCGCAACGTTTTCTATCTCCGCAGTGGCGGTCGTGGGTGTCGAAATGTCCTTGGGCATGCGCTATCCTTCTTATTGGCTATGCCAAGGTTGCGGTGAGCTTTATCCATTGTCAATTACCAAAGACTTGCGTTTGTCGCGATGCTTGACTACCATCGAGCTACTGGCTTGATATGACCTAGTTTGTTAGTGTGTCCACAAGCGCGGCGTTATGGTAATAAATCGTTTTACATTCGTCGTTCAAGTACGGCATCTTGGTCGCCCCATACGTTACTCATCGCTTATCTCATTAGCGTCAGCCAGATTTCCAAGTCGTCAGATAGCCCACTGGTTTCGCCACTCTCCGGTGCAAGCCAGATTAAATAACTGTTAGCACCCTCGAGTTGAGCCTTAATCACACTAATCAATAGTGTTATTAACTGAGCCCAATCCAGTTCCTTTCGTTTTCGAGCGCGTGCCTTTTCCGGGGTCTGAACGCATCACACGGCGTAACTGAAACGCCTCCTGTCTTATTCCCGGCGCCTAGCGCCCAGCTTCCATGAGCAATTTTCTAACACACCGATGAATCTTACTGAACTCAAGCAAAAAACCGTTCCCGAGCT
Organism: Vreelandella profundi; assembly: GCF_019722725.1. Classification (NCBI taxonomy): domain Bacteria; kingdom Pseudomonadati; phylum Pseudomonadota; class Gammaproteobacteria; order Oceanospirillales; family Halomonadaceae; genus Vreelandella; species Vreelandella profundi. The sequence goes on from NZ_CP077941.1 coordinate 446,330, forward strand.
CCTCGATATCGCCCGTGAAATGGGTATTGATAACTTGGCCCGTTCGCGCAAGCAGGACATCATTTTCGCCATCCTGAAAAAACACGCCAAAAGTGGCGAGGATATTTATGGCGACGGTGTGCTGGAAATTCTTCAGGATGGCTTTGGCTTCCTGCGTAGCGCTGACAGCTCCTATCTGGCCGGTCCAGATGATATTTACATTTCGCCTTCACAGATCCGTCGTTTCAATCTGCGCAAGGGCGATTCCATTTCAGGCAAAATCCGTCCGCCGAAGGAGGGTGAGCGCTATTTCGCCCTGCTCAAGGTCAGTCAAATCAATTTTGACCGCCCGGAAAATGCCAAGCACAAGATACTGTTTGAGAACTTAACGCCCCTGTTCCCAGACGAACGTATGCGTATGGAGATCGGTAACGGCTCCACGGAAGACCTTACCGCGCGGATCATTGATCTAACCGCGCCGATTGGTAAAGGCCAACGTGGCTTGCTGGTATCGCCGCCTAAAGCGGGTAAAACGCTGATGTTGCAAAACATCGCGACCTCCATCACGCGTAACAATCCAGAATGTCATCTGATCGTACTGTTGATCGATGAGCGTCCTGAAGAAGTGACCGAAATGTCGCGCACCGTGCGTGGCGAAGTGGTTGCATCGACCTTTGATGAGCCGCCAGCGCGTCACGTGCAAGTCGCCGAAATGGTTATCGAGAAAGCCAAGCGTTTGGTTGAGCACAAGAAAGACGTGGTCATCCTGCTCGACTCGATTACCCGCTTAGCGCGCGCTTACAACACCGTGGTGCCTAGCTCCGGCAAAGTACTCACCGGTGGTGTCGATGCGCACGCGCTTGAGAAGCCAAAACGCTTCTTCGGTGCGGCGCGTAACATCGAAGAGGGCGGCAGCCTGACGATTATCGCCACGGCGCTGGTCGATACCGGCTCTAAGATGGACGAAGTCATCTTCGAAGAGTTCAAGGGTACCGGCAACATGGAAGCCCACCTGGACCGCAAGCTGGCCGAACGTCGCGTATTCCCCGCGATCAATATCCGTCGCAGTGGCACTCGTCGTGAAGACTTGCTGGCCTCTGAGGATGAAATGCAGCGCATGTGGATTCTGCGTAAGCTGCTCAATCCGATGGAAGACACCGCCGCGACCGAGTTCTTGATTGACCGTCTGAAAGATACCAAGACCAATCTTGAGTTCTTTGAAGCGATGAAGCGCCGCTAGCGTGTTATTCATATCAGCGCTGCTAGCGTTGAGTGGGACAAACGCCGCCGCGCAGTAGCCAGCCAGGGAGCGTGCCTTGAAGTACAAAGACCTGCGTGAGTTCATTGCGGCGTTAGAAGCCCGTGGTGAACTCAAACGTATCCATGTCGAAGTCGATCCTTATCTGGAAATCACTGAAATTTGCGACCGCACGCTGCGTGCCGGTGGCCCGGCGCTGTTGTTTGAAAACGTCAAAGGCCATGACATGCCGCTACTGGGCAATCTCTTTGGTACCCCCAAACGGGTAGCGCTGGGAATGGGGCAGGACTCGGTAGAAGCGCTGCGAGAAGTCGGCAAGCTGCTGGCGTTTCTCAAAGAGCCTGACCCGCCTAAAGGCTTAAAAGATGCCTGGGACAAGCTGCCGATTTTCAAGCAAGTGCTCAGCATGGGGCCTAAAAACGTCAAGCGAGCGCCGGTGCAAGAAGTGGTTTACGAGGATGACGACGTCGACCTTGGCCTGCTGCCGATCCAGCACTGCTGGCCTGGCGATGCAGGGCCGCTGGTCACCTGGCCGTTGGTGATTACCAAAGGGCCGCATAAAAAGCGCCAAAATCTCGGTATTTATCGTCAGCAGAAAATCGCTAAAAACCGCCTGATTATGCGCTGGCTCTCCCATCGCGGCGGCGCTTTGGATTTCCTTGAGTTTCAAAAAGAACACCCAGGTGAGCCGTTTCCGGTGGCAGTGGCGTTAGGTGCTGACCCGGCGACGATTCTTGCGGCCGTTACGCCCGTGCCAGACTCGCTTTCGGAGTATGCCTTTGCAGGGCTGCTACGTGGCTCGCGTACTGAGCTAGTCAAGTGCGGCCACGCGGATCTTGATGTGCCGGCATCGAGCGAAATCATCCTCGAAGGCTTCATCTATCCTGACGACATGGCAGCGGAAGGCCCCTTTGGTGACCACACCGGTTACTACAATGAGGTCGATCACTTTCCTGTCTTTACCGTCACCCGTATGACCATGCGCCGTGACGCGATTTACCATTCTACCTACACCGGGCGTCCGCCTGACGAACCGGCGATCCTCGGGTTAGCGTTGAACGAAGTATTTGTGCCGATTCTGTGTAAACAATTCCCAGAAATTGTCGACTTTTATCTGCCGCCAGAAGGCTGTTCGTACCGCATGGCGGTGGTCACGATGAAGAAGCAATACCCTGGTCACGCCAAGCGCGTAATGATGGGGGTCTGGAGCTTTCTGCGACAGTTCATGTACACCAAGTTTGTGATTGTGCTGGATGACGACGTTGATGCCCGCAACTGGGAAGACGTCATTTGGGCCATCACCACACGGATGGATCCCGCGCGCGACACCGTGCTCGTGGAGAATACGCCGATTGATTATCTCGATTTCGCCTCGCCGGTCTCAGGCCTTGGGTCGAAAATGGGGTTAGACGCCACCAATAAATGGCCGGGTGAAACAGACCGGGAGTGGGGCACCCCCATTGTGATGGACGAAGCCGTTAAAGCGCGTGTGGATGATCGCTGGGAAGCGCTTGGGATCGGCCTTGATTTGCCGCCCTCTCGCCACGGCGGTTAAACGTGCGGCGTTATAGTTGACCGAAATAGTTGAGCGAAATAGTTGAGCGAATTTGCAAAAAGAGGCTTTCATGAGTGCAAGGACGTTGACTTGCCAAGTTACCGAAGTTGAGAACTTGAACCCCGATGTGTTTGGCGTGACGCTCGAAGGGCGCGCCGAAGCCATGCAGCATGCACCGGGCCAGTATTTAGAGCTTAAGTTAGACGATACCACCTGGGTGCCGTTTTCGATTGCCAGCTTCGATCGCGGAGTTGGCATTATTGAACTACATATTCAGCATTGGCCGGAGCGAAGCAATTCCGTGCGTCTGCGAGAGCTGTTGAAGGTCGCAAATCAACTAACACTGCGGCTGCCGGGCGGTGAATGTGTACTGGATCGCCAAAGCCAGCGGCCGCTAATGCTCATCGCCGCGGGCACCGGCTTTTCGCAGATGAAAGCCATGGTTGAGGCGGTGCTGCACGAGCAGCCCGACCGGCAAGTGTCGCTATGGTGGGCCGCACGCGAGCACCGGGATCTTTATCTAGAGCAGCTGGCCAGCCACTGGGCGCAAACGTACTCCAACGTGTCATTCCATGCGGTCACCGAGCTTCCGTTAGAAGAGCCGCTAGCGGTGGGAGAGCGGATTACCCATCAGCAGGGGCGTATTGATGACGCCCTGAAGGCTGCCGATATTGCCCCGCACGCTCATGATGTTTATTTATCAGGGTCGCCAGGCATGGTGTATGCCTGTCTGGACGTGCTTGAAAGTAAAGGCATGCCATTAGAGCGCGTATTTTCAGACGTGTTCGCCTATGCGCCACGGGCTAGCTAATATCCCAGGCATGACCTGTCTTAGGCGCGCTTAAGCTCTGTTATCAGCCCTGTTTGACTTGAAGGGCACCGCTGAGCGGCAGGCTTTTAGCAGATGAGTATTGCCATTTGAAACGCTTGCAGGCAGGATAAAGTCATTACGCCACTGCGAAAGCCCTTTGGGCTATCCCTCGGGCCTTACCATTACCAGCGGAAAATAAGCATGCTACAACGCGCCACGTCATTCACAGCTAAGCCCCAGCCGATAACGGCTGATGGCGTGCGTGCGTGCGTGGAAAGCCTACCGCCAGTGCGTAGCACTGAACTGGTTAACAGCACTGCAGCTTATTGGTATTGGTTTAGCCACGGTGTGCCCTTGGCCGACGCCTAACGTCGCGCTACCAGGCACACCACTCGGTTGCCTGCCGCAAGCACAGAAGCCCCGGTCGGTAACCCCGCCGGGGCTTTTGGCGTTTTTGGACGTATCTAAGTTCTTGTACGTATCGAGAGCGATCGTCATCATTATTTCATTAAGGAGCGGCACCATGATTTATCGCGCACTGACTAACGCTTTTGCTATCGGCTTTGTGGGCTATTGCTATGGCTGGCGATTTAGCGGCGCGCGGTCGGTGCAAGCTACCACCTCCGATCGTGTTCGCCTGGGTGGTCACTTAGTCAAACGATGTACGATTACGGAGAGTTAATCATGAATGCGCCCATCAGTTCTGCTGTCAATTGCCCTGTAATAGCTAACCCTAGTATCGATACAACCTTCAGCGCGTCGTCTGAAAGGCTGCCCACCCCCGATGCGCTTCGTCAGCGTATCCCGCTGAATGACTCGCTACGTGAGCAGATTTCTCGCCAGCGTCACGCCGTTCAGCAAATTTTAAGCGGTCAGGATGATCGCCTGCTGGTCGTTGTCGGCCCCTGCTCGGTGCATGACCCTAAGGCGACGTTAGAGTATGCCGATCGCTTATCCGTGCTCAGCGAGCAGGTGAGCGAACGTATTTTGCCGGTGATGCGCGTCTATATTGAAAAGCCGCGCACCACTGTGGGTTGGAAGGGGCTAGCCTACGATCCTGATTTGGATGGCAGCGGTAATATGGGGCGTGGCTTAGCGCTCTCCCGTGAGCTGATGCATGCGGTTGCCGCACGCGGGCTGCCGGTGGCTACCGAGCTTTTGCAGCCAATGCTGGCACCCTATTTGGACGATTTACTGAGCTGGGTAGCGATTGGCGCACGCACCACGGAGTCACAGCTGCACCGTGAGCTCGCCAGTGATTTAGCCGCCGCGGTGGGGTTTAAAAATGCCACCAGCGGCGATGTACAGGTGGCGATTGATGCCATGGAGGCGGCGGCTCATCCACACCAGCGCTTCGCGGTTGATTCTCAGGGGCACCCTATTGTCCAGCAAGCGGCGGGAAATCCGCATACTCACGTCGTATTACGCGGCGGCCACGGTGAGCCCAATTACCAGGCGCATCACGTGCGTGCGGCCATTGCCGCGCTGCGTAACGCTGGGCAAAATCCACGGCTGATGGTGGATTGCAGCCACGCTAACGCGCGTAAAGACCATCGTCGCCAGAGCGAAGTCATGCTGGATGTGCTGGCTCAGCGCCAAGCGGGTGAGGCAAATCTCGTCGCGCTTATGTTAGAAAGCCACCTGTTCGAAGGCAAGCAGCCGTTAAAGCCCGGCGCAATGCGCTATGGCGTGTCGGTCACCGATGCTTGCATGGGCTGGGAAACTACCGAACATCTGCTAAAAACCGCCGCCGAGCGTTTAGCTTAGCGCAAGTGCTTGTTTGCCCTGGTCAGCCCCGTATCATAAGGGCGTTTCTAAAGATAACGAGGCTGGCTATGGTATTTAATCTAGAACATCACGACCCAGAGGCCTACCGCCGCAAAGCCCGTATGATCAGCTTTGCCATGGCGGGGCAGCTGATTATTTTTGGCCTATTATTTTCAATGCTGCTGACCTCTACCTTTGGCAGCAGCCTGTGGCTCTACGCCTTAGGCGTCGTGCTTGGGCTGCTGGCAACCAGCGCACTGTTTGCCGTGCTGCGTGAGCGCCCGTGGATGACCGAGGTGCGCTATGCCTGGCAGCTTAAGCATCACCTGTCACAAGTCAGCGGCTATCTTGCTCCGCTGCGGCGTGCGGCTGAAGAGCACAATCGCACGGCGCTGGATCTACTGACTTTCTATCATCAGGGCATGGCGCAGTTAGCCGAGCTCAATGGACGCGCCGCCAATAGTGACCCAGAGCGTCTCGCTGAAAAAAGACAGCTGAAAATAAAGCGCGAAGAGCAAGGGTTGCCACCACGGATAGAGAGTGTCGATACTCAAGACCTGCAAGCGTTCAAGCGCGGGTAGGCACACCTCAAGCCATAGAATCCGTCATATAGGGAACCCAGTACAATGAATCCAGGACTATGAACATGCTAACAACACGCCTATGGGCGACGGTCGTAACAGGGCTGATGGTCGCCTTAACGGGCTGTGCAGCAACGCCTTCGGCCGAAACAGCCGTTGCTAACCAGGCAACGTTGGAAAATCGGGCACCTTTTTTACCGTCGGCGCTTTTTCCCGGCTCTGCGCAGCAGTTTGAAGCCTGGCACTGCATGCCCGCTCAGCAGCACCTCGTCACTGCAACTAATGACAGCGATCTGCGTCTTTGGTCGCTGCACGGCGCTTGGCGATTGCCACAGGCGATTGTAGCCAGCGGCGCTCGCTATCAGGATGGTGAAATCAGCTTCTGGAATCGCGGTGATCAGGCGCGCGTAGAAACGCCGCGTGGTCAGCTACAATGCGCCCTCGCTGAGCAGCGCGATGCCTTAACCCGCGCTGAACGCCCCGGCGTCATGTTCTTTGGCCAAGGCAATGAGCCAGGATGGTCGATCGCGCTAGCCCACGATACGCCGACACTAACGGTCGAACTCAATTATGGTGAGGATAAAATCCAACTGCCCTACATGGTCAGCGTGATGGATAACGAGGCCGGCCGGGTGGTGATTGAAAATGGCGATGTCGAGCCTTTCTTCCGCGTGCGCATTGAGGCGGGGGCCTGCTTCGACGACATGAGCGGCAAGCCTTTTCCCGCCCGAGTCACGCTGACCTATGGCGGCGAGCAGTACAGCGGCTGCGGCCAGGGTATCGCTCCCTAAGCCCTGCCCAATGCCCAGGCATTAACTTAACAACGATCAGCCGCGGGCTCCGCTCGCCATGCATCCGCCACAAATTCGCTGGCGCATAAAGCGGAAGGGTTGCCAGTGGCGCGAGCGGCGAGGCGTAGCAGGGTTTGCATCGCCAGCTCACGCGTATTTTCTAGCTCCTCGGTTACCGCCAAGGGTGTCCAGCGCCCATCCTCTAAGGTTGCGAGTGTAAAGCTGAACGGGTGAAAGCCTGGAAAGCCGAGCCTGACGTCGGTGGCGATCAGCGTCTCTTTACCGTCCAGCAGGCGTGTCTCGTAGCGTAAGAACGGGCCAGCAAACCATGCTAAACGCTGGCCCTGTTGGCTAGCGAGGGCGGCCTGTTCTAACTCAGCGTTTCGACGTAGCGGCTCAAGATGTGGTGAATGCTGGCCATCAAACAGACTGACCAAACTTTCATAGTAGCGATCGCCGTCCACCAGCGTTACGCGCCACAGTGCGATACTGAACGGCGCTGGTTGGATAAGTAAGGGCGCATTCTCCAGACCTTGTGCCGCTAGCGCCGGCGCTAAACGGTGCTCCACCGCGGTTTTGGCGCCTATCGCCATGATGAGATAAACGCTAGAAATGGCTAATCCCCAGGTGCAGGCTTTGCGTATCTGCTTTGAAGCCAAGCCGATGCCGAGGGCAATCAGCAGGGGCAGCGTGTAGAACGGATCGATAATAAACACGATGGGCAGCGCGGCCGGGGGCAGGTCGAGAGGCCACAACAGCTGGGTGCCGTAAGTGGTCAGCGAATCTAGCAATGGGTGAGTGGTCAGGCCCATGGTAAAAAGCCACCACCAACGTTGAAAGGAGATATCGCGAGCAGGGGCAAAGCGTGTGCACAGCAGTGCCATTAGCGTGGCTAAGCCGGTAAGCACAAACAGCGAATGGCTAAAGCCGCGATGCTCGGTGACATTGGCCACGGCATCGCCATAATCCAACACTACGTCAAGATCCGGCAAGGTGCCGAGCACTGCGCCAATGAGCAATGCCTTGCCGCCTAGGCGGCGTCCCAGCACAGCACCGCCAATAGCGGCACCCAGCGCGGCTTGGGTGACTGAATCCACAGGTTTCTCCGTCGGGTAAACCCAGTTAAGATAAACGTTATGGTGTCATTGTACAGCGTTGCAATGCTTTGGTCTTATTGTCACGCTTTTGTAAAGCATGGCTAAGATGAATTATTCACAGGAGTCGTTATGCAATATCTTCATACCATGGCACGGGTTAGTGATTTAGATGCGTCGTTACACTTTTACTGCGACCTGCTGGGTCTTAAGGAAGTGCGTCGCAAAGAAAATGAGAAAGGCCGTTTCACGCTGATTTTTTTGGCCGCACCAGCGGACGAGCAGCGCTCAGAGCGGCTGACGGCGCCTGAGCTGGAGCTGACCTACAACTGGGACCCTGAAGAGTATTCAGGCGGGCGCAACTTCGGCCATTTAGCCTATCGTGTCGATGACATTTACGCGCTTTGCAAGTATCTGCAGGATAACGGCGTCACTATCAATCGTCCGCCTCGCGACGGCTATATGGCGTTTGTTAAATCGCCAGATGGTATCTCGGTAGAGCTGCTGCAGAAAGGCGATGCGTTAGCACCGCAAGAGCCCTGGGCTTCTATGGAAAATAGCGGTAGCTGGTAATCCATTGCGGGTAATCAAGCTGCTGATCGTCGTTAAGCCTAATCGCTAAAGAGGTAAAGGATCATCATGACCATGAAAGGTTGGCGTTTACTGCCGCTGCTTGCTTCAGCCGCGCTGTTGTTAAGTGCCTGTAGCAGCACCCCAGGACCGAGCTCAGCAACGGGAGGCCAAATGAGCGGCTCCTCGCTCTCAGGCCCTATCGTTGAGCAGCGCTGGAATCTATTGCTGGTCGGCACCGACGAGCGCCTCTCCATGTCGGAAACGCCCTATTTCCAGATTGCAAAGGACGGCAAGGTCAGCGGTTATGATGGCTGCAATCGCTTTACCGGCGAAGTGACGCTCGGCGATAGCCAGCGCATAGCGTTTAGCGAATTAGCGACGACCCGCATGGCATGCCCACAAATGGCCGATGCAAAGCGGGTAACGGATATGATGGAAACCGCCTACCGTTACTTAATTGATCATGATCGGCTGGTCTTTTTTGGCCCGGATAGCCGAGTACTCGGCGGCTGGCGCGAAGGCAAGTAGGCTGTTCTGAGCACTACTTATGCTTTTCTGAGGACTACCTAGGCGGATTGAAGCGTGCGATAAAGCGCGCATCAATCCGCTTTTTCCATTTCCAAACCCATCGGCCTGAGATGCCAACGCCACCATGGCTGGCAATGGCCCGGCCATCGCCGGTGCCAATCAGTGCCAGTACGCGCTTCGGCGCCTGCCAGTCCGTCAGCGGCTCGTCGTGGCAAGCGCGGCGTAGGTTCTCCGCTAGATGGGGCCCCATGCGCACCGCGTAAACGCCGGCGTTAGGCACTGCTGGCGTTAGCGCGGCACAGTCGCCGGCGGCAAAGATCCCCGGCTGATCGCTGGCTTCTAGCGTGTTGTTTACCCGGATAAAGTAATATTTGTCCAGCGGTAATGCCGTGTCTGCCAGCCAGCGATGGCCGACGGCGCCGGTCGCCCAGAGCACGATATCAGCGCCAATCAGCACGTTGCAGTGCGTTAAAACGCCGCCGTCAACCAGCGCGGCTCCTCTTACTTGCGTATGCACGCTAATGCCTGCGCGTGAAAGCGCCCGCTGGGTTAGGCCGCGTGGCAGGCGCCCTGCGCCGGGCAACAGTCGGTTGGAGGCGCTGAGCAGATGCCCCTGCCAGTCAATATCCGCACGCTGGTGGCGTAGCTGCGCCATCACGCTCATCAGCGTTTCGCAGCCTGCCGCGCCGCCTCCAATGCCAACAACGCGTTGAACGCCGCCGCTGGGCAGGTGCTGAATATGCGTCTGCAGGGCTTGCCAGCGTTCATGTAGCGAGCTTAACGGGCGCATCGCCATCAGCTTGGGCAGCCGTTCGCCATGCTGCTGGGGTGGAACCAGGGTGGAGCCGATATTGAACGAGGCAATGTCAAAATCAATCCGATCGCCATTAGCCAACGTGACGTAGCGCGATAGCGTGTCGATGTGACGAGCGCAAGACAGTAGCAGCCGTGCATTGGCGCGTTGACACAGTGCCGCCACGTCGATCTGAGTCTCACGCAGCGTACATTCACCGGCCAGCCATGCCGGCACGCTGCCCGAATAAGCCGTTAAAGCACTGTCGCTGACAACGGTAATGGCAATGTTTGGATCTGGCCGCTTTGCAAACGCTTCCAGCACAAAGGCATGGGCATGGCCTGCACCGATCAGCAGCAGCTGCTTCATTTTGCGTCACCGCGCCGCCAGCTGAAGTAGCGTTTCAATAGCGCCAGCACCCGCTCGGGTTTATGCGCATTTTTCCATACGCCTGCCGTGGCCTTGGCAGCCTCACCTAACGTGGGATAGGGGTGAATAGTGCCCAACAGCTTGTTAAGCCCCAGGCCATGCTTCATGGCGAGGGTAAATTCACCCAGCCACTCGCCGGCATTTTCAGCCACAATCGTCGCGCCGAGAATTTTATCTTTGCCGGGCGCGGTAAGCACCTTGATAAAGCCTTGAATGGCGCCTTCCGCAATGGCGCGGTCGCTCTCGCTCATCGCGTAGCGTGTAACTTCAAATGCAATGCCCTTTGCTTCAGCTTCTTTCTCATTCAGCCCCACTCTGGCCACCTCTGGCTGAACGTAGGTGACGGCGGGCATAACGCGATAGTCCACCGCAAAGCTTTTGAATTCACCAAACAGTGCGTTGACCGCTGCGTGCCAGGCTTGATGTGACGCCGCGTGGGTGAGCTGGTAAGGCCCGGCTAAATCACCGCAGGCCCAGATATTAGGAAGCCGCGTTTGCAGCCGCTCGTTAAGCTCCAGCGTGCCTGCTTGAGTGGTAGTGATACCCAGCGCTTCCAGCCCCAAGCCCTCAACGTTGGCTTGGCGTCCTGCGCTCACTAATAGATAGTCAAAGGCGAGCAGCGTGCGTTCGCCTTGATGCTCAACGACTAGCTGGTAGCCCGCGGCATCATTAATCACTTCGTATGCCTGGGTATGGGACATCACCGTGACGCCTTCGCCAGCCAAGGTGTTTTCAATCAGTTCGCCAACGTCATGGTCTTCACGCCCCAGCAGCTGAGCAGCTTCTTCTATCAGCGTGACGTGGCTGCCCAGGCGGGCAAAGCTCTGGCTTAGCTCGCAGCCAATGGCACCGCCCCCCAGCACCACTAAGCGCTTGGGCAGCTCCGTTAGCGACCACAGGTTTTCTGAGGTTAAAACGGGGGCGCCCTCAATGCCCGGCAGGGCTGGAATGCGTGGCCGTGCTCCGGTGGCCAGCACGATATGGCGAGCCGTCAGGGTTTTATCGCCGACCTTTATTTCCCATGGCGAGGTGAGCGTGGCGTGATCTTGGTATACCTCCACGCCTAAGTCGCTGTAGCGTTCTACGCTGTCGTGAGGCTCGATATCGCGAATCGCCTGATGAACGTGCCCCATCACCTTGGAAAAGTCGATCTCGGGCTCGCTGGCGCTGACGCCAAAGCGTGACGCGGTGCGGATCTCATGGGCCGCACGGGCGGCGCGTATCAGCGCTTTAGACGGTACGCAGCCGGTGTTCAGGCAGTCGCCACCCATTTTGTTTTTTTCCACTAGCGCTACTTTGGCGTTCACGGCGCTGGCGATGTAGCTGGTGACCAGCCCCGCTGAGCCTGCGCCAATCACCACAATGTCATAATCAAAACGCTGGGGGCGGGTGAAGCCCTGGTAGGCCTTGCGTTGCTGCACTACTAGTACGATGCGCCGGGCAATCCAGGGGAAAATCGCCAGCAGCGCAAACGAGGCTAACAGCGTCGGGGAAACGATGCCGCCCAGGCTCTCAAGCTCACCCAGCTGGCCGCCGGCATTGACGAAAACCGCCGTGCCCGGCAGCATCGCGAGCTGACTCACCCAGTAAAACGTCACGGTTTTAATCCGCGTTAAGCCCATCACCAGGTTGATCATGAAAAATGGAAACACCGGCACAAGGCGTAGCATAAAGAGATAAAAAGCCCCTTCGCGCTCAACGCCGCGGTTCACCGCTTCAAACTGGCGCGGAAAGCGCTTTTCAATCGGCTGGCGAAATAGAAACCGTGACAGTAAAAACGCTAACGTCGCGCCCAGCGTGCTGGCAAACGAGATAATCAGCAGCCCCCAGCCCAGACCAAACAGCGCACCGCCGAGCAGCGTGAGCAGCGTGGCGCCGGGTAGCGAAAGGGCGGTCATCACCACGTAAACGGCAAAAAAGAGTCCCGCTACCTGCCACGGATTTTGATTAAACGCCGCTTGAAAGTCGCTTTGGTACGCCTTGAGGGTTTCCAGCGTGAACCACTGGTGGGCACCGCTCAGAAAAAACACGCCAATGGCAATGACCAGTAGCGCTGCAAGAATCAAACGTTGTCGGGTCACGATAAGCTCCAGCGGCAGGGGATAAACATGCGGTGTTTAACTGTTTTTATACAGTGAGGGAGACTCACTTAGTGAGAAAAGAATCCGTTTTCTTATCTGGAAAGCGCTTTCCAGCGCTGCCAATCTTCGGGGCGATCTACATCCCAGATGGTTGCCGGATAAGCGGCCTGCAGCCCCAGTGCTTCAATACGCTGCTGAGTGGTTGTCAGCACGCTTTGGGTTCCCCAGGGAATGTCGCTAAATAGCGCAGGGTAGTCTTGCTGAGTGCCGACAAAACCGTAGCCGCCGTCTTCCGCGGGTAAAATGACCACGTCGTAGCGGGCGAGCTGCTGTGCGCAGGTGGTAATCAGCGCACTGGTAATACTGGGGCAGTCACTGCCCATTAGCATGGCGGGCCCCGGCGTGCTGTTGAGCGCATAGCGAACCCGAGTGCCTAGATCGCCGTTCGGCTGAGGGCATAACGCCAAGCCGTATTGATTTTGCAACTCAATAAATAGCGGGTGGGAGTGCTCAAGCGCCGTCCACAGCGTGATCTGCTCAGCGGGCAGTGCCCCGCAGGCGTTGGCGACGCAGTGGCGCACCAGTTCAGCATGCGCATTGGCCGCTCCGCTTTCTCCCAGCAGGGGTGCCAGGCGCGTTTTTGCCTGCCCGGCCAGCGGCGCTTTGGCCAGCAGGTGCAAATGAGGCAGCGGTTCGCGCTGAAGAGGCATCTTAGCGGGCATCGCGATATTCCTTGGCAAGTTGAATGGCGCTAACGCCGCGCCAGTAGCGATAGCGCAGCCGCCACATCAGGCAGATGGTTTTCCACGCGCCGTGCTGATCCCAGCGCCTGCCTGAGCTTATCACTTTTGCCGTTAGGCAGGCGGGGCGCGAGATGCGTCTGAGCCGCTTAGACAGCTCAATATCCTCCATTAACGGCTGTTCGGGAAAGCCGCCGATGGCTTTAAACGCACTGGCGCGCACGAAAAATCCCTGGTCGCCGGTCGCGATGCCGGTGAGCCGCGAGCGTTTATTCATCATCCAGCTCACGACGGGTAGCCAGCCACTGCGGCCGTTAAGTTGAATATCAAAGCGGCCCCAGGTGTGGGTCGTCAGCGCCTGGGCTACCTGCTCAATGGCGCCCTCGGGCAAGCGGGTATCGGCGTGCAAAAACAGTAAGGCAGGCGCGCTCGCCTGCTGCGCTCCCAGGTTCATTTGCATCGCTCGGCCGGTCGGGCTGTTGAATATACGGTCAGCCAGCGGCCTGGCGATATGAATGCTGTCATCGCTGCTCCCGCCATCAACCACAATGATCTCGATGTGCTGGGCAGCGTCCGGCGTGCGCAGTGGCGCCAGCGCGGCATGAATGCTGGCAGCTTCGTTCAGCACCGGCATTATGATGCTGAGCCGAGGCGGCTGTTTAGCCAAGCTCAATGACCGGCCCTCCCGCGGCGTCGGCATCCGCGTGGTCGTGGGTGACCAGCAGTGCCGGCAGGCCAGCCTCGCGCAGCTGGCTAAATACCAGCGAGCGCGTCTCCTGGCGTAGTGCCGTATCCAATTTTGAAAACGGCTCGTCCAGCAGCACCGCCTGGGGCGATGAAAGCAGCAGGCGCATTAATGCCACACGGGCTTTTTGACCACCGGAAAGCGTGGCCGGGTCACGATCTTCAAAGCCCTCAAGCCCCACGCGCGCAAGAGATTGGGATACTTGCTGGCGCTTCTCTTGCGCGCGTTTAGGTAGCCCGAAGCGCAGGTTGCCAGCCACGCTAAGATGCGGAAACAGCAGCGGATCCTGAAACAAAAGCCCGATGCCTCGCTGCTCCGCGGGCAGCTTAATCAGGCTGCGCTCGCCCAGCCAAACGTCACCGCGAGCGGTGAACTCACGTTCTAAAAAGCCCGCTATATAGGCGAGCAGGGTAGATTTTCCTGAACCGGAAGGCCCCATCACAGTGAGCACCTCGCCGGGGGCAATGGTGGCATCAACGGCGAGCAGCTCGCGGCCTGCAAGGGCGATGCTGATCTGCTCAAGACGTAGCGGTGCGCTCAAATATGCTGTCACGATGACCCTCTTAGGTAGCCAGCTCTCGACGGTTTGCGCGTAAAAGGCGGGGCAGCGTCAGCGCAAGCACAAAGCCAATCAGCGGCAGTACCGCCTGCATTAAGGCCCATACGCCAATTAAGCGACGATTACTGCCTGCGGCAAGCGCCACGGCTTCAGTGGTCACGGTGGTTACGTGCCCCGCACCCAGCAGCTGAGTGGGCAAATACTGGCCAATGCTAACCGCTAAGCCTACCGCAAACGCCGTTAACACCGATGCTAATAGGAGCGGCAGGCGAACGCGCCAAAAAGCGGCGCGGCGAGATACGCCCAGTGAACGTGCTACCTGAAGCCAGCGGGGGTCCAGGCGGCGGTATGCCTCTGATAGCGAAAGATACACATAAGGCAGCACAAACAGCAGGTGCCCCGCGACCACCAGGCTTAACTGAGGGCGTATTCCCAGGCTTTCAGCCGCGACGACTAGCCCAAACAAAAAGGCAATTTGGGGCACCAGCAGCGGCAAATACAGTAGCCACAGCGCGCGCTTAGGGCGTAGATGCTGGCGGTGCTCGTTTTCCAGCGTTGCGAGTACTAACGCCGTCGCTAGGGCAGTTGACAGCAGCCCGATGAGCGCGGTGTTGAGCAGCGGCGTGGCAAACATTGGGCCGCTACGCTGCCAGTGATCCAGCGTTAGCATTTGTGGCAGCAGATCAGGGAACTGCCAGAAACCGGCTAAGGAAAACAGCCCCAAACCTACCAAGGATGCAAGCGCTGTCACGCTTGAGAATAGCAGCGCCGAGCGACCCAGCATACGCAGCGCACGTTCACCGCGCTGGCGGCTGCCGTTGATTAGCCAGCCCCGCGTTAGCGAGCGGGCCAGCTGTTCCAGTAGCCACCAGCAAAACAGCGCCGCTAGCGTCACGCCAAGCTGCAGCACCGCCGCCGCCGAGGCCATAAAACGCATGCTAATGTTAGGATCGTTAAACCAGCTAAGAATCGAGACGCTCAGCGTTGGCGGCAGCTGTGGGCCCAGAATCAGCGCCATGTCCACCACCGAGGTTGCGTAGGCGATCACCGCGTAAATGGGCAGGCGAATAAGCGGATACAGCGAAGGCAGTACCGTTTTCAACCAGGCAATGGTAGGTGAATAGCCCAAGGACCGCGCCAGCATTAGGTGCTTTTCAGGCGCTAGCTGCGGCAATGCCGCCAGGCTCATCAGCAGTAAAAACGGCGCCTCTTTCAATGCCAGCCCGGCCATTAATGCCAGCCCCCACGGGTCGTTGACGATCAGCGCATCCGGTGGGCGCTCCCAGCCCGTTAGCGCCGGTGAAATCAGCCGCGCCACCAGACCAGAAGGCGCGATCAAAAAAGCGAATCCAAACGCGATAGCGGCATGGGGAATCGCGAGCAGCGGTGACACTAGCCGCCGAATGCCGCGATCTAGCCAGGTTCCCCGGCTGGCCGCTAAAAAAAGCACCACAATGATCAGTGCTATCGCGGTGCTGATCAAGCCGCTGGCAAAGCTAACCGAGACCGAACGCCATAGCCCCGGCTGATCGAACAGCATTTGCCACGGGGCAATACTAGCAGCGTGGCCACCTAGCGCGGGCAGGTAGCCAAATGCTGGCAGCAGTACCATTACTAGCCCAGCACCCACCGGTACGACCAGCAGAGCAATGATGAGCGCCGGGGCTAATTGCAGCATGCTTAGTTAACGCCGTAACGCTCAAGCCACGCCTCTTGAAGCGCGGTCATCCAACTAGGGTGTGGTTCTGGCAGCGTGTTGGAAAGCGCATCGGCAGGCAGCTCGGCAGGATGGCGCTCACCCTGCTCAAACAGCGCTTGGGTATCCGCATCGAGTTGAGCGATATCGAGTACGCTGCGGTCGCCCCACATGGCTAGCGACTGTTTTTGGGCCTGTGCCTGCGGAGAAAGCAAAAAGTCGGCAAGTACCATGGCACCGGCTTTATGCGGTGAGTTATAGGGAATCGCCACAAAGTGTACGTTCCCTAGCGTGCCGCCTTCTAGCACGTAGCTGCGAACGCTTTCAGGCAGCTCATACTCCATGACCGCTACGGCGGCATCGGTGGGATAGAAGGAAAATGCCAGGCTCAGCTCGCCATCACTCATCAGCGTGCGCAGGTTGGGGCCTGAGTCAGGGAAGGTGCGTCCGCTGCGCCATAGGTGCGGGTGCAGCGTATCTAAATAGGCCCAGAGCGGCGCTGTTACGGCCTCGAAATCGGCCTCTGACACCGGCTGATAAAGCGCCTCATCCTGCTCGGTAAGCTCGATCAGTGCCTGCTTTAAAAACGTGCTGCCGGTGAAGTCGGGAATGCGCGGATAGCTGAACTGGCCGGGATTGGCTTCCGCCCAGCTGAGCAGTGCCTGCATATCCTGTGGGGGCGTGTCGGTTTGGGCGCTATCGTAATAGAAGGTGATTTGCGCTTTGCCCCACGGCGCTTCGTAGCCTTCCGTGGGAAGGGTGAAGTCGGTCACTACCTCCGGGTTAGCGGCGGCGTTGGTGAGCGTAAAATTAGGCAGCGCTTCGGCGAAAGGGCCAAACAGCAAGTCGCTTTCGCGCATGGCCGCGAAGTTTTCACCGTTGATCCAAATCAGGTCGATGCTACCATCGTCGCCGTTACCGGCCTGCTTTTCCGCCAGCACCCGCGCTACGGCGCTGCCGGTGTCATCCAGCTTGACGTGCTCCACATCAACGCCGTACTGCGCCTGCATTTGCTGGGCGACCCAGTTAATGTAGCGATTCGTCCGCGTATCACCGCCCCATGCGTTCCAATAAACGGTCTGGCCTTCGGCCGCTTGCTGCACGGCCGGCCAATCACTTGGATCTGGGTTGGCCATGGCGGAAAAGCTCAGCGCCAGCATCGTCACCGCCGTTGTGGCACGCAGGGAGTTGCGGTTAATCGGCATTGCACACCTCATCATTAAAGAAATAAAAACATCACAGGGAGGCTTGCAGGCACTGCAGCTCGCCGTGGACGTGATCGATAGTCGGTAGCGAGAGATAATGCTCGACGCGATCACGGACGTGCTCAATCACGGCGTCGTCAGTGAGTTCTGCCGACCAGTCTTCGCCGCGCTGTTGGTCATCTTTGGCGTTGACGTATTGAGCACGCCATTTGGCACACCACGTCAGCGACCATAGCCAGGTCGCGCGACGACAGGCGACCAGGGTTTCTGTACTGGGTGTTTCTCCCATGGCGGTTTGCCAGCGACGGTAAAAATCAATCACCTCGCTCAGCGACAGCACGGCTTGGCTATTGATATCCCACGTAGTGGAGGTATAAAGCGAGGTATGCGCAAGATCAATACCCGGTAAGCCGTAGCGGCATTTCTCAAGATCCACTAACACGGCGCGGCCATCGTCTCGGATTAAAAAGTTGCCGGGGTGAGTATCAAAGCTAATCAGTGCAGGTGTGGCATCGCTTAAGCGGGGCGGGAGCATATCCAGCTCTTGCTGAATGCGTTGCGTGACTTTGCTGGAAAGCTGGGCATCACTCAGCCAGTTAGCCTGCTGGCGCACTTCAGTAACCATTGCTTGCCACGGGTCGTCAGGGGCAAGCAATGGTTGCCGCGCCGCGTGACTGGGCAGCGGTTGGCGATGCAGGCTGGCCAGTGCATCCGCAATGGCGGGCAGGTCATCCGGGAGTCGGGTCAAGCGGCCGCGGATAGCCTCAACTAATAAACCACCGCGTGGCAGGGCATCACTGGGCGGCAAGGTGGCATAAAACGTTGGCATATGACCACCTGGGCTGGCGCGCTGATAACAGGCGGCTTGGTAGGCCAGGTTTTCTTGTGGGGGCAGGTTCATTTGGCTTTGTTTTGGCAGCCTCGCCACCCAGTCGTCACCATCGTTGCGGTGCACCCATACGTGATCGTGAGCAAGCCCGGTATCCGCCATCGGCGAAAGCTCACGGTACGAAACCCCTGCCCGCTGTAGTTCGCTTGCCAGCGCCTCTAGTCGCGCCTCGATAGGTGTCGGCATAAAGCAGTCCGTGTCGTTGCTGAATCAGCGATGCTAGTAAGTGGCCGTTCTTGTACCAACCTTACACTTTTCTTAACAAGAAGTGATGATGCAGTTTAAGTGAACATTGATTGAGCGCAATGCTAAAAAGGAGGCAGCCTAAAACCAAAAACGGCACCTCAGAGGTACCGTTTTTAATTCAGCTCGTGCCAATAAGCGTTTTACAGCGCCTCTATCTTCATCTTTTGTTCTTCCAGCAGCTGCTTCGTTGCTTGGAATTCGGCGAGTTTGCCGCGCTCTTTGTCGACCACTGCGACGGGGGCTTTGGCGATAAAGCCGTCGTTGCCGAGCTTTTTCTCGATGCCGCCGATGAATTTATCCTGCTTTTCGATCTCTTTGGCTAGGCGGGCCAGCTCGACGTCTTTATCGATCAAGTCCGCCATCGGTACCAGCACTTCCATATCGCCCACGAGCTGCGTGGCGCAAAGCGGCGCGTCGTTGGGGTTTTCAAGCCAGCTAACGCTTTCTAGCTTGGCGAGCTTGGAAAGGAAGTGACGGTTGCTATCCAGACGTTCGATGTCTTCTGGCTTGCCTTTGGTCAGCAGCACGTCGAGCGGTTTACCGGGGGAGATGTTCATCTCGGCGCGGATGTTGCGTACAGCGATAATCACGCCCTTCAGCCACTCGATATCAAGGCTTGCTTGATCGTCGATTTTGCTTGCGTCGGTTTCCGGCCAGGACTGCAGCATGATCGACGCACCTTCACCCATAAACACGCCCGCCAGCGGCGCGACGCGCTGCCAAATCTCTTCGGTGATATAGGGCATCATCGGGTGGGCAAGGCGCAGAATCGTTTCGAGCACGCGCACCAGTGTGCGGCGAGTGCCTCTTTTCGCTTCTGCTGTGGCGTTTTCGTCCCACAGTACCGGTTTGGAAAGCTCCAGATACCAGTCGCAGTATTCGTTCCAGACAAATTCATACAGCGCTTGTGAGGCGTGGTCGAAACGATATTCATCCATCGCTTTAGTGACCTGAGACTCAACCTTCTGCAGCTGTGAAATAATCCAGCGGTCGGCCAGAGAGAGCTCAACGTCACTGCCATCTAGCCCGCAATCCTCGCCTTCGGCGTTCATCAGCACGTAGCGCGAGGCGTTCCACAGCTTATTGCAGAAGTTGCGATAGCCATCCAAGCGGTTCATATCAAACTTGATATCGCGCCCGGTGGTGGCCTGGGAGAGGAAGGTAAAGCGCAGCGCATCGGTGCCATGGGCTTCGATGCCGTCTTTAAATTCGTCCTTGGTCGCCTTGGCAATGGCCTTCGCCTGTTTCGGCTGCATCATATTGCCGGTGCGCTTGTCGAGCAGTTCATCCAAGGTGATGCCGTCGATCAAATCGATAGGATCGAGTACGTTGCCCTTAGATTTGGACATCTTCTGACCCTGGCCGTCACGCACCAGGCCATGCACATACACCGTTTTGAATGGCACCTGTTTGGTGAACTTCAGGGTCATCATGATCATCCGGGCAACCCAGAAGAAGATGATGTCAAAGCCGGTGACCAGCACGCTGGAAGGATGGAATGTCTCAAGCTCTGGCGTTTGTTCTGGCCAGCCGAGGGTGCCGAAGGTCCACAGACCCGAGCTAAACCAGGTGTCGAGCACGTCTTCGTCTTGCGTAAGCGCCACGTCGGCACCAAGGCCGTGCTTCTCGCGCGCTTCCTCTTCGCTGCGGGCAACGTAGATATTGCCTTCGGCGTCGTACCACGCTGGAATGCGGTGGCCCCACCACAGCTGGCGGGAAATACACCAGTCTTGCAGGTCGCGCATCCAGGCAAAGTACATGTTTTCGTAGTTTTTAGGCACGAACTGAATATCGCCGTTTTCCACCGCTTCAATGGCCGGTTTGGCGAGCGATTCCACCGCCACAAACCACTGATCGGTGAGCAGCGGTTCAATCACGTCACCTGAACGATCGCCATAGGGCAGGGTATTGTTAACGGCTTCTACCTGTTCCAGCAGACCTAGGGCATCCATGTCAGCCACGATTTGCTTGCGCGCGTCGAAGCGGTCCAGGCCTGCGTACTTGGCGGGCAGGCTGGCATCTTCGTCAGGATGAGGCTGACCCTTCAGGTCAAAGATTTCGGCACGTTCAAGGATCGACGCATCTTTGGAGAAAACGTTAATCAGCAGGTGGTTATGCCGCTTGCCGACTTCGTAATCGTTAAAGTCGTGGGCAGGGGTGATCTTGACGCAGCCCGAGCCTTTTTCGATATCCGCGTGTTCGTCGGCCACGATCGGAATACGCCGACCAACCAGCGGCAGCTCAATAAAGGTGCCGATCAATGAGGCATAGCGGGCGTCGTCTGGGTTCACGGCTACGCCGGTATCACCGAGCAGCGTTTCTGGGCGGGTGGTGGCGACCACCACGTAATTCTTGCCATCAGCCGTTTGCACGCCATCCGCCAACGGGTAGCGGAAATGCCAGAAGCTGCCTTGCTGCTCTTTATTTTCTACTTCTAAATCAGAAATGGCGGTGTGCAGCGTTGGGTCCCAGTTGACCAAGCGCTTGCCACGATAAATCAGTTTTTCTTCGTGCAGGCGAACAAATACTTCTTGAACTGCTTTGTAGAAGCCGTCGTCCATGGTGAAGCGTTCGCGGCTCCAATCTACGCTTGCGCCCATGCGGCGCAGCTGGCGGGTAATCTGGCCGCCAGACTCTTCCTTCCATTCCCACACTTTATCGATAAACGCGTCGCGGCCTAAATCGTGGCGGGTTTTGCCCTCTTCCGCTGCAAGCTTACGTTCCACCAGCATTTGCGTGGCGATACCGGCGTGGTCGGTGCCTACCTGCCACAGCGTATTGTTCCCCTGCATTCGCTTCCAGCGCGTCAGGGTATCCATAATGGTGTCCTGGAACGCGTGGCCCATATGCAGGCTGCCGGTCACGTTGGGCGGGGGAATCATGATCGAAAAAGGCGCGCCCTTGCCGGAAGGGGCGAAACGGTTGTCGGCTTCCCAGCGCTCGTACCAGCGGGTTTCGATCTGCTCGGGTTGGTAGGTCTTTTCCATGGGAGTCGGCTCACGGCTGGCAAAAATGTGCACAAGTATAGCGCGAGAGGTACTTGCTCGTCAGGTGCTTCGGGTGCGCATCGCGATGAGCCCAAGAACTGGGCCTGGCAGCAGCCACCAAATGACCGCCAGCGACTGGCTAGACCACAGCGCGGTGACTAGCGCAATGGAAGGAATGGTTAACCCAAAGCCAATAGCGTTCATCATTGCTAACGCCGCCCCCAGCCGTTCGGGCGGGGCCGTGGCGCTGGCTAGCGCTGAAAACTGTGCCGAGTCAGCAATCACGCTAACTCCCCATACGCCTAACAGTGCCAACAGTAGCCAGGGTGATGCATTAGCCAATAGGGGGTAAGCCAAACACAGCGCACCAGAGACTGCCAGTGCTATACAGGCAACTCTACCGCTACCAATGCGATGGCTCCATTTGCCCGCTAGCACGCAGCCGGGCAAGCCTAGGGCGATCACTGCAAAGCTTAGCCACGGCTGCGCGCTATTTGACGCATCCAAGCGCTCCAGTTCCCGGGCGACCAGGAATGGTACCAGCGCCCAAAATGCATACAGTTCCCAGCAGTGGCCGAAGTAACCCAGCGCGGAGGCACGAAAACGGGGTTGTTTGAACGCAGCTAGCCCTGCCCAAGGGCGGCCACTTTTGGCGGTGGCCGGTAGGTGAGGGCCGTCGCCTAAGCGAGCAATCATCAGTGCGGCGACCAGCGCTAATAGTGAAGCAAGCAGTAGCGGCCACTGCCAAGGAAGATGTAGCGTTAAACCTCGCAGCAGGTGGGGGGAGGCAATGCCTAGGGTGAGCATGCCCAACAGCCAGCCCAGCGCTGCTCCGGCGTGGCTGGGTGTCCAGCTCACCACGAGCTTCATACCAAGCGGATAGATGCCCGCTAGACAAAGCCCGGTGGCAAACCGCGCCACTGCAGCTAGCGTCACGCTTTCGGCGACGCCAATAAAGGCGGCGTTAATTAATGCGCCCAGCACCGCTGAAATCGCAAACAGGTGGCTGGCGCGGACGCGATCGGCCAAGCCCGTGGTGGCCATTAGCAGGGTGCCGGTAATAAACCCGGCCTGAACGGCGATAGTCAGCAGACCCAGATCACTTTCGCTCAGGCCTACGGCCTCCTGTAGTGCCAGGCCAACGCCGTTTACGCTAAACCACAGCGAAGTGCCAAACAGCTGGGCGATAACAATAACGGCCAAAGGGTAGCGCACCAGCAGCGATGTGGGCATATAAAATCCCTTCCAATAAGGGGGGTATTATTACCCCAGTTTATGCGGCACGACCTCATGGCCGAGCTCTTTATAGCGCTGCCAGCAGGCACGTTTGGCGACCAGCACTTGTTGGTGCTGATTGATGATTTCGGCAATGCGCGCGTAGTGTTCAAGGCCGTCGGGAATGTCGGGGTGCAGATTGAGCAGTGCGGTTTCTTGCGTGGGCATCGGTAGCTGTTGCCAGCCCAGCGTAATGGGCACGCTGGCGGCCATTTCGCTATCTTCTAACGCGTGGGGCAGATAGGCATCGGGGCGAAAATTCCACAGCGCGCTGTCGGCCTGCTCAGCGAATGCTTTGTCCTCGCAGTGCAGATGCAGCCGGTAGCCTTTGCGCCAGATGGTCTCGGCAAGCTTGCAGGCAAACTGCAAACGGGCTTCTAGGGTCGTGTCGGGCAGGATGTAAAAGTCAATGCGCGCCATAGCGATTCCAGATAAGTCGGGTCTAGAGTAAGCGGCTTAAAACAGCGCCGCCGCAAAAGATGCGGCGGCGAGAAGAAGCGCTTTAGCGTTAAACCAGCTTAGTTAGCCAGCCGTGCTTATCTTCACTGCGGCCATACTGCAGGTCGAGCAGCTTGCTACGAATGCGCATAGCGACTTCGTTGCTGTCGCCAGCGCCTTCAACGGCAGACTTAAGACGAATACGCTCGTTTTCGGAAACCAGCTCGCCCACCGGGGTGATCACCGCGGCGGTGCCGCAGGCAAAGACTTCGATGATCTCACCCGACGCCGCGCCTTCGCGCCACTCGTCAATGCTGATCGGGCGCTCTTCTGGCGTTAGGCCTTCCTCTTTGGCTAGCGTCAGTATCGAGTTGCGGGTCACGCCTTCCAAAATGGTGTCGGTTAAGCGGGGCGTTACCAAGCGGCCGTCTTTGAAAACGAAGAACAGGTTCATACCGCCCAGCTCTTCAACCCACTTGTTTTCAGCGGCATCTAGAAACGCGACTTGGCCACACTGATGGGCTTCGGCTTCTTTCTGCGCAGCTAAGGATGCGGCGTAGTTGCCGCCACACTTGGCAAAGCCCGTGCCACCGGCGGCCGCGCGCTTGTAGTTCGAGGAAAGCCAGATCGATACCGGCGCAACGCCGCCTTTAAAGTAGGCCGCCGCTGGGGAGGCGATAACGTAGTAATCGACCTCCTGTGACGGGCGAACGCCTAAAAACGCTTCAGAGGCGATCATAAAGGGGCGTAGGTAAAGGCTGCACTCATCCGAGGTGCTGGCAGGCGTGGGAACCCAGGCGTGATCTTGGGCCAGCAGCGCTTTCAGCGAGCCAATAAAGTCTTCGTCTGAAAGCTCAGGCAGTGCCAGGCGACGTGCGCTGCGGCGAAAACGCTCGGCGTTTTTCTCAGGGCGAAACGTCCAGATCGAACCGTCGGCATGGCGATAGGCTTTAATGCCTTCAAAAATTTCCTGGCCGTAGTGCAGCACTGACGCTGCAGGGTCTAGCGTCAGCGGACCATACGGACGCACCTGATGGCCGTGCCAGTTGGCATCGGAGGTCCAGCGAACGTGGGCCATGTGGTCAGTGAAATACTTGCCAAAACCTGGGTTACTTAGGATATTGCCACGAATATCACCTGCCAACGGATTGTTGGACGGGAGGGTTTCAAAACCCGTTTCAAAGCTTGCAGTGGGCACGGCTATTTGTCTCCGCTAGAACCACGCCCAGGGTTGGGCATGGTTGGATACGATGGTGAATTCGATACAGCAGCACCGAGCCTCGGCTCGGTGCTGCTTGATATGTCCAGGTTTAACGGTTGCGGCGCAGAAAGGCAACCGTTTCGCGCATGAACGAGGCGTTAAGCGTCACTATTTTCGACCTGAGTGTCGGTTTCACGATCAAGCAAGTACTGGGTTAATAGGCCAACAGGGCGCCCCGTGGCGCCTTTTTGCTTGCCAGAGTGCCAAGCGGTGCCTGCGATATCTAGGTGCGCCCAGGGGAAGTGATCGGCAAAGCGCGACAAAAAGCACGCGGCGGTAATCGTGCCCGCTGGACGACCGCCTATATTGGCAAGATCGGCAAAATTAGAGTCTAGCTGCTCTTGGTATTCGTCCCACAGCGGTAAATGCCACGCGCGATCCCACGCGGCCTCGCCTGCATCTAGTAAGTCGAGTGCTAGATCATCATCGTTGGAAAGCAGGCCTGTGGCATGGTGGCCCAGGCCAATAATCACCGCACCGGTGAGGGTGGCGATATCCACCACGCTTGCCGGCGTAAAGCGCTCGGCGTAGGTCAGCGCATCGCATAGCACCAGGCGGCCTTCTGCGTCAGTGTTGAGCACTTCAACGGTCAAACCTTTCATCGTCTTGATAATATCGCCGGGCTTGGTGGCATGGCCGTCAGGCATGTTTTCCGCGGCGGCGACGATAAAGACTAGGTTGAGCTTTGGCTTGATCGCCAGCACCGCTTTGACGGTGCCGAAGACGCTGGCGGCGCCGCACATATCGAATTTCATTTCGTCCATGCCTTCGCCAGGCTTGAGCGAAATGCCGCCGGTATCGAAGGTTATGCCTTTGCCGACCAGCACATGGGGCGCTTCTTGCGCATTTTCAGCACCTTGATATTTCATTACGATCAGGCGGGTTGGCTCTTTGCTACCGCGGCCTACGGACAATAACGAGCGTGCGCCCAACGCTTCGAGCGCATCTTCATCGAGGATCTCAACGTCCAGCGCACCGTTTGACTCGCGCCCTAGCTGCTGCGCCTGCTCGGCTAAGTAGCTGGGCGTGCAGACGTTGGCGGGAAGGTTGCCCAGCGTGCGGGTATAGTTAATGCCTTGGCCAATCGCATTGCCTACTAGCGCACCTTGCTGAACGAGAGGCTGCGCGCTGGTGTCACTAATAACGAGCGTGAGTTTGGCAAGGCTGGGGGCTGGTGCCGGCGTCGATTTGAACTGATCGAAGCGATAAATAGCCCGCTCAGCGGCTTCTAACACTTTACGAGCTTTCCAGGCCGCGTCGCGGTCGGTTAGCGGCACATCATTAAAAACGACGCTGGCTTCATCAATGGGCAGTTTCACCAGCGCAGCCATGGCGGCATCCAGCGCTTTAATGTAGGCCGCTTCCTGACATTTTTCGCGTTCGCCCAAGCCGACTAATAACAGCCGCTGTGCCCCGAGGCCTGGCGCAAACGGTATCATGAGGATGCTGCCGAGCGAGGCATCAAAGTCGCCGCGCTCCATCAGCTGGCCGATTAGGCGCTCGCTAGCGTCGTCCAGTTTGGCGACGCTGGGCAGTAGATCGCTACCTTTAAAAACCGGCACCACAAGACAGGCTGTTTCGGTTTTGGCCGGATTAGCAGTTTGAACGGAAAATTCCATGACGTCTCCAACAAGACAAGCAACGAGGGATTCGGGATAATGCCTCGTTACTTTTGATTTTGAAAAGGCACTGAGAATAGTTTCATTAGTGTACCCAAGCCATGCGGGTATTGCATGGCATCCTGCACGACTAGCCGGAGAGCGCGTTGATTTTATTTCGGTATTTAACTCGCGAAGTGTTACTCACCATGGCGGCGGTTGCCGGCATTCTGCTGTTGGTGATCATGGGCAGCCGTTTTATCCGTTATTTCGCGGATGCAGCGGAGGGTGACTTTCCGGTCACTATCTTAGGCAGCCTGATGATGTTTCATCTGCCTGGCTTTATGGAGCTGATACTGCCGCTGTCGTTTTTTCTAGGCATTTTGCTGGCCTACGGGCAGCTCTATATGAACAGCGAGATTACGGTCATGGTCGCCTGCGGCATGAGCCCCACGCGCTTGCTGAAAGTAACGCTGCTGCCGGCGAGCGTTGTCGCGGTGCTGGTAGGCGTGTGTAGCCTGTGGCTGACGCCCTATGGCGCGCTGCAAACGGAAACCGTACTGGAGGAACAGCGCAGCCGCTTGGATGTGTCTGTGCTCGCACCGGGGCGCTTTCAGGAGTTTGGAGGCGGTCGCACCGCGTACATTGGCAGCTTTTCCAGCGATGGCACAGAGATGCAGGATGTATTTGTGCACGAGCAGAATCAGCCCGGCGATGAAAATACCCACGACTATATTACCCGCGCCGCCTCTGGCTATCAGGAAACCCGGATGGATACGGGCAGTCGTTTTCTGGTGTTAGACGAGGGCGAGCGATACGGTGTGACCCCCGGGCGGCAAAGCGCTGAACGGCTCACCTTTGATCGCTATACGCTGCGCTTAGGGCTAAGCAATAATCGACAGTCGCTGGATTCCCTAGAGTATGCGACCACGCCAGCGCTATGGAATGATCCAAGCCCGCGTGCGCAGGCCCAGTGGCAGTGGCGGGCCGGGCTCCCGCTAATGGTGTTTATATTAGCCCTAATGGCGCAGCCGCTTTCTCGGGTTAACCCTCGCCAGGGGCGTTTTGGCAAACTTTTGCCGGCGGTGTTTTTATACGTCGCCTATCTCAGTCTTTTACTCGCGGTGGTCGACGCCATTGGCAGTGAAACGTGGTCTGCCACGTTGGGTGTATGGCCGGTACATGGGCTGTTTTTAGGATTGGGCCTGCTGCTGCTGTGGCACTCGCAACGTAAGGGAATGCGCTGATGGTGAATCTGCTGATGGTTGACCGCCTGGACCGCTACATCGCCCGCAACGTGCTGGCGGCTATTATTGTGGTTCAGTTCGTGCTGTTGGGCTTGGATATTACCATTGCCTATATCGATAACTTAGGCGATGTGCAGGCCGGCTATACCGCCCTTGATGCGCTGTTCTACTTGCTGATGCGTACGCCGTGGCGCTTCTATCAATATGCCCCGGTGGCGGTGTTAATTGGCGCGTTAATTGGCTTGGGCAGCATGGCTTCTAATAACGAACTCACCGTTATGCGTGCCTCTGGGCGCTCCCTAGCACGTATTGTGTGGGGCGTGATGAAGCCAGTGCTGCTGGTGATCGTCGTGGTGCTGCTTGTGGCTGAATATGTCAGTCCACGTACCGAACAGCACGCTGAGGCCTGGCGCTTAGAAAAGATTCAGGGCGAAGGTACGATGCTGACTAGCCGCAGTGGCTGGCAAATTGAGGGCGACAGCGTCTATCGCTTCGGGGCGATCCGTGCCGATGATGTGGTGCTTGATTTAACCCGCTATCGCTTTGATGACCGGCAGCTAGTAGAAGCCACCTATGCTCAGCGCGCGCTTTGGGAAGACGGGGCCTGGCGTTTGGAAAGCGTCTCTACGACGCGCATCTTCGATGATCACACTGAGTCCGACCAGGCCGCAAACATGGGGTGGGAAACGTCTTTTACCCCCACGCAGCTTGAGCGCCTGTTACGGGACATAGAGAGCCAGGCGCCCAGTGAGCTTTGGTACTACGCGAAGTTTCTCGCTGCTCAAGGCCTGCAAAACGATCAGGCGCTGCTGTATTTTTGGCAGAAAATGTTAATGCCGCTCACCATGGGCTCATTAGTACTGATTGCGGCCTCGTTCGTTTTTGGCCCACTGCGCACCGTGGCAGCGGGTACCCGCGTTTTCTACGGCGTGATTACCGGGCTCAGCTTTAAGTATGTGCAAGATCTGCTGGCGCCTGCATCAACGATTTTCGGATTTTCGCCCGTCTGGGCCGTATTGGTGCCGACGCTTGCGTGTGCCGGGGTGGGGATCTATTTCTTACGCCGCAACGGTTAGCAAGATGCGCACGCGACGCTTTGCTCAGTTGGGTGATGCGTGGCCAGCAGGCCTAGGCCGCCGCTTAGGCGCCATGCTCTACGACGGCTTTTTGGTTACGGCAATTTGGATTGCAGTGACGGTGGTTCATCTAGTGTTTTTCCGCTATGTGCTGGGCCAGTCGCTAGAAGACATTGGCGCCACCGCCTGCGATGTTTGGAGCCTGCGAATCATGCTGGTCGTGTTTGTCAGCCTGTTTTTTGTTTTCTCCTGGACGCGCGGCGGCATGACTCTGGGAATGCAGGCATGGCGGTTGCGTGTGCAAACGCGAGAGGGCTATTCACTGAGCCTGACGCAGTGCCTCATTCGCTGCGCTGTCGCGTGGTTGTCGCTGTTGACGTTTGGGTTAGGCTATCTGTGGGTGCTGTTCGACCCACAGCGGCGTAGCTGGCCAGATATCGTGTCTAAAACGCAAACCGTGGTGCTGTCAAAACGATAACGCTGTCGATTTTGAGTAAAAAAATAATAATTAGGCGAAAATTGTTGCCGGTAAAAAACGTCGCGGCGCCAATATGTTATCGAGCAGCTGGCGTGTGTTAAGACGAATGCCTCCCAAAAAGCAGTTATTTCTACTTGATAAGATGTATACGAATCATTTACATTCATCTCATAGTTTATATGAGGTGTCGCCATGTACGTTTGTGTGTGCAAGGGAGTAACCGATCATCAGATTCGCCAGCAGGTAAGCGACGGTGCGCGCAGCTGGCGGGAAGTACGCGAAGCAACCGGCTGCGCAACGCAGTGCGGTAAGTGCGCGTGCTATGCCAAAGCTATTACCCGCGATGCCGTATTAGATGCTCGTCAAGAGGCCGATATGGGGCTTGCTTACGCCGTGTGACGCGAATCACTCTTGTTAGAGTTATCGTTTGCAAATATATGATTTGCTTGAACTTTTAAACACTTTATCTATACTCTCAGGAAAGCTGGGAGTGTAGCTATTTGCGTCTATACTCCTTCTCTAACGTAACTGCTTGATCGCATTATTTAAAGGCCACTTAAACACTGGCTTAACCATCAGCATTACCGTTGAAAAGGTGACATTATGAAAGGTGATACTAAAGTTCTTGAGCATCTCAACAAGGCGCTTGGTAACGAACTCGTCGCGATTAATCAGTATTTTTTGCATTCCAAAATGTACAAAGACTGGGGTCTTAAGGCGCTCGCTAAATGGGAATACGAAGAATCCATCGAAGAAATGCAGCACGCTGACAAGATCATCGAGCGCATCCTATTCCTAGAAGGCATTCCCAACCTGCAAGACCTGGGCAAGCTGCACATTGGTGAAAACGTTAAAGAGATGCTCGAAAGCGATCTAAAAATCGAGCACGACGGCCGCAACGATTACATTGAAGCCATCACCTACTGTGAAAGCGTAAAAGACTACGTTACTCGCGATATGCTGCGCGACCTGCTCGCCGATGAAGAAGGTCACATTGATCACATCGAAACTGAGCTGAAACTGATTGAGCAGGTGGGTATCCAGAACTACCTGCAGCGCCAAATGCAGATGGCTGGCGAAGAGTAAATACGCTGGCAGTATTAACTATCAAGTGATCTTTTCACGTTAATGCGCAAAGCAAAACGGGCAGCCCATGGGCTGCCCGTTTTCTATTAGTCTTACAGCGATTTAAGAGTTAGTCGTCAGTGTGTCGCCTGACTTTCCGCTCTCTGAAAATAACCATTAAGCTATAGAGTCTCTAAATATTACTCCTGCCGCAAAGCATTTACAGCCATTCTTCAAAAAAAACCTCCATCATATTAATAATATTAATAGCCAATTAAATCAACTGCTTATTAATTTTCATGGATATTTTGTTCACGACTGAAACTTGCTTCAAAGACTAAAGTTTAAGTCTCGGTGCTTTGACATAGTGCATTTAAAAAGCTTTATATATCGTGATATATCAAAGGAGTGTGACTGTGCGCAAAACAATCTTTCTAACAGCATCGGCGCTACTTATTGCCGGCCTTATTCCCTCTCTGGCATTGGCTCAATGGCCGGAACGACCTGTCAATATTGTCGTTCCTTCGGGCGCTGGCGGCGGTACCGACCAGACCGGGCGAATGTTGGCTGAAAGGCTTCAGGAATATTTCGGCCAACCTTTCAATGTTATTAATCAGGGCCAAGGGGGCGGTGTAATAGGTCTTTCCTCAATCAAAAATGCTGATCCCGACGGCTACACGCTGGGTGTTCTTTATAATTTCGCCCATTACGCGGCTATGGGGCAGGCTGACTTTGATGCAGAAGACTTTACTGCTATTGCACAGTTCAACTTTGATCCGGCTGGCTTTCAGGTTCGCGACGACAGTCCCTGGGAGAATATTGAGCAGGCTTTGGATGATATTCAGCAGTCTCCAGAAGATTATGTGATTGCCTGCGGTGGTGGATGCGGGGGCTCCTGGCCAATGGCTGTTGCAACAATGATGGATAAGTACGGTGTCGACGTATCAAAAATTCGCTTTGTATCAGGTCAGGGAGCTGCTGCTGCCTTGCAGGATCTTGCTGCTGGCGGTGTCGATATTGTTCCTTCTTCTCTTCCTGAGGCTAGTCCCTTGATACAGGCGGGGCGCATCAAGTCGCTAGTAGTGATGGGCGATGAAAGGCTGGAAGCTTTCCCTGACGTTCCTACGTTGGCCGAAGCTACCGACATAGATCTGCAGCTTGGGGCCTGGCGCGGACTAGTGGCTCCCCAAGGTTTACCTGATGATATCGTCGAGCGGCTGGAAGGCGCTATGCATGAAATCGTGAATGACGATCAATGGCGCGAGCAGATGACTGATCGTGGCTTTGGTATTCAGTGGCGTGATGCCCTTACGTTCAGCGATTTTATGAACGAGCAACAGTCCTCGGTACGCGAGATCATCAAAACCATCGGTTTAGTCAAGAGCAACTGATTCTTGCTTGTCATTCGCTGGCGGCATACCTAAGTGCCGCCACAATTCAGACATTCGTACTTGGGGTCATCGCTTTGAAATTCGACGACAGTATCAGTGGGATACTCATTATCTGCTTCGGCAGCATAGTCATTTTTTTTGCTCAACAGTTACCGACCCTGCAGTTTATCGATTATGGTCCGGGCTTCTTTCCTACCTTGATCGGTATTGTGCTTGTTATATGTGGGTTATCTGTATTGGCAAAGCGGATTGTTTCCAGCGAAGGCAAGATAGCTACTTGGGTGCGCATCGATAGTGATCATAGTTTATGGAAATCGCTATTAACCATTGGCTTTGTGATTGCCGTTATTCTTTTTTATATCTTTACCGTCAAAATCCTTGGTTTTTTAGTAACGATGCCGCTGGTGCTTTTTGCATTATTGTTTTACTTCCACCGCCGTCTTGGTCGAGATATGGGCATTGCTGTTATTGGCAGCATTGCCTTCCATAGCTTTTTTTATCAGTTAATGTCGGTGCAGTTGCCTTGGGGCCTGTTAACACCGTTCGCGGGGACTCTGACATGGTAATGAATGCTCTGGCGTTGTTGTTCACGCCCACAACACTTGGTGTCATGCTCGCGTGCGCTCTTTATGGGCTAGTGATCGGCGCTATCCCCGGGTTTTCCGCTGCGATGGCAGTCGCCCTAATGGTTCCAGTCAGTTACTTTCTGGATCCTGTGCCCGCGCTAGCTGGCGTTGTCACTCTATGCGCTATGGGTATTTTTTCGGGAGATATTCCCGGCGCACTGTTACGTATTCCTGGAACTCCAGCTTCCGCAGCTTATGTTGATGAATCCTACAGAATGACTCAGAAGGGGCAGGCAGGGCTCGCTCTGGGAACAGGCTTAGTATGCTCGTCAATAGGGGGAATATTCGGCAGCATCGTATTGATTTTTGCAGCGCCCTCGTTAGGTAATTTAGCCCTACAGTTTAGCTCAGTTGAGTATTTCTGGTTGGCTTGCATGGGCTTGACCGCAGCGATTGCCGTCTCTCAAGGGTCAACCGCTAAGGGAGTTGTTTCCTTAAGCCTTGGTTTGTTGATTGCGATGGTGGGCCTTGATCCTGTATCTGGACAACCTCGTTTCGCCTTCGGCACGGAATATCTCTCCGGTGGGCTAGGCTTTATACCGGTGCTAATCGGTTTATTTGCCTTGTCAGAAGTCTTTCGGTTTGCGCTGTCGCCAAAGGTCGATGAGCTTGCGCCGGTAGGCAAGTTAAATGATGTTTTTCGGGGAGTGCTGACTGAGATTAAGCGGATGGGATTTCAGATACTGCAGGGTTGCGGCATTGGAACCCTGGTTGGCGCTATTCCGGGAGCTGGAGCTGACATTGCCTCATATATCGCTTATGCCAGCACGAAGAAACAATCCCGTCACCCGGAAAAGTTCGGCACTGGGATTGTCGATGGCATAGCATCAGCCAGTGCTGCCAATAATGCGTCGATTGGTGGAGCTCTCGTCCCGGCCACAGTGTTTGGTATTCCTGGTGACAGCCTGACTGCTGTGATTATAGGCGTCCTTTATATGAAAGGGCTTAACCCAGGGCCTACCGTTTTTCTGACGCAAGGTGATCTTATCACCGCAGTCTTTCTTGCTTTTTTACTCGCCAATATTCTGATTGTACCGTTTGGTTATCTTGCGATCCGCATTTTCAAGCACATTCTAGCCGTACCGCGAACGATTTTAATGCCACTAATCATCGCGGCTTGCATTATCGGTGCGTTCGCGGTGGAAAATACGGTGTTTGCCGTCGTGACAATGCTGTGCGCCGGTATACTTGGCTTTTTCATGGAAGAAAATGGTTTTCCGCTTGCGCCAGCGATTCTCGGCGTCGTATTGGCTCCCATCGTTGAAGAGAATTTTCTTAATACATTGGTAAAATCTAATGGCGATATGCTGGTCTTCTTCAGTCGCCCTATCGCCTTGGCTCTAGCAGTAATTACTATCGCTATCTGGGTGGTTCCTCCCTTGCTAGCGCTTCTACGTCGCAATACAGGCAGAGTTAAACCAACATGAGCGGATCTTACGGTTCTACTATATCAACGCTTTTCTCGCGTGCAGAGGAGGCCTATACGATCATCGAAGAGATGATCGTGACATTGACCCTAGTACCGGGGGAGATTCTGACGGAGCAGGCACTCTGCGAGCGGCTCGATATGGGTCGAACACCTATTCGGGAAGCGTTGTTAAGACTTAAGCAAGACTATTTGCTTAGTGTTCTGCCCAGGCAGGGGATTTTTATCCAGCCGATTGATACGACGACAGCTCTTGAGGCTTTAGATGTTCGCCAGCATGTTGAAGGACTGCTTATCAGACGCGCGAGCCAACTGGCTAGCGATAGCCAACGGCAAGAGTTCCTGCGTATGGCCGACCAGGCCGAAGAGGCCTTAAAAAGAGCCGATAACGTAGCTTTCTCACAGATTGATAAGCGTTTTAACGAACGAGTGTGCGAAGCAGCCAGGCACGCTGTTGCTGCTAAGACCATCATGCCATTGCATGCGGTATCACGCCGAATTGGCTTTTTCTTATCACAGTTCGCGGATTTGGGCCTAGCTGATACGGGGCTGCCCCACGTAGAAATCATGCGGGCAATCGCTGAGGCCGATGTGGATACTGCACTAGCTGCGCTAGGCGTGCTGCACCGGCGTACGCGCGAGCAGACCCTTGCTATCGAACGAGAAGGGTTACTTGATCGAGCTAACAAGTGATCGAATCATTGTTGCTGCCGGTGCCCGTTAATGCTTATTCATAAGGATGAAACTGTATATATGCCCCGATCTAATATAATCCTAGTAGGTGCTTATTCTCCCCAACAGCGTGAACGGCTAGAAAGTCGTTTTATCACGTGCTCTGTTGATACTCCGCAGCAGTTGACGAGTCTCGCTAGCGACGAGCGGAGGGCCTGTGCAGCAGTTGCCTGTCATGGTCACTCCCCTTTTGGTGCTGCTGAAATGGATGCGCTTCCCAGCTTGCGCCTGATTGCCAACTTTGGTGTGGGTTATGACGATATCGATATCGACGCGGCTACGAGCCGCGGTATCACGGTGACTAATACGCCCAACGTGTTAAATGATGATGTCGCTGACTTGGCCGTCGGGATGTATTTAGCCCTCAAACGTCGCCTTATTGCTGGTGATCGCTGGGTTCGTAGCGGAGAC
Source organism: Vreelandella profundi (assembly GCF_019722725.1). NCBI lineage: Bacteria > Pseudomonadati > Pseudomonadota > Gammaproteobacteria > Oceanospirillales > Halomonadaceae > Vreelandella > Vreelandella profundi. The sequence continues at coordinate 480,661 of NZ_CP077941.1, forward strand.
TGGGCGCGTATTGGCTCATTTCCGCTGAATGCACATACCAGCGGTCTGCGTGTTGGAATATTAGGAATGGGGCGGATAGGTAAGGAAATTGCTGACCGCATGGTAGCGTTCAAAGCCACCGTGCATTACCAATCACGTCAGGCCAAACAAGTACCCTCTGATTGGGTTTATCATGCCGATGCCATCGATCTAGCACGCTCGGTGGATGTTCTGTTTGTAACGGTAGTGGGTGGAGATGAAACTCGCCATTTCGTATCGGCTGAGGTACTCAGTGCATTACCTAGCGATGCCGTCGTGATCAATGTTTCCAGAGGCACAGTGATTGATGAGGATGCGCTAATTCAGCGTCTGCAAGGCGGATTTTTAGCGGGCGCTGCGCTTGATGTCTTTGCAACTGAGCCGCATGTGGATCCGCGGTTGTGCGATCAAGAAAATGTCTTGCTTCAGCCCCATCAAGGTTCGGGTACTATTAATACGCGTGAATCCATGGGGGATTTGCAGTACGCTAATATTCTTGCCTTCACCGAAGGTAACGAGCTAATAACGCCTGTTAATTGATATACAAAATTGCGCTAATTGTCTCCCAACAGCAACAGCGGAGTAGACCGCAGAAAGAGGTCTAGTTATAGGATGCAGGAGGCGTCTGTTGTGTATCGAATAGCCTGCTATTTACCGTAATTTAAATCGCTATATAAACCGTGCTAGAAGCAAGACGGGATTACAGGCTAATTCCACTGATGGTTGCTCCATATAGTCAACGTGATACTTTCCTGACGCCCACAATGCTGGAAATCGACACTGCCAGTACCGATAGTAAAATCAGCGCTAACGCGGGAATGAGGACTGCCCAGGGTGCGCGCTCGATGTAGGGCATGCCCTCGGCGAGTATCAGCCCCCACTCTGGCGAAGGCGGGCGCGGCCCAAGGCCAAGAAAGCCTAGGGCTGCTAGAGCTAGCGCGACCCCCGGTAAGCGCAGCATGGAATGGCGAAACACTGGGCCAAACACTGCCGGCAGAATGTAGCGGCTCATCAGACGAAAATGGCCTACTCCTAACATCGGCGTAATGCGCACATGGGGCTGGGCTTTGACTTCGGCCACCAGCGCCGCCGTGTGCGCAGCAAGTGGTGCCCAGGCCACGGCAGTCACCGCAATAATAGCGCCGCTGGCGCTTGGCCCCATCAGGCCTGCGACGATAAGTCCTGCAATGGTGGGGGGCGTTGCCTTGGTGATCTCAATGGGGCCGGTTGCCAGCTTGGGAGCTAGACCAATTAGCAGACCCAGCCCAAGTGAAAAGAATACCACTACCGTGGCCATACCCATGGTAGACAGTGCCCCGTGGGCCACCCGCGCCAAAATATCACGGCCCGTGCCGTCGGCACCTAGCGGTAGAGCCAAGCTTGGCGGCTCCAAACGCATAAAATTGGAGTTAAACGGATCGCGAGTAATCCCCGTCGCCACCAGTATGAACAGGAGCAAAATAGCGATGGTGGGAACGATCCACGCCCGGCGCTGAATGCTCTGCTCGCTATGCGCCACCGGCAATGCTCCAAGCCTGAAGGCGCGGCCTAGTAGAAGCGCGCGGCCAATATTGGCCAGACTGCCAAGCACAATGGCAATAATCAGCAGAATAAGAATGCCGGTTTGCAGGGCGGGCATGTCCTGGGCCGATGCCGCACCAAGGGTTGCTCGACCAAGGCCTGGAATCGAGAACACCTGCTCTACGGCAATAGCACCGCCCGTAAGACCTACCATCACCATACCCACCTGGGGCATTAAGCTTGGCAGGGTGCGGCGCAGGGCTGCCAGGGTAATCCGGATGCGGGAAAAACCAGCCACATTCCAGGTAGCCACCCAGCGTTCTGTAAAGGTGGCCGAAAGGCCGTCGCTAAACAAATGTCCCAATAGGCCACCTGCCGGAATACCCAGGGCGAGGGCAGGCAGTATGGCGTAGCTGAAACCGCGCCACCCATAAGGTGGCAACCAGTTTAGCCAGGCGGCAAATATCACCAGCAGTACTGAGGCAAGTAGAAACTCGGGGAGCGCTGTCAGCGTTGCGCCAATGGCCCCAGATGAGCGGCTGACTTGGCCATTTAAGCCGCGGCGAATCACGGGCACACAAATCAGCGTCGCAGTAACCACTGCCACCAGCATGCCGAACGACATAAGCATGAGAGAAACCTGGGCGCTTTTCAGCATGCCCGGCAGCACTGGCGCGCCAGAAATCCAGGAGTTCCCTGCATCGCCATGCAGAAGCCCCATCAGCCAGCTCTGCAGCTTTTCGAAGGGGCCAACGTCCAGCCCCAGCTGGGCTCGAATGGCGGCGAGTACCTCGGGCGTAGCTTCCTGTTCGGCTGAGCGTGCCCGCAAGATGCTCAGTGCTGGATCCCTGCCGGATAACCATGGCAGTAGCCCGACTAGCACGATCACGCTTGCTAATGTCATCAGCCGAGAGAGCAGTGGAATAAAAGGCGCTATGTGCAAGCTGCGCCAAAGACGCAGCGATGTTGCAGTTGTCATGCGCAGGGTACCCTTAATACTCACTATCGGCGTCGATGGACGTTTTTTCAGTGATCAGCACTCGCTCGCGGGGGTCACGCTCCGCGTTGGAAACACGTGCTGATTCGCCCTGAATGACACGCTCATGGAGCATCGGGATGGCTGCATCGGTGCGTAAAATGGCCGCTTCAGCTTCGATGATTGCCTGACGGCGCGCGTCACCCGTGGGCAGTACGGCGGCTGTGGCTAGCGCCTCGTCCACGGCAGGATCGCATAGCTGGGCGATATTGAATGAGCCTGCGCAAGCAAAGTCGCTAAACATATAGGCAACCGGGTCGCCGGAGTCGAGGACGGTGGCACGCGAGAGGATAAAGGCGTCAAACTGGCCCGCTAACGCATCCGCTTCAATATGCGCGTACTCACGCACTTCCTGGTTAACGGTGAAGCCTGCACGGGTGAGCTGTTGCTCAAGCAGCACGGCGACTTCGGGAAGCTCCGCGCGATCAGTAAAGGTCGCTAGCGTAATCTCCGTACCATTTGGCTCGGTAGGCTCGGTGCGTTGCCCAATTGGCGTGCGGTAATCGCTTGCCCACGCTAGCGCCGGGCCAAGTAGTCCTTCAGCGATATCCGCGCGACCTTCGTAAACGGTATTCACGATAGTGGAGCGGTTAACTGCTTCACGCACGGCGGCTCGCAGAGCAGGGTCGGTCATGGGGCCTGATTCGGTATTCAGGTACAGCGTATTGGTGCGCGGCATGGGCACTTCGTGGACTAACTCAGGGTCGAGCAGGGCGACCTGAGATACCGGGATGGCTTCCACCACATCGGCCGCACCCGTTCTCAACGCTGCCGCACGGGCAGTGCCATCCGGCACGTAGTCGGCATCAATACCGGCCACTGCGGCTGGCTCGCCCCAGTAGTCGTCAAAGCGGTCTAGCCGAGCGCTGGTGGTGCCGTTGATCTCTTTCAGTACAAAGGGGCCGGTGCCTGCTTCGATAGGGTTAATCCGGCCATCTTCGCCGTAGGCGCTAGCGGCGAGAATCGCCAGCTGCGGGCTGGAAAGACGGTTGGGGATCAGCGGATCTTCTCTTTCTGTGCGTACGATCACCGCCTTATCACCATCGGCTTCAACGGTCATGCTCACACCGTCTAAAATCCTCGGCTTAGGAGCGGCCTGAGTAGCGGCGGTGAGAGAATTGACGACGTCTTGCGCGGTTAGCTCGCTGCCATCATGAAACATTACACCGTCGCGAATCACAAAGCGCCAAGTGTTGGCGTCCAGCTGTTCCCATTCGGTGGCTAGAAAAGATTGGGGATCGCTGTTGGCGTCCAGGCGAATCAGCGTTTCCGCCATGCTCCAACGGGATAGCTTAAAAGCATCGTCGGAAAGTGGCGTTAATCCTGAACGCGGCGGCTGTAACATCGCCACGCTAATGCGCTCACCTGATTCAGTGGAGGAGGTATCGCGCTGCTCATCAAAACAACCGGTAAGCAAAAGAGGAGCGGCAAGGGCAGCGGGCAAAGACAGGCGAAGCGAGCGGCGTAGCATCGTAATGAATCCTAACAGTAGGTGGAAAATAGTGAGAGAAGGGGGATAAGCGATGACAACACCTTATTTGGTGCAAATGCTTTAACACTGCATGGAGCCAAAGGGGTTAATCAAAAAAGTCGTGGAAGATTTACAACAATGCCTCTACCTCTGCTGCATTGCAGTTTGGAAACGCGCAGGTAGGCAGCTGTGACACGGCATTAATTAGTGACAGCGTGACCGCATGGCGGGGGGTGCTCCACAGCGCTGCCGTTGGACGATCTTCAACAATATTGCCGTCATCCATCACCAGCGTGCGCTGGCAAAGTTTTGTGACCACCGCTAAATCGTGAGACACCATCAGCAGCCCCGTGCCACTTTCATCGCATAGCTTTTTCAGCACGCTAATAACCTGCGCGCGAACCGGTAGATCAAGGCCACTAAGCGGTTCATCGGCCAGCAAAAAACGTGGGCGGGTAGCAATCGCCCGAGCTATGGCGACCCGTTGGGCTTGGCCACCGGAAAGTTCATGGGGTTGGCGGTCCAAAAACTTCGCATCTAGCCCAACCTGTTCCAGTGCTTCCCGGGCGCGCGCTTCTGGGTTGCAGTCGACACGCAGCCGGATGAGCGGCTCGGCTACCAGGGCGCGAACACTCATCCGCGGGTCAAGCGATGAGACAGGGTCTTGGGGAATATACTGCACTGCCTGGCGGTACCACCTGAGCTGAGCCGCAGAGCCGGGGCGCACCGTTCTATGCTGGCAGGTTATTGAGCCGGCATCAGGCGCTTCAATAGCCAATAGCGCGCGCAGCAGAGTCGTTTTTCCCGAGCCGGATAAACCCACTAGCCCCACCCGCTCGCCAGGATAAAGCGTGAGGTCGATATTGTTCATGACCTGCTTACGCTCACCTCTTCGCCAAAAAACGTCGCGGGGCAGTGAAATGTGTTTAGTTAGTCCGCGAGCCGAGATAAACGCTTCTCTGCCGTTCAAGTTAGCTCTTTTATTAAGTGATAGCGGGCTTGGCATCTAGGCGCTCTTTAAAAGGTCATTCGAGGCTAAAAAATCTACAGATGCCAAGATGTCGGCGTTGGGCAACTCGGAGGGTTGCACGCTATGTGCGGCGGTGACTAACTCCTGAGTGAAGGAATGCTGCGGAGCAGTAATTAGAGCCTCTAAGTCGCCGCTTTCGATCATTGCGCCACGCTCAATAATCACCGCACGTTGGCAAAGCTGTGAGGCCGCATGGAGGTCGTGGGTAATAAATAGCATGGCGGTGCCTGAGTCGCCGGTATGGTCGCGTAAGACGCGCAGTACCTGCGCTTGGGTGACCACATCCAGTGCGGTGGTAGGCTCATCGGCGACCATTAACGATGTTTTGCACGCCATAGCCAGGGCAATACAGACCCGCTGGCGCTGGCCGCCGGAAAGCTCCGCTGGGGTGCGTTTTATTAACCGCTGCGGGTCTGGCAAACCCATAGCTGCTAACAGCTTCACGGCCGCTTGGGTCGCGGTTTTGCGCGGCAGGCCATGATGGCGTGAAAAAGGCTCGCGTAACTGGAATCCAATTGAAACCAGAGGGTTAAGCGCTGAAAGGGAGTCCTGAAACACCATCGAAACGCGCGTTTCAGCACGTCGCCGTGCGGCGGGTATTGCAATGGCTTCTTGGCCTTGAATGCGAATGCTGCCTGATACCTGTGCATTAGCCGGTAAAAGCCCCAGGACTGCTTTTGCCGTAAATGATTTACCCGACCCTGATGCACCTAACAGGCAGACGCGTTCGCCGGGCATGACATCGAAGGAGAGCCCATCGACGACCTGCTGACCGTCAATTTGAATATGAAGATCACGCACTGATAATACAGGGGCGCTGCACATTGACACTATCTCTTGCTGAGCTATTCAATTGCTATTAATAGTTATGATATAACGTTTTTGTGGGATGCAGCAATATTAGTTTCAATGCAAAGAAGTAGGCGGAGGCGTTGGCTGGTCAATCAACAGGTATAAAAAAAGCGCTGAACAGATCAGCGCTTTATGGTTACTAGGCGGCGTTAGTCACCTGATTATGGTCAATTATTTTGAGACGGTGGCGAAACTTTCCTCACCCGTAACAAAATTTTCTGCCGGTTCATCAACGCTAAAGGTTGTGCGGCTTAGGCGACGAACGCGCTTCATAAATAACGCAATGCAAAGCAGTGTTCCTAGCGCCGCCACAAAGTAGCTGGTGTTCAGCGGCAGACCAAAGCCAATCGGCGCGTAGGCTAGGTAGGTGAAGGTCGCCATGGTCATAAAGGTGGCTGGAATCGATGTGATCAAATGAGGCTTACGCGACAGTACCAAGTACATGGTACCTACCCACAGGGCAATAACCGCGGTGGTTTGGTTTGCCCAGGAGAAGTAGCGCCACAGCAGCGTGAAGTCCATGTGCGTTAATGCATAGGACACAACAAACAGTGGAAGAGCCACCATAATGCGCTTAACCATCGGCTTTTGGTCGACTTTAACGTAGTCGGCGATAATCATCCGCGCGCTGCGAAAAGCGGTGTCACCAGAGGTGATCGGCAGCACAATAACGCCGAGTATAGCCAGCGTGCCGCCTACAGCGCCGAGCATGGTGGTAGAAACTTCGCTAACCACGGCAGCAGGGCCACCGGCGGCAAGTACGTCAGACAGCGTTTGGTCGCCGTAGAACAGGCTCATAGCAGCGGCGGCCCAAATCATCGCGATCACACCTTCTGTGATCATCATGCCGTAGAAGATTTTGCGTCCATTGGTTTCGTTTTGCGTGGTGCGCGAAATGATCGGTGTTTGAGTGGCATGAAAGCCGGAAAGTGCGCCACAGGAGATCGTTAAAAACAGCAGCGGGAAGATAGGGGCTGCTTCAGGGTGCATATTTTCGAAAGACAGTTCGGGAATGGGCGCGCCGGTGACAATCAAGCCAATGCCGATACCGGCCGCACTGAACAGCAGTAGCGCACCAAAGTAAGGGTAAATACGGCCGATGATTTTATCGATCGGCAGTAGTGTCGCGACCAAATAGTAAATAAAGATGGCGACGATAATTAACGTCATCGACAGCGAGGTCATATTCGCTAGCAGCGCAGCGGGAGAGGTGACAAAGACCGTGCCGACCAGCAGTAGTAGCAAAATGGCGAAGGCATTAACGACGTGCTTCATCGCTTTACCGAGAAATTTGCCCGCTAGTTGAGGTAAATGAGCACCGTGGTTACGGATTGAAATCATGCCGGTTAGGTAATCGTGCACAGCGCCGGCAAAGATGCAGCCGACCACAATCCATACAAAGGCAACCGGGCCGTAAAGCGCGCCAAGAATAGGGCCAAAAATAGGTCCCACGCCGGCAATATTTAATAATTGAATAAGTGAGTTACGCGTAGTGTTCATCGGCACATAGTCGATGTCATCACGCATGGCGAATGCTGGTGTGCGTCGCTTGCGGTCGGTAACGAACACGCGCTCAACGAACTTCCCGTAGGTAAAGTAGCCCGCTATTAGCAGCAGGATCGATACAATAAAGGTGATCATCTAAGGTACCTAGAGTAGTTAGAGGGATTAGCCGGAGTCGGCAAGACGCTTACTAGCATGCTACCTGTACACCAGCGGTTACTTTTAAACCGAGATGAATGTACAGATAAGGCCCGTAGATCACAGCTAGACTTTAGTTGTTAATTTTCGATAAACCTTCAATAAAACGGGCAGCCACTGGCTGCCCGTTTTTGATGCTGAAGTGAATGCTTGTCTTAAGACTCAACGACACCACAGGCCATGCGAGCGCCGCCACCGCCAAGATGGGGCTCATCCTTATAGGTATCGCCGCCTGCGTGGATCATGATGCTACGGCCCGGCATATCTTCCATGCTAAGGCGCGGTGCCAACACGGGAAGATTGGCTTCGCCGTCTTCATTAACCGTTAGCACCGGCAGGTCACCCAAATGGCCTTCGCCGTAGGGGCCAAGGTGGGTATCCGTTTCTTCCGGATCATAGTGGCCGCCTGCGGCTTGCGCCGCGGTCATTTCGCCGTCGTCATTCTCGGCAGGATCGCAGCTGGCGTTCTGGTGAACGTGGAAGCCGTAAACACCGGGCTCCATATCCGTGAGTGACGGGGTGAGCAATAAACCGTGCTCCGTGCTTTCCAGTGAAACGGTGCCAATCGACTCTTCAACACCATCAACGCTGACTTTATGCATTTCAACATCAAGGGTGTCGTTTGCCTGCGCCGCAGCACTGGCGAGCAGTAATGAGGCGGCAATGCCGGTAAGGGAAGCTGTAAAGCGCATAGTGATTTCTCCTTCCTAATCCATGGAAACGCTGTGGCAGCGTTGCCTATTTAAGGTAGCTGCCACAACACCACTATGCCAACGAACGATGTAAAGCGCTACTCAGGGCCGTTACCTGATGTCTTCCAGCCGATGGCTTAGCCTGTGCTCAGCTAGCCAACCATGCCACAGAAGAGCATTTCGTCATAAACGCCATCTAAAAGGATTATCGTATCAAGCGGATGACATCTCGCAGCCAAGCCGCGACAATGGCGCCCTATTTACAAAAACAGTTTTTATAAACAGCTTTTATAAGCAGCTTTTATAAATAGTTTTTGTAAATAGTTTTTAGATAACCGTTCTAGACCGTTTTTGTCGCTAGCTTTTACCGGGGAGCGTTATGACGCCACTCACTATCCTCTATCAGGATGAGTATCTCGTTGCGATGCATAAGCCATCGGGGCTTTTAGTGCACCGCTCGGCGCTAGCGCGTGGCGAAACAGAATTCCTGCTCCAGCGGTTGCGCGATCAGCTTGGTAAGCGGGTATATCCCGTTCACCGGTTGGATCGGCCTACCTCTGGCGTGATCGTATTTGCGCTTTCATCAGCAGTGGCGGGGCTGCTCAGCGAGGCCTTTAGCGAGCGCCAGGTCGAGAAACGCTACCTCGCCGTAGTGCGTGGCAACGCCCCTGAAAGCGAGCGTTTAGACTATCCGCTACGGGAAGAGGACGGCACGCGGCCTAAGGCGGAAATGCCCGCAATGCCTGCGATGACCGATATTCGCCGCTTGGATAGCGTCGAACTGCCTGTTCAGGTCGACCGCTATTCGGTGGCGCGTTACTCGCTGGTGGAAGCGCGGCCGCTGACCGGGCGTCGCCATCAAATTCGTCGCCATCTTTCTCGACGAGGCTATCCCATTATTGGCGATGCCAAACATGGCAAAAGTGTCCACAACCGTTTTTTTGCCGAGCAGCTGGGCGCGCCGCGCTTACTACTGGCCGCTACTTATTTAGCCTTCGATCATCCGATGTTAGATAAACGCGTACAGTTAAGCTGTGCCGTGGACGACACCATGATCACGCTGTTTAATCATCTTGGCTGGGCCGGACACTTACCGTTGGATAGTGTGCGTACGCCACCTCACACACCGCTTTCAGCCCTCCAAGCGCTATGAGTGATCCCGCTATGTCCTCCGCGATTTCAGCTGCTAATCCGCCAGCCTCTGCCGACTACGACGCTCGCTTTGGCGGAATTCGTCGCCTTTACGGTCAGCGCGCTGTTGACGTGTTTCGTCATGCTCACGTGGTGGTGGTGGGTGTCGGCGGGGTGGGAAGCTGGGCCGTTGAGGCGCTGGCGCGTTCGGGGATTGGCAAGCTGACGTTGATCGACCTGGACGACGTTTGCGTCTCTAACGTTAACCGCCAGCTGCACGCGCTAGATGGCACTATAGGCCAGCCTAAAGTGGAGGTGCTGGCAAGCCGGTGCCGCCTGATTGCTCCTGAGATCGAGATCGTTGCCGACAGCGCTTTTGTAACACCTACCAATCTGGCCGAGCGTATCCCTGATGACGTCGACCATGTGGTAGACGCCATCGACAGCGTGATCGCCAAGGCCGCGCTCATTGCCTGGTGCAAACGCCGCAAAATTCCGATTACCGTGACCGGCGCCGCCGGCGGGCAAACCGACCCGACGCGCATCCAGGTTGCTGACCTTACTCGCACCGAGCACGACCCGCTGCTATCTAAAGTGCGCTCACGACTGCGCCGTGACTACGGTTTCTCCCGCAACCCCAAGCGGCGCTTCTCGGTAGAGTGCGTCTACTCCGACGAACAGCTGGTGTATCCCAGCGGCGACGGTGAAGTGTGCCTGCAAAAGCCCGGCAGTGGCGAAGCTACGCGCTTAGACTGCGCGTCAGGCTTCGGCGCCGCCACCTTTTTAACCGGCACCTTTGGCTTTGTCGCCGCCTCAAAAGTGCTCGAACGGCTCGCTAAAAAAGCCCATGCCGCCCATAAGGAATCACCATGACCGCTCCCGTTCCCGGCATCTACCGTCATTACAAAGGCAGCCTTTACGAAGTGCTCGGCACCGCCCAGCACAGCGAAAGTGAAGAGTGGCAGGTGGTTTACCGCGCTCTTTACGGCGACTACGGCCTGTGGGTGCGCCCGCTTGAGATGTTCACTGAAACAGTCACTAAAGAAGGCCGCACGCAGCCGCGCTTTGCGCTGGAGAAAGCGTTCTAGCCAGCCGCTAATTGTTCAGTAACGCCGTCATTTGACGTCGCCATCTGGTTACAGTTTGGCGGCATTTTTATGCGCGCTATTGTATATATTCCATAATTAGATATGTTTATAACAATTATTTTCGCGCGACTGTTATGTTTCACCGCGCAGCGGTACACGCATTTAGGAGACAAGCATGAAGACCTTTGCACTTTCTCAAAACACAGGTGCAGGCACACCCGATGTGGCGGGTTTTTTTGATTCCCGTACCTTTAGCGTGCAGTACATCGTTAGCGACCCGGCCACCCGGCAGTGCGCGATTATTGATCCGGTATTGGATTTTGATGAAAAATCTGGCGCGACAGCGACTTTCTGTGCTGACGCGTTGTTAGCCTATATAGAAGAGCAGCGACTCACGGTCGCATGGATTTTAGATACTCACCCTCACGCCGACCACTTTTCTGCCGCGCAGTATTTAAAACACAAAACCGGCGCGCCGACGGCCATTGGCCAGCACATCACCAGCGTGCAGGCGCTGTGGAAGGACATCTATCACTGGCCTGAAATGCCTGCCGATGGCCGGCAGTGGGACACGCTGTTTGCCGAGGGCGACACGTTTCAAATTGGCGAGCTAAGCGCCAAAGTGCTGTATTCTCCTGGCCATACGCTGGCGTCGATTACCTACGTGATTGGCGACACCGCGTTTGTCCACGACACTCTGTTTCAGCCCGATTTCGGTACCGCGCGGGCTGACTTTCCTGGCGGCGATGCAAAGTCGTTGTGGGACTCTATCCAGCAAATTCTTGCACTGCACAGTAAAACGCGCCTTTTCACCGGCCACGACTATATGCCGGGCGAGCGCGACCCTGAATGGGAAAGCAGTGTCGCGGAGCAGCGCGCGGATAACCCACACCTAGTGGGCAAAAGCGCCGACGACTACATTGCTCTACGTCATAAGCGCGATAGTGAGCTGCCAATGCCTAAGCTGATTCTGCACGCGCTGCAGGTGAATACCCTGGGTGGTCGTTTGCCGAAGCCTGAGGCCAACGGCAAGCGCTATCTCAAAATCCCTCTAGATGCCCTAGATGGCGCGAAGTGGGGCTAGCGTTAGCGCCACTGCAAGAGCACTTATTATTTTTAGGAGCGTGTCTTTCGTTGGTGAAAACGTCTTGAACCCGGTAGCGTGTTACTCCAAGACGTCACTCCACTTTAGGAAGATGCATGACTTCAACTTCTCCCCAGCAAACGCTGAAAGCCGTATTTGGGTTTGACGACTTTCGAGGCGGCCAGCAGGCGGTGGTGTCACGCGTATTGGAGGGGCACTCTACCGCGGCCATTTTCGCCACCGGTGCGGGCAAGTCGCTTTGCTATCAGCTGCCGGCGCTGCATTTGCCGCACTTAACCCTGGTGGTATCGCCGCTGCTGGCGCTCATGCAGGATCAGTTGGCGTTTCTAACGCGCCACGGCGTGGCAGCGGCCAGCATTGACTCCACTCAAGACCGCGAGACTGCGCGCGAGATAATGGAGCGCGCTAAAAGCGGTGAGTTAAAAATTCTGATGGTCTCAGTAGAGCGGCTTAAAAATGAGCGCTTTCGGCACTTTTTGCGCCAGGTTCAGATCTCGCTGTTAGTGGTTGATGAAGCTCACTGCTTGTCTGAGTGGGGGCACAATTTCCGCCCCGACTACCTTAAGCTGCCGGACTATCAGCGCGACTTTGCCATTCCCCAGGTGCTGCTGCTGACCGCTACCGCGACGCCCGCGGTGATTGCCGATATGCGCGAGAAGTTCGCCATCGCGCCAGACAACGTCGTTACCACCGGCTTTTATCGCCCTAATCTTGAGCTGCTGGTGGCGCCCGCCCTGCAAGACCGCGAGCAGCAGTTGATTGACTGGCTGAAGCCACAGATGCAGCCGGGCAGCGAAGCGCCGACGATTATTTACGTCACCCTTCAGCATACCGCCGAGCGCGTGGCGAAAGCGCTGGCGGCGCAGGGAATTGCTGCGCAGGCCTATCATGCAGGACTGGATTCACAGCGTCGCGATGAGATTCAGCGCCAGTTTATGGGCGGCGAATCGCCCTGTATCGTCGCCACGATTGCTTTTGGTATGGGGATCGATAAGGGCAATATTCGCAACGTGGTGCACTTTGACTTACCCAAATCGATTGAAAACTACAGCCAAGAGATTGGCCGAGCGGGCCGCGACGGCCAGCCTTCCACCTGTCTGACCATGGCCGGACGCGATGGCCTGCGGGTGCTAGAAAACTTCGTTTACGGTGATACCCCTGAATATGCCGGTATCTACCGTTTGCTTGAAGAGATTGTGGCGGCTGGAAACGCGCCAGATCGTCAGTGGGAAGTGCTGCTTAACACGCTGTCTCGCGATACCAATATCCGCTTGTTGCCGCTGAAAACGCTGTTGGTGCGGCTAGAAATGCACGGCATTATTGCGCCGCGCTTTGCCTTCTTAGCCGAATATCGGCTCTGCTACCACAGTGAGCCGGATGCTCTGGCTAGCCGTTTTGAAGACGAACGAGCGGCTTTTGTGCGGCTTATCATCGACAATGTTCCTGTGGCGCGGACATGGGGCACGGTCGATTTTGAACGCCTGCACAGCGCGGGGCAGGCACAGCAGATTGACGCCTCTCGCGCACGGGTCATTACGGCCCTTGAGTATTTTCAGGACAAAGGTTGGCTGACGCTGGAAGGCAAGCGGATGACCGACGTGTATGAGATTTGCCAGCCAGAAATCGCGATTGAAACATTGACCAACCAGCTTTATGAAGAATGCCTAACGAGGGAGCGCGCGGAGATTGAGCGGCTGCATTCAATGCTGGCGCTATTTGAATCGGAAAGCTGCTTAACCCGGCGGCTGGCCGAGCATTTTGGAGACAGCACCTTTGGAGACAGCACCTTTGCTGGGCAGGATCGCTGCGGGCACTGTTCGGCGTGCTACGGCAACCCTGTACGCCTGCCGGACTCACCGCCGCAGCCTGCGCTTTCGAATAACGACTTCACGCGCTACGCCGCGCCCTTCATTGAACGCCACACTGATCAGTTCGGCCAGCCGCCGAATGCACATCGGCTGGCGCACTTTCTGTGCGGATTAACAATGCCGATTTTTACACCGCTCAAAGCGCGAAGTCTTAACGGCTTCGCGGTCTTTGAGCAGCGTGGTTATCCTGATGTGCGTCAGTGGGCAGAGCAGAGGCTGGTCGGCTAGCCACTCGATGGTGGGGCCGGATTGTTGGGCGAGCAGCTCGACAATGGCGGGGTCTGCCTCGAAGCCATTCTATCCTCCGCCATTACGTCGGGGGAGTCGCTTACTCCGAGTGTGTGCTAAAAGTGCGTATTGGCGGCGAGAATGAAGCTCGGTGACGTTGCAGTGCTCTTGGTGCTGGGCACGTTTATGGAGCAGATTTCCATAATGATGCTCACCGTGCCGATCTTCTTTCCATTAGCACAGGCGTTAGGATTTGATCTGGTATGGTTCGGGATTATTGTCTTGCTGGCACTGGAAATCAGCTTCTCAACGCCGCCTTTAGGACTGCTGCTGTTTGTTATGAAAGGGGTAGCGCCTCCCGGCACGACCATGAGTGAAATTTACTCGGCCGCTATCCCTTACATCCTGTGTTCGATGCTGCTAGTGGCCTTGCTGATTGTGTTCCCCAGCCTGGCGACCTGGTTGCCCAGCATGCTGCAGTAACGGCGTTACTGTTAATGCAAAAAGAGAGGCATCGGCCTCTCTTTTTTTATGCGTACCTCACCGCAGTGACTTACTCCCAGGCGGGAAAAGGGTCGGGCAGCTGCTTCCATGCCGCCATGCCTTCCAGCAGTTCTGCCTCGCTTAGCAGGCAGGCATCCAGCGCTTCACGCATTTGGGTTTGATCCAGATTCTGGCCGATAAACACCAGCTCCTGGCGCATATCGCCAAACGGCTCCTGCCATTTCTCCATAATGAAGTGTCGCGTCTCAGGATCTTCCGGCCAGCTGGCTTCCGGTATGGCTTTCCAAAACATGCCGGCGGGGCCGTGGTGAGCGATGCCGCCCGCCTGGCTCCACTGACCGGCGGCCTGAGGGCGGGTGGCGAGCCAGAAAAAGCCTTTCGAGCGTAACAGCCCTTTGCCGAACCACTCTTGGTTGAGCAGGTCGTGGAATTTCTGAGGATGGAAAGGGCGGCGAGCGTGATAGGCAAAGCTGCCAATTCCGTATTCTTCGGTTTCTGGCACGTGCTCGCCGCGCATTTCTTTTAGCCAACCGGGTGCTAATTGAGCACGTTCAAAGTTGAATTTTCCGGTGTTGAGCACTTTATCTAGCGGTACCCCACCTTGGGTGATGGGCACCAACTCGGCATCAGGGTTTAACGAACGCAGTATGGCCTTTAAGGCTTGCAGCTCTCGATCGCTAATCAGATCGGTCTTGCTGATCAGCAGTACATCGCAGAACTCGATTTGATCGACCAGCAGATCCGCGACGTTGCGATCGTCGTCTTCGCCCAGGCTTTCGCCGGCATCAGCCAGGCTTTGCGCTTCGCGATACTGCTCAAGAAAATTAGCACCATCCACTACTGTGACCAGCGTATCCAGCCGCGCAACGTGGGAAAGGCTCTGGCCGCTTTCATCTTCAAAGGTAAAGGTTTCCGCCACGGGCAGCGGCTCGGAAACACCGGTGGATTCGATGACCAAGTAATCAAACCTGCCTTCCTTTGCCAGTTGGCTGACCTCTTCAAGAAGATCTTCACGAAGGGTGCAGCAAATGCAGCCATTGCTCATCTCCACCAAGCGCTCTTCAGAGCGGTTCAAGGCAACGTCGCCATCCAGCGTTGATTCACCCGGGCCGCCGCGCACCAGCGCCGCATCGATATTCACCTCGCTCATATCGTTGACGATCACCGCCACGCGGCGGCCTTCACGGTTAGCCAAAATATGGTTCAGTACGGTGGTTTTACCGGCGCCCAGAAAGCCGGAGAGCACGGTGACGGGTAAGAGGGAGAGTGCGGTCATTGCTAGGTCATCTCTAAACGGTTTGTGTTATGTGATAATATAACAATAAAGAGATATCTAGGGAAAGGCCTGTTTTGAAGGCGCCTGAGTTAGGTGTGTATTTGTTAAGCGTTCTCAGTGCTTATATTGCGTCGGACAGTAGCCTCGCAATACATCCGGCGAGCGCAACGCGATGTGCTTGGTGGCGCGGCCAGTGACGCGCTTACGCCACAGGCGAAACGAGGCGGGTTTTAGCTGGTGGCGCATTACTTCAATCACATCGGGTTCGGCAAGGCCAAACAGCGTCTCGATCGCTTCAAACGGCGTTCTGTCTTCCCAAGCCATTTCAATCACGCGCGACTGCTCGTCATCGGGTAAGCGGCGAAAGCGTTTAACGGGAGCTTTGGGCATTGATCACCTCGGTATATTTGAATGGTGGGCATGTTTATTGCGAGCAGTGTAACGCTTTTTAAAATACCAGCGCAGCGCATCAATCACGATAAAAACCGCCAGACTTACCCCTAACACCGGCAGCGCTAAGCCTAGAGCGATAGCGACTAAGCTCACGCTGAGCTTGGCAGTGAGCGGTAGCATGAGCCAGGGTTCGGCTATGGTGGGAAAGCGCTGGCCACTCGCTGCGCGCATTCGCCGCCATGCCGTTACATAACCCAGTCCTATCAGCGTGACCAGCCCCGCGGCGATTAGCGCTAGCACTAGCTGATTGGCGATTCCAAACAGTACCCCCATATGCAGATCAACGCCCCAGCGAGTGAGCTTGGCGGCTAAGGGGAAGGTGGCGAAATCCGTTTGATCGGTCACGGCCATGCTGCGTGGATGCAGTGCGACTTGGTCGACTTGTGTCGGCCAGCGTCGATCAATTTCTGCTACCCGCCACGCCTGGTTTTCATTTGTCGGCGGATAGAGCTGAATACGGTCGGCCGTTAAGCCGGCTGCCCGAGCGGCATTCAGCGCGCGGTCAAAATCCTCGGGCAGCAGCTGTACGCTGGTGGTAACGGGGGCTACATGGCCGTGATGCTCTGCGTGCTCATCGTGTGGCTGGCTGTCGGTGCCAATTAGCGCCGTTGAGGCACTGGGTGTGCTCCAGCCCCAGGCATTGCGCAGCTCCGAAATATTGCCGCCCGCCCACTGGGACCAGGTAAGCCCGGTTGCCGAAAAAAAGAGTAATCCTAGCGACAGGATCAGCCCTAGCATTGCATGGCGACGCCGCGTTGTCTGGCGCCCGGAAAGCGTTTTTAGCGAGCGGCGCTGCCAGGCCCACAGCAGGATGCCCCCTAGCGCGGCCAGCCAAAGCCACGAGGCGGCCAGCTCACTGTAAAGACGGCCAACATCGCCCATTAATAGCTGGCGATGAAAGTGATCAATAGCGGTGCGTAACGGTAAAATGCCGCTGGTGCCGTAAACCGTTGTGTCACCCGTGACGGCCAGCGAAATAGGGTCAACAAAGATCGCACGATGTTCCGAGGGGCCAAGGTCAGGCGCGTTAAACATCAGCCGAGTAGTATCGCCGAGCTGTGGTGCGGGGCGCACGGCGCTTGGCAGTGTCGAATGACCTAAGTGGCGTTGGACCGTATCAATCTGGGCGGCCAGCGGCTGAGGCTCGCCTTGGCTGACGCCATAGAGCGTGTCGTGATAAAGCCACTCTTCGAGTGGCGGGCTCAGCAGATAAGCAATCCCGGATAGCGCGGCGATGAGAATAAACGGCCCAACGAAGAGCGCAATATATAAGTGCAGACGACTAAGTAGCGCAAACAGTAGTTTGCCAGTGCGGACAGATGGGCGTTGTGTCATGTTTTAATCCGAGCTTAATCGACTAAATAGCTGCTCAGATTAAACAGTATCGTTAGCGATCACTAGTCAGCAGGCTGCGGTTAAAGGACGCATAATTAAGTCGTAGAGTGCGCAAGCTTGGTTGCGAGCAGAGCGCGAAATACGCCGTTCATCAGCACCGGTTCGTCATGGCGTATGGAAAAACCTGCCGCCGTGAGTAGCGGCTGCGCTTGGCGGGTTATGTCAGTGGCAATCGCCGATGTCAGTTGGTTCAGCAAGCGCCGGCCCGCTCCCGAAGGCTGGCTGTCCGGTTGGAATTTGTCCATCACGCATAGCTGGCCACCTGCTTTTAACACGCGGTGTACTTCGCTAAGCCCTTGCTGCGGGTTAGGCATCACCGCAATGATCAGGTGCATGATTACGACGTCAAAGTGTTCATCGGGATAGCCGATCGACTCAGCGTCCATAACGCGACATTCAACGTCGCGGCGCAGCGTTTCAGCGCGCTTGGCTGTGCGCTTCACCATAGCGGGCGCCAGGTCGGTGGCGTGCAGCTCAATATCATGCGGCAGAAAAGGCAGGTCCAATCCCGTCCCCGCACCGACCATCAGCACACGCATGCCTGGCTCCCAGTCCACCTGGCCAAGCGCAATGCGCCGCGGTTTACGAAATGCGCGATTAGCGACGGCGTCATAAAAGGGAGCGTAGGCGGTATAGCGTAGGCGGTTCCATGCGGTAGTATTGAACATGAGAGATACTCCAAGCGAGCCGTTTTGCGTACTCTCTGTTGTACACCACGTCAGGCAGCAGTGCTAAGCGTTTGCGAAGAACCCCAATGCATTGTTTTATGGTTACTGTTTTATCGTTACTGTCGCTACGGCCCGAAGCTTTAAGAACCACATAGCCCGTAACCGGTCTATAATGTTCTCTTACAAGGATATCGGATAGGGTAGCTGACTAAGCTGCTGGCGACTGATTCCTACGCCGTGCTTGAATACGGCGCATTCGGCTGATCGAATGAGCATGATGATATGTCGATTCGGCACATAAGCGAACTTGAACTTAGTCAAAGGATTGTCCGGGAGCAATACGCTAAATGAGTGGATTTACCTCACGAAACATCTTAAGCCGCAAAGGCTTTTGCTCTGTCGCCGTTTTAGGCGGGCTGCTGATTGGCAGCATTCCTCTTCAAGCTTTCGCCTTCGGTTTTGATGATGTTGCCAGGCGAGCCGAGGAACTGGCTCAGCAGGGTTACAGCGCGCCAGAAACGGCCATGCCGAATGAGCTGCGAGAACTTAGCTATGCGGAATACGCGCAAATCCAGTATAAGCGAGACCGTGATGTTTGGAGCGGTACTGGTTCGCCGTTTACGCTTAGCTTTTTCCATGAGGGAATGCATTACGGCAGTGCGATCCAGTTAAACAGTATTGATTCGCAGGGTGACGTTCATAATTTTGCTTACAACCCTGACGATTTTACTTACGGTGATTTGAATATCCCTGACGGCGTTAAAAATAGCGATGATCTGGGTATCGCCGGCTTGAGAATTAACTATGCGATTAACGATGCTGATCGCAAAGATGAAGTCATGGTGTTTCTGGGGGCAAGCTATTTCCGCGCCGTAGGTAGAGGGCAGGTTTACGGCATTTCGGGACGTGGCCTTGCCGTTGATACAGGGCTGCCATCGGGTGAAGAGTTTCCACGGTTTAAAGAAATGTGGGTTGTCGAACCTAGCCAGGAAAGCCAATATTTAACTATTTTTGCGCTGCTCGATTCGCCGAGTGTGACCGGTGCCTATCGCTTTGTGCTGCGCCCCGGTGACGACACCTTGGTCGATGTGCAGTCGCGCCTTTATTTGCGCCGCGCTGTCGAAAAGCTGGGCATAGCACCGCTAACGAGCATGTATCTTTACGGCCCTGAGCAGCCTTCACCGACGCTTAACTATGTGCCCGCCATCCATGATTCTAATGGTTTACTCATTAACGATGAGCAGAATGGCTGGACCTGGCGCCCGCTGGTGAATCCGGCCAGACTGATGATGAATCGACAAGAAACGCCTGAGTTAGGCGGCTATGGGCTGATGCAGCGCGGCCACAACTTTAGCGACTATCAGGATCTTGATGCACGTTATGACCAACGCCCGAGTGCTTGGATTGAGCCGCTAAATGATTGGGGGCCCGGGAGTGTTGAGCTGATTCAAATTCCTACGGACAACGAAACCAACGACAATATTGTATCGATGTGGTTGCCTGACGGGGAGCATGAGCCGGGTACACCGCTGGCCTTCGATTACCGCATGACGACTACCGTCGATGAAGAGCGTCATGTGGATCCGCAGCTTGCTTGGGTGGATGAAACCAGACGCTCGCGTGGCGAGGTGGTGAGGGATAACCTGGTCCGTGAGGCCGATGGCACGCTTTCGTTCGTGCTCGACTTTGTTGGGCCCGCGCTTGACGGTATTGGCAGCAATGCCAACATAAGCGTTCAGGCAAGCGTGGGGGATAATGGCAGCTTAGCGTCTAGCCGCGTTGTCCCTAACCCGGCTACCAATGGCTGGCGCGTGTTTGTCAACGTCAAACGTGAGAATACCAGCCAGCCGTTAGATATCAGGGCGCAGTTAATGCGCGACGGTAAGCCGATCTCCGAGACTTGGTACTATAGGCTGCCTGCGAATGGCTGATATGAAGGCTTCGACGCCAGCGCCGACTAATCGTTACCTTGAGCGGCTGGCGCTCGAGACGCAGGATCGCGATGAGCGGCGCAAGCTATTAGTCAGTGATCTTGATCAACACGACATGGCGTCGTTGCATGCTACGTTAGGCGGGCACAGCGATGAATATAGTGACGACAGTGATCCGGCCGCGTCATCTGTTGGCCGGCGCCTGGCGCTGGCCTATGCAGAGCCGCCGCTAGCGCCCCCCGAGGTGCTTTCAACCGACGCGTCAGGCATTACAAGGTTGCGCACGTCGCTTCCCATCAAGCGAACGCCGCTGGCGCCGCAGCAGTGGTCGACCAATCCTATTGTGAATACCGGTCGGCGCCTGAAAAACTGGGCTAACCGCGGTTGGAGCCGCCGGCGCAAAAGAGAATATCATTCTCCCGCGTCCTGGAGAGGGGTGGCCTCCAGGCGCCGCTGGGTTTTGCTAGTGCTGATTTTCGGCCAAAGCATTATCGCGGCCAATCAGATGCGTACCGTGCTTCCCTCCCAGGGGCAGCAGTGGCTTGAAATAACGATTCTGTCACTGTTTGTGCTGCTGTTTGCCTGGGTATCTGCAGGGTTTTGGACGGCGCTGATGGGGTTCTTCCAGCTACTGCGCGGCAATGACCGTTACGCCATTGATAGCGAGGTAGGCGACGAGCCGATTCATGCTGACGCGCGCACAGCGCTGCTGGTGCCCATTTGTAATGAGGATGTTGCTCGGGTATTCGCCGGCGTGCGCGCCACGTTGGAATCGCTACGCAGCACCGGTAATGATCAGCATTTTGATATCTTTATTCTTAGCGATACCTTTGATGCCGATATTGCTATTCAGGAAAGCTACGCTTGGCTGTCGATGTGCCGGGATCTTGAGGCCTTCGGGCAGGTTTTTTACCGCCGCCGACAGCGCCGTGTAAAACGCAAAAGCGGCAATCTTGACGATTTTTGTCGCCGCTGGGGTGCGCTTTACCGCTATATGCTGGTGCTGGATGCGGACAGCGTGATGAGCGGCAAATGCCTGACTCGCTTAGTGCAAATGATGGAGGTGCATTCCAAAGCGGGCATTATTCAAACCGCGCCACGGGCCTCTGGACGCCTCAATTTGTATGCGCGCATGCAGCAGTTTGCAACACGCGTTTACGGGCCGCTGTTTACTGCGGGGCTGCACTTTTGGCAGCTTGGTGAATCGCATTACTGGGGGCACAATGCAATCATTCGCTTAGCCCCTTTTATGCGCCATTGCATGCTCGCACCGCTGCCTGGCAAGGGGTCGATGTCGGGCGAGATTTTATCCCATGACTTCGTTGAGGCGGCATTGATGCGGGGCGCCGGCTGGGGGGTGTGGATTGCCTACCGGTTAGAAGGCAGCTATGAAGAGATGCCGCCTAACTTACTCGACGAGCTCAATCGGGACAGACGCTGGTGCCACGGCAATTTGATGAACTTTCGGCTGTTTTTCTCGAAAGGTATTCATCCCGTACACCGCGCCGTGTTCCTGACGGGCTTAATGTCTTATCTTTCAGCGCCGCTATGGTGCTTGTTCTTAGTGCTGTCTACCGCGCTGTTAGCCGTGCATATCTTTGGCACGCCCAACTACTTCCCAGAGCCGGGAATGCTGTTTCCCGTGTGGCCGCAGTGGGATCCAACCTTAGCCGTGGGGCTGTTTGGTGTGACCGCGCTACTGCTGTTCTTGCCTAAGTTTCTTAGCGTACTGCTGGTGTGGATCAACGGTAGCCGCCAATTTGGTGGGCCGCTCAAAGTGTTGGCCAGCATGGTGCTTGAGTCGCTTTTTTCGATGCTGCTAGCGCCGGTAAGAATGCTGTTTCACACCCGCTTCGTGCTGGCATCCTTGATGGGCTGGGAGGTGCAGTGGCGCTCACCCTCACGCGAAAATAGCGATACCACCTGGGGCGATGGGATACGCAATCATTGGAGCCAGACGCTGATAGGCGCCGTGTGGGCAGCGGGCGTTTACGTGCTGGAACCGACGTTTCTTTGGTGGCTATCGCCCATCGTGGTTTCCCTGATGCTGTCTATTCCGGTATCGGTACTATCGAGCCGTGTCACGTTAGGGCGCCTTAGCTTTCAAAAGCGGCTGTTCCGGATTCCCGAAGAGACGCAGCCGCCGCGCGTGCTGCGGCGAATGGTGAACTTGCTTGCCCAGATGAACACAGGAATGGCGGCACCGTCATTTGCCCAGGTGGTGGTGGACCCCGTCCCCAATGCGCTGGCCACTGCGCTTGGCGCCTCACGGCATTCAGATGCCGAGCCCGTGCGTAGGCGTCGAGACGAGCGGGTTTCACGCGCAGTTAAGATGGGGCCTGCGGCAATGAGCCAGTTGGAGCGTTTAGACTTTCTCGACGACCCGGTGATGATGTCGCAGTTGCACTATCACGTGTGGGACGATAGCAACGCGCATCAACGTTGGTTTGGCGATGGCCTGCCAGGGCGCGAATCCAAACATCTACCTACATTTAAATAAGCGTTTTATAACGTCTAATCAAGCTGGCTGAAAGGCTGGCTTGATTTTTTCTGCTGTTGCCGCGCTGCTACTGCCTGCCTAAGTGCTTTTGTCTGCCTAAGTACTGTCGCCTGCCTAATTGCTTTGCCACTAACTGCCTCGCTCGCCGTTTGTCAAAACGTGCTTCCCATATCGATTGATAGCGCTATAGTTGAAACACGCAACTTTTTAAACCTCAATGATCTGTCAGTATGATGAAAGTCGCCGCTGCAAGGCCGCATTGAGAAAAAGAAAGAGTGAAAGAAAAAGGAAAGCACTATGGCCCAGACCTATCACACCAAGGTGGGAAGTCGCAGCTACCGCTTCGCGAGCCTAGCCGAGCTAATGGCAAAAGCCACGCCGCCCCGTTCGGGTGACCGCTTGGCCGGAGTGATGGCAGAAAGCGCTGAAGAGCGCGTGGTCGCCCAGATGCTGCTGGCCGAGCTTCCGCTCACCACCTTTTTAAATGATGCGTTAATTCCTTACGAAGACGATGAGATCACTCGGCTGATTATGGATGACCATGACGCCGACGCCTTTGCCCCCATTCGACACCTCACGGTAGGTGATTTTCGTAACTGGCTGCTCTCGGATCATGCGTCCAGCGAGGCGCTTACCGCCATACGCGCAGGCGTTACGCCTGAAATGGCCGCCGCGGTCAGTAAGCTAATGCGCAACCAGGATCTCATCTTGGTAGCAAAGAAGTGCCGGGTCATTACCGCCTTTCGCAATACCATTGGTCTACCTGGACGGCTCTCCACGCGCTTACAGCCAAATCACCCTACCGACGACGTAACCGGCATTGCCGCCAGTATTCTCGATGGCCTGCTCTACGGTAGCGGCGATGCGGTGATTGGCATCAACCCAGCCACTGATAACGTCGCCCAAAGCGTTAAGCTGATGCGCTTAATGGACGATGTCATCCAGAAATATAAGATTCCCACCCAGTCGTGCGTGCTCACGCATGTGACCAACACGCTGGAAGCGATAGAGCAGGGCGCCCCTGTGGATCTGGTCTTTCAATCCATCGGTGGAACGGAGGCGACTAACCGCAGCTTCGGCTTTGACTTGAGCACGCTGGCGGAAGCCGAATCCGCGGCTCAGTCGCTTAATCGCGGCACGGTGGGGCGCAACGTGATGTACTTTGAAACCGGCCAGGGCAGCTCGCTTTCTGCCGATGCTCACCACGGGCTCGACCAGCAAACCTGCGAGGCGCGTGCCTATGCCGTGGCGCGTAAGTTCAACCCTCTGCTGGTGAATACCGTGGTGGGCTTTATCGGCCCCGAGTATTTGTTTGACGGTAAGGAGATCACCCGTGCCGGGCTTGAAGATCACTTCTGCGGCAAGCTGTTGGGTGTGCCCATGGGGTGCGATGTTTGCTACACCAACCACGCCGAAGCCGATCAAAATGATATGGATAATCTGCTGACGCTGCTTGGCGTGGCGGGCTGCAACTTCATCATGGGCATCCCTGGTTCTGACGACATCATGCTCAACTATCAGACCACCTCTTTTCACGATGCGCTTTATGCGCGACGAGTGCTGGGGCTGAAAGCGGCGCCCGAATTTGAGCGATGGCTTGAAGAAATGCAGATTTTCCAGGATGTGAGCACCTACCGGCTTAATGACCAGCTGCCCGCTGCCTTTGCTAATAGCCTGCGTCACCTACCCAAGGAGCCTCGCCATGGTACATAACGGATCATCGCCTATCGTGGTGGAGAACCCCTGGGAGCGTCTCAGTGCCTTTACCGATGCGCGCATTGGCTTAGGGCGTGCGGGCATCAGCCTGCCGACCAGCAAGCTGCTGGCATTCCAGCTGGCCCATGCGCAGGCGCAAGATGCGGTGCACTGCCCGCTAGATGTCGAGAAACTGGCCGACGAGCTTACTCAGGCCCTCGATTTGTCTCAGCCGCCTCTATGCCTGCATAGCCATGCCCAAGACCGTGCGACGTATCTTCAGCGGCCAGATTACGGCCGGCGGCTTAATGACGAAACCCGCGAGCAATTGCAGCAAGCCGCTACCTCTCAGCAGCGTTTTGACCTCTCGGTGGTGATTGCCGATGGGCTTTCGGCGCTGGCCGTGCAGCAGAACAGCGCCGCGTTTCTCAGCGCACTTTATAAGCTATTCAAAAACGATAGCGCCGATTGGCAGCTAGCGCCGCTCACGATTGTTGAGCAGGGCCGGGTCGCGATTGGCGACGAGGTAGGCGCACTGCTGAATGCCGATGCCGTGCTGGTGATGATCGGTGAGCGGCCTGGGCTGAGCTCGCCAGATAGCCTGGGGCTGTATATGACCTGGGCGCCGCAGCCAGGGCTTAAGGACGATAGCCGCAACTGTATTTCTAACGTGCGCCCGGCAGGCTTGCAGATCGAAGAAGCCGCCAGGCGCTTTTTTTTACTTTTGAAGGAGGCCCGCCAACGCAAGCTATCAGGCGTTACGCTAAAAGACCGCAGCGAAGACGATGTGCTAGAAAGCGACTCTGCTGCGAACGGTTCTACGCGCAACTTTTTGGTTGCCGATTAAGGCGGTTAATTCCCGCCAATCGCACCCTGAAAGCGCCTTTTAGCTCGATCAAATGACCATCTTCTAACAATAATATGGAACGTCGTAATCAGCACTTGAAACGGAGAACGGCACGCCGCTGACAACTCTTTCGTTCCACATGATAAGGGCACAACGATGACACAATCCTCGGTTGATCAGGCGTATCTGGCAAAACGCCAGCTGCGTAAAGGCACTGCTGGCTGGATGCTGCTAGCAGGGCTTGGCGTTTCCTACGTTATTTCCGGGGACTTCGCCGGATGGAACTTTGGCATCGCCGAAGCGGGATGGGGCGGTTTTGCGATTGCTGCCTGTTTAATGGCGCTAATGTACCTTGCCTTAGTGCTATCGCTGGCGGAGATGTCTGCGGCGATACCGGCCGCGGGCGGTGGTTACAGCTTTGCTCGCCAGGCGATGGGGCCGGCAGGCGGGTACTTAACGGGGCTTGCTGTATTGATCGAGTACGCCTTGGCGCCCGCCGCGATTGTGATTTTTATTGGCGCCGCGGTTGAGTCATTGCTAGGCATTAACGGGCCGTTGGTTTATCTGATTTTTTACGCGGTGTTTATCGGTATTCATCTGGCCGGCGTGGGTGAAGCGCTCAAGGTCATGATGGTTATTAGCGGCCTGGCGGTATTTGCCATTCTAGCGACCGCTGTAGCGCTGATAGGCAGTTTTGATGCGGCCAATTTGTTTGATATAGCCCCCACCGATGCCGCGGGCGCGAGCACGTTTATGCCGTTTGGCTGGTACGGCGTTTGGGCGGCGCTGCCGTTTGGGATGTGGCTGTTTCTGGCGGTCGAAGGCGTACCGCTGGCCGCTGAAGAAGCTAAAGACCCTGCGCGTGATATGCCTAAAGGCATTATCGCTGCGATGCTGTTTTTGCTGTTCACTGCGCTGCTGGTGGTTGTGTTGTTAGCCGGCGCCGCAGGGGCTGAAATGATCGGCCAAAGCGGCGTGCCGCTGGTGGATGCGCTTAATGCGACCGGCAATCCGATGCTGGCGACCACGGTTAACGTGCTGGGCTTGGCGGGGTTAATTGCTTCCTTCTTTTCGATTATTTATGGCTATAGTCGGCTGGTGTTTGCGCTGTCGCGGGCGGGCTATTTGCCTAAGCGTCTATCGCTGACCAGCGGGCGTAAAGTGCCTTATCTGGCGCTGATTGTACCCGGTGTGTTTGGCTTTCTGGCATCGCTAAGCGGGGAAGGCGACCTGATGCTAGCAATGGCCGTGGTAGGGGCAACTATTTCCTATGCGCTGATGGCGCTAAGCCATATTTTACTGCGTTTAAAGCAGCCTGATTTGCCGCGCCCCTATAAAACTCCAGGGGGAATTGTGACCTCCTCGATCGCGCTGGTGCTGGCCTTGGTTGCCTTAACCGGCGTATACGCCTTTGATCCACGCGCGTTTAACTACACCATCGTGCTGTTTATCGCGGGTGCAGCCTACTTCTTCCTCTACAGCAAGCATCATCTGGTGGCGAAAACAGCCGAAGAAGAATTTGCGCTGGTGTCCGCCGCACCTGACGAGCTTGATAAGAGCGAACACACACCAGCCGCCGCTAAGCTGTAAGCGAGCCAGCGATTAGGCTACTGTGGTAAGCCCCTGACGGTATGACGTCGGGGGCTTTTTCTTAGCTATTTTGCCTATCTGTTTTTTTCTATCTGTTTTTTCTATCTATGAGCCGTTGCGAGGTGACCTTATGACGCTGACCTTTAATAATGCTGACGAGCAGCAGCGCTGGTATGCCGTTGACGATGGTGTCATGGGCGGTGTTTCCCAAAGCAGGTTTAGCGTTGCCGACGGTGAAGGTCGTTTTCAGGGTGAGGTGTCGCTCGAAAACGGCGGCGGCTTTGCCTCTGTGCGTCGCGAGCCTAACGGTTTTGAATCCACGCTAGCGGGAGCCAAGGGCATCGCTGTTAGCGTGCTAGGAGATGGCCGCACCTATCAATTACGCCTGAAAAGCACCACGCTCGGCGATGCGTCGGCGTATCGGGTGAAATTTACGCCTTCCGCTGACACGTGGGAGACCATACATTTTCCATGGGACGCGTTTGAAGCCGTGCGGCGTGGCACGCTACTCAGCGATGCACCGGCGATAACGCCCAGCGACATTCACATGCTGGGCTTCTTAATTGCTGATCGCACCGCTGGGCCTTTCTGCCTGCAGGTCAAACGTATTGAGTCCATCGACTAACAATGAGGGAATCATGACAGCAAGGCCGCATTTAGTGGTGTTTACCGGATCGGGAATCAGCGCCGAGAGTGGCATCAAAACGTTTCGTGCCAGCGACGGCCTTTGGGAGGACTATCCGATTGAAGACGTCGCCACACCACGTGCGTGGCAGCGTAATCCGCAGCAGGTGTTGGATTTTTATAATCAGCGCCGCGAGCAGATCCGCCGAGCAAAGCCCAATGCTGCGCATAAAGCTCTGGCGGCCCTTGAGCAGGATGGGTTTGACGTCAGCATCATTACCCAGAATATCGATGATCTTCACGAGCGGGCAGGTTCGCATCATGTGCTGCACTTACATGGTGAGATTTTAAAGGCGCGCTCATCGGTTGATGAACACATGCGCTATCCGTTGCCTAAAGGCGGCATTGCGCTGGGTGATGTCTGTGATAAGGGCAGCCAGCTACGCCCTGATGTGGTCTGGTTTGGTGAGGCGGTGCCGCTATTTGCCGAGGCCTGTGAGCTTGTCAGTAAGGCTGATTTTCTATTAGTGGTGGGTACCTCGCTGGCGGTGATGCCTGCCGCTTCGCTGCTCTCGTACATTGATGTCGAGACACCCTGCGCGCTGGTCGACCCAGAGGCCGACATGCTCAGCCCGCCGGGCGTCTTGGCGATCAACGCCACCGCGGGCGAGGGCGTGCCCGCCCTCGCCAATCGCTGGAAGCAGCAGGGTCATTTGCGGCTGTCTTGAAAATTCGAGACTGAATTGGAATGCAACAGTCCTTAACGTTATTAAGCCCTTAAGAACCACGCCTTCATGACGTCGGTAATCTGGGTGATTTCCGCCTCAGAGGTGATATAAGCGGGCATGGTATACAGCCATCGGCCAATGGGGCGCAGCCAAACGCCGTGTTCGCGGGCGAAGTCTCCTACGCCTTTTAGCGCCTCTGCGGAGTGCGCTTCGATCACGGCGGTGGCGCCGAGTACTCGAACGTCGGCAACGGCTGAATGTTCGTTCAGCGCTGGGTCTTCCAGTAGCTCACGGCGCAGCTGCTGGCTGAGTCTCGCAATTTTGCCCAGGTAATTCTCTTCCTCAAATACACGCAGGCTCTCCAGTGCCACGCGGCAGGCGAGCGGATTGCCCATAAACGTCGGGCCGTGCATAAACGCGTGCGGAGGGCTGTCACCGATAAAGGCGCTGTGGACGCGATCCGTGGCCAGGGTTGCAGCGTGACCCAAATAGCCACCGGTCAAGCCTTTGGAGAGCACCATAATATCTGGCGTGACGCCCGCATGGTCCGCGGCAAACAGCTTGCCGGTGCGGCCAAAGCCGGTAGCTACTTCATCAAAAATCAACAGCACGCCAAACTCATCGCACAGTGCTCTGGCGCCAGCAACATAGCCCGGTGACGTCATGTTGAGCCCGCCAGCCGCCTGTAGTAATGGTTCCATCAACAGCGCTGCGATCTCGTGATGATATTGCTCAAGCACGCCACGCAGAGCATGAAGGTCGTGTTCAACCTGCTCAGCGCTGGCATCAAAAGGAGCCGTAGGTGCCGGAGCAAAATGATGCTGAGGCAGTAGGCTGGCGAACAGGCTGTGCATGCCTTCTTCCGGGTCGCACACCGCCATGCAGCCGGTGGTGTCGCCGTGGTACGCCTTCATCAGCGAAAGCATCTTTGCCTTGCCAGGGTTGCCGGTGAGCACCTGATACTGGAGGGCCATTTTCATCGCCACTTCCATGCCAACCGAACCACTGTCCGAATAGAAAACGTGATTCAGCCCGGCGGGCGTAATGCGCACTAGCTCACGCGCTAACTGGTCAGCGGGCTCATGGGTTAAGCCGCCAAGCATGACGTGGCAAAGCTCGCCAGCCTGCTCACGTATGGCCGCCACCAAGCGCGGGTGGCCGTAGCCGTGGATCATGCACCACCAGGAACAGGTGGCATCCAGCAGGCGTTCTCCGCTTTCAAGCACAAAGTGCGTGCCTTCACCGCCGACCACCTTGGGTGCGGGTGCCTGTGTTTTTAGATGTGAATAAGGATGCCAAACCGGCGTTGTCATAACGGCTCCAGGGAGAGATAGGGGGCGGCAGTCGCGGCCTCGGGGGCATCAAGATGGGGGATAATGCCTAAGCAGTGGGCCGCCAGCCTCGTTTTTAAGTGGGCAATATTGGCCTCAAAGCGAGTTGAGTCGGCGGCAAAGGCGGGGTCGACCACGCTGCCCGCCCAACCTGCGAGATGCAGGCCATCGGCACGAATGGCTTCTGCCGTTAAGCGGGCATGGTTCAAACAGCCTAGCTTTAGGCCGACGACCAGAATCACCGGCAGCTTGAGGGCGATTGCCAGGTCGGCGAAATCTTCCTGGGCGTTTAATGGGACCCGCCAACCGCCTGCGCCTTCAATCAACGTGAAGTCTCTCGGTGTTTGGGTAAACGTTTTGCGCAGTAAGTGAGTAATGGCGCTGGCTTTCAGCGGTTGGCCTGTTTCTATCGCAGCGAGATGAGGCGCTATAGCGGGCGCAAAAGTGATGGTGTTCACCGTGGCGTAGTCGACTGAGGGCACGCTCTGTCGCTGTAGTGCCAAAGCATCGTCGTTACGCAGGCCATCGCTCGTCTGCTCACTGCCGGAAGCCACAGGCTTAAGACCCAGTGTGCTTAACTGTTGTTGGCGGGCAGCATATAGCAACGCGCTGGTCACCAATGTTTTACCCGCATCGGTATCGGTGCCCGTAACAAACCAGACGTTCATAGCGGTTTTTCCAATTGCAGGGTTAAACAGCGATAGCTCACCGGCAGACCCATCCGCTCGCGCAGTTGCTCAAAGCGCGCTTGTGCGGTGGCGATGTCAGCTCGCGTAAGAGGGGTGTGCGATCGGGCAAGCTGTGCTCCCACCCCTTTAATGGACGCCATGACGGCCGTTAGGTCGGGATAGTAGAAACGCTCAATCGACGCAGTCTGCTGGATTATCGTTAAGCGGCTTTTAGCGATGGCCTTCACAACACTTGCCTGATCAGGCGTTTTTAGCAGTGCTTCGGGCCTCTGCCAGGCCTGGGCAACTTCTTGCAACGTTCCTGGCAGTAGTGTCGTGATATGCGCTTGCCCACCAGGCTGTAACACGCGGTAGAGTTCATTCATGACGGCGCTAATATCGGGGCACCACTGCACCGCCAAGTTGGAAAAAACCAGATCAAATAAATGCGCATCAAAGGGCTGGGCGGCAGCATCGCCGGGTTGCCAGTCAATGCTTTCACCGTGGCGCTGGCGGGCCTGTTCCAGCATGCCGGGCGCTAAATCTAATCCAGTGATATGCGCGCAGGGGTAACGTGTTGCCAATCGCTGCGTCCAGTAACCGGTGCCGCACCCCATGTCCAACACGTTAAAAGCACGGGTAGGTAACGAATCCCAAAGTGCCTCGCCTATTTGGCGTTGAGCCGTGGCTAGCGCATCGTAGCGAGGAGCGGCGCGGGAGAATGCGTGGGCGACCCGCGCCTGCCAGTGGGTTTCGCTATTCAGCGTTAGATCCATCATAAAACCGCCATGCTGGTATTCGTCATCTGGATGGCATCGTTAGCCATCTGGGTGACATGGCGAATAATCGACGCCGCCAGAGCCTGCGGCTGCGAGAGCATCGGGCAGTGTCCGACACCGCTTAGCGTTTCACTTATATGGTGCTGAGCGCGGCTAATGAAGGGATCATATTCGCCGGTGAGACGTACAACCGGGCAGAGGGGCGCCGCTAAGCGTGAGCGATTATCAATCGACGCCAGCCACTGTAAACCGGAAGCTAAGGTGATGTTATCGGCGGGTGGCGCATCGCCCAGCAAGTCACGTAGCTGCCGATACGCCTGCCGAGGATTTAGTTCTTCTTGCGCCTGCCAGCGTAAAAAGTGTTGCCACGTCGCGGTAGGTTCGCGCTGAAAGGCACGCTGGAACGCCTTTAGCTCGCGGGTAGTGACACCGCCGCTGGCACCGGTCTCGTCTCTGGCACAGAAAGTATCGCCCGCACCGAGCAGAATGAGGCCGCGTGGTGGGGGAAGGTGCTCAAGCAGTGCCGTTGCCAGTAGTCCGCCTAATGACCAGCCGACCCATACCGCATCGCTGGGTAGTGACGGGGCCATGGCCTCGGCTAGTGATGTCAGCGTTGCGCCAGCTCTTAGCGCAGGGGTGGCGCCGTACCCAGGCCATTCGATCGCTTGGGGAGCAAGGTGATCTGGCCAGTACGTCTCGAGTGGCTGCCAAATATGCTGATCGACTCCCCAGCCTGAAAGCAATATCACGCGTAGCGGTTGCATAGCACCTCTTTCTGCTGACAGTGGTAAAGCGCTGCGAGTAGTTGATCAATATCACCGCGCTGATGGCGCGCACTAAGCGTAATGCGTAGCCGTGCTTCACCGTTAGGCACCGTAGGTGGTCGAATCGCGCCTACGTGTATGCCCTTTTGCTGGAGCTGCACCGCCCAGCTTAGGGTGCGCGTTTCATCGCCCAAGATTAGCGGCTGAATAGGGGTGGCCGAATCGCTGAGCGGTAGCCCCAAGCGCAGCGCCTCATGACGAAAGTAAGCGATGTTGGCGTTTAGCTGAGCGCGGCGTTCGGGTTCACCCTGAACGATTTCAAGCGCTTTTAAAGTAGCGGCGGCAATCGCCGGGGGCTGTGCGGTGGTATAGATATAGCTGCGTGAAAACTGAATCAGATGATCGATTAACGCGGCGTCACCGGCGACAAATGCCCCGGCGGTGCCTAACGCTTTACCCAAAGTGCCGACCAAAATTGGCACCTCGGTGCTATTCCAGGTGCTGCCCACGCAGCCGCTTCCATCGTCGCCGAGTATGCCTACGCCGTGGGCATCGTCGATCATCAGCCAGGCGTTATGGCGCTGGCTGACGGTGACTAAAGCACCAATATCTGCGATATGGCCGTCCATGCTGAAGATGCCATCGCTGACCACGAGCTTGTGCTCGGACTCACTGCGCCCCAGCAGATTTTCCAGATCCATAGCATCGCGGTGATGAAAACGCCGCGAGCGCGCGCCGCTTAACGCAGCGCCATCGATTAGCGATGCATGGTTAAGGCGGTCTTGGAAGATAGCCGTGTGGCTATCTGCCAGTGCTTGCAGCACGCCGATATTCGCCATATAGCCCGTGGAAAAAAGCAGCGCACGCTGCCGCCCTGTCCAGCGGGCTAGGGTTTCTTCCAGCGCATCGTGAATGGCTAGATGGCCGCTGACCAAATGCGAAGCACCTGCACCCGAGCCAAAACGCCGCGCACCTTCAGCCTGGGCCTCGCTGACACGTGGATCGTGGGCGAGGCCCAGGTAGTCGTTGCCTGCAAAGTTGAGCGTGCTACGCGCCAGTACCTGGCGCGTTCGCCAGCGGTGTTGCCGCTGACGATCAGCGCGGGCATCGCTTAAGCGTTGTTGCCATGCATCAAGCACTGACATCTACCGCTAACTCGGCCACGCGTTCGGCGTGTACCTGCTGCTGCGCTTGCTGAACAAGACGGGCGGCGTGGGTAGCGTCGCTTTCACAGGTGTCGCGTGTTTCAGGGTGTAGGCCGAGCTTGGTAAACAGCGCGCGATCGCGATTCGCTTGGGGATTGCTGGTCGTCAGCAGTTTGTCGCCGTAGAAAATCGAGTTGGCGCCCGCCAAAAATGCCAGCGCCTGGGTCGACTCGTTCATCTGCTCACGGCCGGCGGATAGCCGTACGTGGCTTTGGGGCATCATAATGCGGGCGACCGCAATCGCGCGGATAAACACAATGGGATCTAGATCTTCGACGTTTTCCAGCGGGGTACCGGGTACTTTCACCAGCATATTGATCGGCACGGACTCCGGGTGAGGTGACAGCTTGGCCAGCTGCTGCAGCAAGGCGCTGCGGTCGTTGGCCTCTTCGCCCATGCCAAGAATACCGCCGGAGCAAACCTTCATGCCCGCCTCGCGGACGTTAGACAGCGTTTCCAGCCGGTCGCTGTAGGTACGCGTGGTGATGATTTCAGCGTAGTAATCCGGCGAGGTATCCAGGTTGTGGTTGTAGTAATCAAGGCCCGCCGTGGCAAGCCGGCTAGCTTGCTCGCCATCCACCATTCCCAGCGTCATACAGGTTTCCAGACCAACCGCTTTGACCTGGCGCACCATCTCTTCGACTAACAATAGATCCTTATCGCGCGGGCTTCGCCACGCTGCGCCCATGCAAAAACGGCTGGCACCGGCCTCTTTAGCGGCCTTGGCTTGTTCGACGACTTTTTCAATTTCTAACAGCTTCTCTTTTTCGAGCTGGGTGTTGTAGTGGCCGGACTGGGGGCAGTATTTGCAGTCCTCTGGGCAGGCGCCGGTTTTAATCGAGAGTAGGGTAGAGATCTGCACCGCGTTAGCGTCAAAGTGGGCGCGATGAACCTGCTGGGCTTGAAACAGCAGGTCGTTGAACGGAAGCGCAAAAAGCGCGTTGATTTCATCCAGCGTCCAGTCATGGCGCTGACTAAGGCATTTTTCACGGGCTAGTGGCATGATGTAAACCTTTTATATTTTAATAGTTGACGAGACTTTAGCGGCGTTGCGCTTTACGTGTCAACGTTGAACGATTTTTAGGTTTACAGCGTCAGCGGAAATATTCGTCAAGATAGCGCGCGCTCCTTTATACTCTGCGCCCTTTTCCACACTTGAGAGCGCGGATGTCTGCTTTTGATCGTCCTGTTGATGATGGCTCTTCTGAAAATAGCTCTGCTGGGCATGGCGGCGGCTCCGTTGCCGGGTATCCGCGTCCACCGCGGCGTGAATTCAAGGCGCGCGGAAGTTTTGTGACGCGCTGTGAGGCTTGCCAGCTTCCCGCTCTGAACTGTTTGTGCCCGTATCAGGTGAAGGCTGAGAGCCATGCTCAGGTATGGTTATTGACCCATCCGCTCGAACATTTTAAGCCGACCAATACCGGGCGTTTGATACGCGATGTGCTGACGACGACGCAGGTGTTTACCTGGTATAGGATGGCGCCGGATGCGCGTTTGCTGGCACTGCTGGAAGATCCGCGCTATGCGCCTTTTTTGATTTTTCCTGACGATCAGGCAGATTACGCCGATCGAGTAGTGGGGTTGGATGCGGTTGAAGAAGCTAAAAGCCAGGCGCGCATTCCGGTGTTTATTATTTTAGACGGCACCTGGCGCCAGGCGCGGCGCATGTTTCGCAGAAGCGTCTATCTGGATAAATTGCCGATTCTGCCGCTGCATACTGAGCGTGAAACCCGCTATCGGTTAAGAAAGCCCGCGTCTAAAGCGCATCTATGCACGGCAGAAGTGGCCATCGAGCTGCTGCGCCAAGGCGGTGATGTCGCCGCTGCCGATAGGTTAGATGATTATTTTGATGTGTTTAACGATAGCTACGCGGCGAGCCGACTGCATCACAAAATAGACCCGCCGACCGCCGCCATGCGGCGTCTTTCTGCACAGCGAGACGCAGCGCTCACCGGGGAGTGAGCGCTGCGAATAGCGTCTTTACGCGCTGCCAAATAACGCACCGGCAATTCTAAAGCCTGCCACCCAGGTGCCTATTGCCGAGCCGAGCGTGGCGAGAATAAAGACCAGCAAGGTGCGCGATACACGGTTTTTCCACCAGCCTTTTAGCTGCGTGACGTCGTGGCGCAGCGTTGAGAAGTCGCGCACTTTGGGTTTACGCATGTAAAGCTCAACACCCGCAGCCACGAAGCCTGCGCCAATCGTCGGATTCAGCGAGGTCAGCGGGGCGGCGAAGAAGGTGGCAATCACGGTCACCGGATGCGCTAACGCGATAATGGTCGCACCGCCCGCGAGAATCCCGTTAATTAAGAACCACTCAAGAACCAGCTGCCAGCCAAGGCCCGTGTTACGCGAGAAGCCGACGGCAAAGCCTGTTAACACCAGCGCGGTAATCAGCCACGGCAGTATTTTCCAGAGTTTCGTGGGTGCCGGGGTCGCTTCAAGTGATTCGCGCTCTACCTTGGGGTCCGCGGGCAGCGGCGCCTCAAGATGCTCAACGGTGCCTTTCAGGTGGCCGGCGCCGATAACCACCAGCACATGCTGATAGCGCCCCGGTGGAGCATCTTCCGCTAAGCGCAGCGCCATATAGCGATCACGCTCGCTAATCAGCGGCGTATAAAGCGCCTCAGATTCGGCGGCAAATTCGTTGAACGTTGCCTCCAGCATATCGCCTTCTTTAAGCTTTTCGATATCCTCTTTGGAAACATCCTGACGTGATAGCACGCTGCCGATAAGGCCTGAAAATAGCGAGAAGCGCTGCCACCACGGCACGTTGCGATAAATGCGTTTTAGCGTCAGGCCCACATCGCGGTCTACCAACAGCAGCGGTAGCTGCAGCCGGCTAGCTTCTTCCACCGCCGCGCGCATTTCTGCCCCAGGCTGAATGCCGGACTGGTCGGCAATGCGCTGCTGAAAAGCGCCCAGTGCAAGGCTTGCGGCCACCATGCCCGCTTTGCCTTCTTTAAATACTTGGAACAGGTCTTGCTCGCCCATGGCATCTGGGTTGGACATGCTGTGATGGCGGGCGTCACAGAGCTCAATAGCCACGGCATCAAAGGCGCCGCTGTCCAGCAGCTTGCGAACGTCGTCCGCGCTTTCTGCTGATACGTGGGCCGTGCCTAGCAGCGTATAGCGGGTATCGCCGATGGCGATCGTTTTAAGCGGCCCGCTGGTGGCCGGGAGCGAGGTCGGCGGTAGTTCTAGCGGCGGTGTCTGTGTGTCAGGCGTAGCGTTACCCGACGCTTCTTCAGGGGACGTGTCTTCGTGATTCATTAACGGCTCTCAAGTCGATCAAATAAGTAGGCCTGATGTGTAACATTTAACGTCGCCAGAAGGCGGGAGTAAAAAGCACCAGTACCGTGAAAATTTCCAGGCGCCCTAGCAGCATGGCCATGACCAAGATCCATTTCGCGAAGCTAGGCAAGTCGCCATAGTTAGTGCTGGCTTCACCTAGTGCGGGGCCAAGATTGTTGAGCGCTGACCCCACCGTCGACCAAGCCGTCACTTGATCTACGCCGGTCGCCATAACGCCCACCAGCATTAAAAAGAACAGCAGGACGTAAACGGAAAAGAAGCCCCACACGGCTTGGGCAATGCCGTCGGGAACGCTGACTTTACCGACTTTCACCGCAATTACCGCGTTGGGGTGAATCAGTCGCATGATTTCACGCATGCCCTGCTTAAGAATCAAAATAATCCGAATCACTTTCATGCCGCCCGCCGTTGAGCCGGAACAGCCGCCAACGAAGGCCGCTACAAAGAGTAAAAACGGCAGCGCGCCCGGCCACATCGAGAAGTCGGCGACGCTGTAGCCTGCGGTCGTGGCGACAGACACCACTTGGAAAATCCCGTGCCGTAAACCGCGCTCTGTCTCGTAGGTATTTGTCAGCCAGAGTGACAGCACCGTGATTACCGCCAGGGCGAGCAGGAAGAGCATCAAAAAGCGTGCTTCCGGATCCTGAAAGTAGTGCAGCAGGCTTTTTTCGCGCCAGGCGATAAAATGCAGGCTAAAGCTAAAGGCTGAAATCAGCATAAAGACCACGCAAATCATTTCAATCATTGCGCTATCAAAATAGCCGATACTGGCGTCATGCGTAGAAAAACCGCCGTTGGCAACGGTGGAAAAGCTGTGGCTCAACGCATCAAACCAGCCCATGCCCGCCAGCATATACGCAATCATGCAGGCGATTGTCAGCGTGGCGTATATGTACCACAGGGCTTTCGCCGTTTCGGTGATGCGGGGAGTGAGCTTAGAGTCTTTGAGCGGCCCCGGGATCTCGGTACGATAAAGCGCCATGCCGCCAATGCCGAGCGTAGGCAAAATAGCCACTGCCAGTACCACAATCCCCATGCCGCCTAGCCACTGAAGCTGCTGACGATAGTAAAGAATCGATTCGGGTAAAAAGTCGATGCCGGTAATCACCGTTGCACCGGTCGTGGTTAAGCCGGAGAACGATTCAAACACCGCGTCGGTAATGCTTAACGAGCCATCTCCGAACAGCATCAGTGGCAGCGAGCCAAACAGCGCCAGTACCGTCCAAAACATCACGGCGATAATAAAACCATCGCGGATCCGCAGCTCTTTCTGAGAGTGTCGGTTGGGAAGATACAGCAATAGCCCCGTAGCGACCGAAATCGCAATGCCGATAATAAAGGCACTCCACACGCCGTCTCGAAACCAAAGTGACATCAGCGTGGGAGGCAGCATGGTAAGGCTGAAGAGCATCAGCAACAGCCCCAAAATGCGCAAAATAACCCTCAGACTCATGGTTGTTGCATGCTCCTGTTATTAGCTCTGGATGGCAGTGATGCTGGGGTTATCAAAAGAATGTTAAACCAACTTGGAATAGGCGCTCTACATCACGGATACGCCGCTTATCGATCACAAACAGGATCACGTGGTCGCCGCTCTCTACCATCACATCGCCGTGGGCAATGATGACCTCTTTGCCGCGTACAATCGCGCCGATGGTGGTGCCGTCGGGTAGGTCGATGTCACGAATGGCGCGGCCGACTACTTTGGACGACTGCTTGTCGCCATGGGCGATGGCTTCAATCGCTTCGGCCGCGCCGCGACGCAGCGAGTGCACGTTAACGATGTCGCCGCGGCGCACGTGGGTGAGCAGGCTGCCGATGGTGGCCTGCTGAGGGGAGATGGCAATATCGATTTCGCCGCCTTGGACCAAATCCACGTACGCCGCGTTGTTAATTAACGTGAGCACTTTTTTCGCTCCTAGGCGCTTGGCGAGCAGCGATGACATGATATTGACCTCGTCATCGTTGGTCAGCGCGCAGAAGATATCGCACTCTTCAATGTTCTCTTCTTCCAGCAGGCGCTTGCTGGTGGCGCTGCCATGCAGTACGACGGTACGGTCCAGGCGTTCCGAGAGCGTGGTGCAGCGCTCCAGATTGTGCTCGATGATCTTGACCTGGTGGCTGTGCTCTAAGTGCTCTGCCAGCCGCTCGCCGATATTGCCGCCACCGGCGATGACGACGCGGCGAAAGTCGCGTTCGACTCGGCGTAGCTCGCTCATTACCGCGCGAATGTCGCGACGGGCGGCCAGGAAAAACACTTCGTCGTCGGCTTCAATCACGGTATCGCCGCGTGGAATAATCGGCCGGTTGCGTCGATAAATAGCGGCTACGCGAGTGTCTACATTGGGCATGTGGTGGCGTAGAAAGGCGAGGTCTTGACCCACCAGCGGGCCGCCGTAAAAGGCTTTAACCGCGACCAGCTGAACCAACCCACCGGCAAACTCCAGCACCTGCAGCGCCCCCGGATGCTCAATCAAACGGCGTACGTGATCGGTGACCACTTGCTCTGGGCTGATCAGTACGTCGATGGGAATGGCTTCATGGGCAAAAAGCCCTTTGCGGGTTAAGTACGCCGTGGCCCGCACTCGGGCGATTTTGGTGGGCGTACGAAACAGCGTGTGCGCTACCTGGCAGGCGATCATGTTGATCTCGTCGCTGTTGGTCACAGCGATCAACATATCGGCGTCTTCACAGCCCGCCTGGCGCAGCACAATAGGATATGAGCCCGGCCCCGTGATGGTACGGATGTCGAGTTTGGTATGTAGCTCGCGCAGTTTTTTGGCATCAGTGTCGACGACGGTGATGTCGTTTTCTTCGCGAGCGAGGTGTTCTGCTAAGGTGCCGCCGACCTGGCCGGCGCCAAGAATGATGATTTTCATTGCTGAGCATCGGTTCCGTTAAAAGCACCAGCGCGATGTCGTTAAGACCGAGAGGCGGTCTTACGACTCCTTCCTGCAAGACCCTGACGCTCATGAGTGTATTGAGTCAGGGCGTCTATCATGCGCTGCAATAAAGACGGCGGCCAGTGTAAACTAGCCGCCGCTGAAAAGCAGGTGGGTATTATTCTAGCGTGAAGCCGACCTTAACCGTGACCTGCCAGTGCGCTACCTGGCCGTCTTCAATGTGGCCACGGGTATCGATCACTTCTAGCCAGCGCATATGCTCAATCGTCTGCGATGCTTTGGCCAGGGCGTTCTGTACCGCTTCCTCGATACCTTTCTCAGAAGACCCGGTTAGCTCTACATGCTTGTAGGTATGATGACTCATGATATCTCCTTCCTTGTCATAAATTCACTGCCCAGGTTAAGGCGCTAAGAACTTAGCCTCAGCTAGGCAGTGCGCTTTTCTAGTCTGGCATAAAAAAAGCCATCGTGACTGCTTACGGCAGGAAACAATTGACGGCCTGCGCCGGTGGCAATGCCCCAGGCGACGTCCTTAGGCGTCGTGACATGAGCATCGGGGGTGCGAGCAAGGAACGCCTCAATTTGCTCAGCGTTTTCTTCCGGCAGCACAGAGCAGGAAGCGTACAAAAGCGTGCCGCCTTCGCGCAGCATGGGCCAAAGATTGTCTAGCAGCTGACGCTGAAGCTTGGCAAGCGGGCGGATATCGTCCTTGCGGCGCAGCTTTTTGATGTCCGGATGGCGTCGGATAACGCCAGTGCCCGAGCACGGCGCATCGAGCAAAATGGCGTCAAACGGTGTGCCGCTCCACCAGTCGCGCTCGGTGGCATCGGCATGTTGCAGCACGGCCTCAATGCCTAAACGGCTTAGCGTATCTTCCACGCGCGCTAGGCGCTGGTTGTCGCTATCAATCGCGGTCAGCTGAATATCAAACTGCTCAAGTAAATGGGCTGTTTTACCGCCCGGGGCGCAGCAAGCATCCAACACGCGGGCGCCGGGGCGTGGGGCAAGCGCGGGCCCCAGTAGCGCCGCCGAGAGCTGGGCCGCTTCATCTTGAACGCTAACGTGGCCGTCTTCGAAACCGGGCAGCGCCGTGACGTCGCAGGGCGTTTCCAGAGTGATGGCATCGGGGCCATGCGGGCATAGCTGCCCAGTGAGGCCTTGTTCGGTCAGTTGGGCTAAATAGGCTTCACGATCGTTGTGATGCTGATTCACTCTTAACGTCATCGGGCCTGCGTGGTTGTTGGCCTCAACGATGTCGCGCCACTGCTCAGGCCATGCCTGGCGCAGCGCGTTGAGCAGCCACGGCGGATGTTCTAGCGCAACGTTCTCATCCTGGTCTACCTGCGCTTGGAGCGCTTCGGACTCGCGCTGCAGGCGGCGTAAGCAGCCGTTTAAAACGCGGGTGGCCCACTCTTTGTTGAGTAGGCGTGCTGCGCCCGCCGTCTCACCGACGGCCGCATGGGCCGGGATGCGCATGTACAGCAGTTGATAAATACCTACCAGTAGCAGCGCTTGAACATCGCTGTCGCGCTTCTTAAACGGCTGCTTAAGCAGTACGCCGGCTAAGGCTTCCAAGCGCGGTAAGCGGCGGCAGGTGCCAAAGCAGAGTTCTTTTAGCAGCCCGCGGTCGCGAGCCACGACGCTGTGGTCATCTAATCCAGCCAGTGAGCCTTGGTCGCTGAGCACCGGAGCCAGCGCACGCGCTGCAGCGGCGCGCACTTCTTGGCCACTGCCGCCGCTTTGTGGGGAGCGCTTTTGGTTCATCGTGAGTTTCCTTCGCTGGACTGTTCCGCTGGTTTACCAAAACGAGCGCCGGTGGCAAGGCGCGCGTGGCGCGCATTCAATAGGTCGCGCACGGCCATGGCTTTACCGCCGGGCA
The DNA here is from genome assembly GCF_019722725.1 of Vreelandella profundi. Classification (NCBI taxonomy): domain Bacteria; kingdom Pseudomonadati; phylum Pseudomonadota; class Gammaproteobacteria; order Oceanospirillales; family Halomonadaceae; genus Vreelandella; species Vreelandella profundi. The sequence goes on from NZ_CP077941.1 coordinate 521,457, forward strand.
GCTGTGCGCTGGTCACGCATAGTATCTCGCGGCCCTCTACACCACAGGCAATCCGCAGGTGATCATCGCCGTGGTCTAGCAGGGTGCCAGGCGCAGAGGGCGCATGTTCGCCTGCTTCCACGCTTGCCATCAGCAGCCGAAGGCGCTCATCGCCCAGGGCACACCAGGCCACTGGCCAGGGGTTGAACGCACGGATTTTGCTGGCGAGCAGATGCGCCGGCTGAGCAAAATCGAGTTCCGCTTCTGCCTTGCTCAGCTTGGCGGCATAGGTGACGCCGTCTGCAGGCTGCGGCGTGGCATGCACGCCATCGGTGGTCAGTGCATCCAGCACGTGGATCAGGGCATTCGCACCTTGAACCGCGAGGCGGTCGTGTAAATCACCGCCGGTGGTCTGCGGCGTAATAGGCGTACGCACTTCTGACAACATCGCGCCGGTATCCAGGCCAGCGTCCATCTGCATGATGGTCACGCCGGAGGCGCTATCACCCGCTTCAATGGCTCGCTGAATGGGCGCTGCGCCGCGCCAGCGCGGGAGCAGCGAGGCGTGAACATTGATGCAGCCTAACCGCGGTATATCCAGCACCGCTTGAGGCAGCAGCAGCCCATAGGCGACCACCACCATGATGTCAGCGTTAAGCGCGGCCAGCTCGGCTTGAGCCGCGGGCTCTTTTAGGGTCTGAGGCTGATACACCGGCAAATCGTGTTCCAACGCCAGCTGTTTAACCGGGCTGGGCGTGAGTTTGCGGCCACGCCCGGCAGGGCGGTCGGGCTGCGTATAAACCGCCACCACGTCATGCTGGCTTTCCAGCAGCGTTGCAAGACTTGAGGCGGCGAATTCAGGCGTGCCGGCAAAAACAACGCGCAATCGTGACATAAAGAGGGGGTTACCTAGCTTATGTAAAAAATCAGTAGAAAACGTTAGGCGTCCTGCATTTGCTTTTGGCGCTTCTGCATTTTTTTGAGGATGCGGTCACGCTTAAGTGGCGACAGGTAGTCAACAAACAGCACGCCTTCAAGATGGTCGTATTCGTGCTGAATGCAATGTGCCAGCAGGCCTTCTGCCTCTAACTCGTAGGCATCGCCGTTGCGATCCAGCGCGTTGAGCTGCACCTTAAGATAGCGCGGTACTTCGGCGTAATACTCCGGGATCGACAGGCAGCCTTCCGACAGAGGCTCTTTCACGTCGCCTATCGGGGTGTAGCGCGGGTTGATGAGCACCAGCGGCTGGGAGTTATCGTCGCTGACATCCATGACGACGACACGACGGTGGACATCGATCTGCGTAGCAGCTAGACCGATACCACGGGCGTCATACATGGTCTCCAGCATATCGTCGACAAGCGTACGTACCTCATCGTCGACGGTTTCCACCTCAGCGGCCTTGGTGCGCAGGCGCTCGTCGGGGAATTCTAAAATAGGAAGTTTGGCCATGGCGTTACAATCACCGTTATGCTGAGTCTAAATTAAGTCAAACTAGGCCGTGAGCAGCGTCGTCCAGCCTAAGTACTTTATGATGGGCCACTATACCATGCTGTCAACGTTTCTGGGCATGCGCGCCCACTGCTCACAGCGTTTCAGATCTACATCATCATCGCACCGAGGAGAGCAGGATGGCGATAAAACAACACCCTTCTCGTCGCGCTTTTGGCGCTCTGTGGCTGAGCGCCGCGTTGCTAGTAAGCGTTGATTCCGCCGCTGAGAACGGCCAGCGTGTCGTGACGCTTTCACCTCAGGTGCGCACGCTGGTCCCGCCGGAAACAGGCGCGCCTATTTCGATGAGCGCCGCTTCGATGGATGCCGCTTCAGTGGACGTCGCGCGTGCCTTTTTACGACAGCATCGCGTGGTCGATAACGCCGAGAATATTAACGCGCTGGCCTATGTGATCGCCGGTGAGGATCGCCGCTTGCTGAGTGGCGCGGGCGATAAGCTCTACGTGAGAGGCGACGTCCCACGCCACGCTCAAGTGGGAATTTACCGCCAGTCAGCGCCTTATCACACGCTGGATGGTGCGCCCTTGGGCGTCGAGCTGATTAGCATCGGCATTGCTCAGTATGTGAGCGATGACGGCGACATTGCGCAGCTTGAAGTGCTTAGCTCCCATCGGGAAGTGCGGGTTAACGACCTTGTTTTACCGCTGCCAGAGCCTGCGCTGGGCGCTGAGCTGACACCTCGCGCGCCGTTAACGTCAGTCGAAGGGCACATCATTGCCGTGCCGGATGGCGTGCGCTTTATTGGGCGCCTGCAAATCGTTACGCTAGATGTGGGCCGCCTTGATGGCCTGCAGCCAGGCCACGTGCTGCAGGTTGAGCAGCAAGGTGAGCAGGTGGGCGACCCGCGAAGCGAGGAGATGATTCAGCTGCCCAGTACCGAGGCGGGCAGCGTTTTGGTGTTTAAGCCCTTTGATCACGTCAGCTATGCGCTGGTGATGCAGGCATCGCGCGTGCTGGAAGTCGGTGATCAGGTCTCTTCATCGGTTCGTTAATTAGGCGGGAAGCATCAACGTTGTGAGTAAGGAGGTGATATGAACACGCAGCAATGGCTGGTTATCAATGCGCTGCCTGGTATGGGCGCACTGCGGATTGCGCAGTTGGTTGCCCGTCAGCCTCAGTGGCCGGAAGGCTGGCTGGCTGCGCTGCCGAGCCGCGCAGCCAATGAGCTGCGCTTGTGGCTTGAGCATCCCGCTCGTAGCCCGCTGCAAAAGGTGGTTGATGAAACCCTGGAATGGCAGCAAAACGCCTCCCGTCGGCATGTGCTGCACCGCGATCACCCCGCGTGGCCGACACTGTTGAATGAAGTCGCCGACCCGCCGGTGGTGCTGTGGGCTCAGGGCGATCTTGACGCACTGGAAGGGCCTAGGCTTGCCATCGTGGGAACCCGTCGCCCCACCGGCGAAGGCAGCCACAATGCACAAACCTTTGCTCGTGACTTAGTCCGCCGTGGCTGGTGCGTGGTCAGCGGTATGGCGCTCGGCGTGGACGGAGTTGCTCAGCGCGCGGCACTGAAGGCGGGCGGCAGCACAATCGCCGTACTTGGCTGTGGCGTTGACGTGATTTATCCCGCCTCTCATCGGGATCTGCATGAACAGCTTGGCCAAGTACCAGGCGGGTTACTGCTGTCAGAACACCCGCCGGGAACGGTGGCGCGGCCAGCGTTTTTTCCTCGACGCAATCGAATCGTCACCGGCCTTGCCCTCGGTACGCTGGTAGTCGAGGCAACCGAAAAAAGTGGCTCGCTGGTCAGTGCGCGGCTCACGTTAGAGCAGAATCGTGAATTATTCGTGCTACCCGGTTCACTGCATAACGTGCAGGCAAGCGGCTGCCTGGCGCTATTGCGTCAGGGAAGTGCCTCGTTGGCCTGTAGCATTGACGATATCATTGCCGATCTTGGCCACTGGGCAGGGGCATTTATTCCTGAGGTCGACGCTATTCAGTCTGACTTGGCGTCGTTGAAAGACAATCAGGCTAGCACGGAGCCGCTGCCCGATACGCTACTAGAGGCGCTTTCGGCTACGCCAACGCCGATTGATCTACTGGTGCATGCCACTGGTGTGACGGTCAGCGACTGCCAGCAAAGGTTGCTGATGCTGGAGTTAGACGGCTGGGTAACTCAGCAAGCGGGAGGCTGGGTGAGGCTGCCGCGGCCATGATAGGATAAAACCATTAAAGGCACGTTAGCCCTGACGGTGAGGAGAGACCATGAGCCTGGTGACCGATCTAACCCCTGCGATTAGCGCGCTGCGTGCCGGGGGAGTGATTGCATGTCCCACGGAAGCTGTCTGGGGGCTTAGCTGCGATCCTGGAAATGACGAAGCCTTGGCGCATCTTATGCGCATAAAAGAGCGCGACCCCGCGAAGGGCGTCATCCTTGTTGCCGCCAGCATCCAACAGTTTCAGCCCTGGTTAAGCCAGCTGCCGCTTACCATGCACGCGCCTCTGGCCGCTAGCTGGCCTGGCCCTAATACCTGGTTAGTGCCTGACAACGGCCGAAGCCATGGGCTCGTGCGTGGCGCCCATGCGCGTGTAGCGCTACGGGTGACCGCCCATCCGGTGATGAAAGCGCTGTGCGAAGCCTTTGGTGGCCCGCTGGTGTCCACCTCTGCCAACCGTTCGGGGGAGCCGCCTGCGATGAGCGCTGCTGAGATCACCGGCATCTTTGGTGATGAAGTGGCCCATGTGGTGCAGGGCGAGCTAGGTGGCAATGCCAAGCCCAGCACCATTAGAGATCTGGCCACCGGTAAAATTATGCGTTCTTAACCGGCTTTAGAACGACTCACTATTCTCCACTCACTATCCACCACCCAGGAGTCCCCGTGGCCCACGAACACCTTGATGACGTTAAACGCTACCTTCTGGATTTGCAGGATCGGCTCTGCGCAGGCTTAGCTCAAGCCGATGGCGAGGGTCAGTTTCAAGAAGATAGCTGGAATCGTGAAGAGGGCGGCGGTGGCCGTTCCCGGGTGTTAACGAACGGTGGCGTGTTTGAAAAAGGTGGCGTCAATTTCTCGCATGTTTACGGTGCCCAGCTTCCGCCGTCGGCCACCGCCGCGCGTCCTGAGCTTGCCGGGCGCAGCTTTCATGCGCTGGGCGTTTCCTGGGTGCTGCACCCTGAAAACCCACATGTGCCAACTAGCCATGGCAACGTGCGCTTTTTTATCGCTGAGAAAGCCGGTGAACCGCCGGTCTGGTGGTTTGGCGGCGGCTTCGATCTGACGCCTTTCTACCCTGTGATGGAAGACGTGCAGCATTGGCATCGCGTCGCCAAAGCGGCCTGCGACCGGTTCGGAGACGATGTTTATCCGCGCTATAAAACATGGTGCGATGAGTACTTCTATTTGAAGCACCGTGATGAAACGCGCGGCGTCGGCGGGCTGTTTTTCGACGACCTAAACGAAGGCAGTTTTGCAGAATGCTTTGCCATCCAGCGAGCGGTGGGTGACAGCTTTCTAGATGCTTATTTGCCTATTGTGGAGCGTCGTAAGCAGGATGCCTGGGGCGAGCGCGAGCGTGATTTTCAGCTCTATCGGCGCGGTCGCTACGTGGAATTTAACTTAGTGTGGGACCGCGGCACGCTGTTTGGCCTGCAAAGCGGTGGGCGCACAGAGTCTATTTTGATGTCGCTGCCGCCGCTCGCGCGCTGGGAATATGCCTTTACGCCCGAGCCAGGCAGCGCTGAAGCTGATCTGCAAAACTTCTTACACCCCCGGGACTGGCTCAACGAAGCCGCCGGGGGCGTTTCTGATAACCATCGAAGCCCTAGTGAAGCGCCGTTATGACCGATTACTACTGCGTGTTTGGAAATCCTGTCAAACACTCCAAGTCGCCGCAGATTCACGCCGAGTTTGCTTATCAAACGCAGCAAGCGATTGAGTACACTGCCCAAGAGGCGCCGATTGATGGTTTTGCGGGCGCCTGGCAAGCATTTGTTGAGGCGGGTGGGCGCGGTGCCAACGTTACCGTGCCGTTCAAAGAAGATGCTTTTGCACTATGCGATACGCTTAGCCATCGAGCCGCCCGAGCCGGAGCGGTGAATACGCTAATAGTGGGAGGCAATGGCCGCACCTACGGCGACACCACCGATGGCATCGGGCTAGTACGTGATCTGGCCTATCATCGGGTGGCGTTAGTGGGAAAGCGGATTTTGGTCGTGGGGGCAGGCGGTGCAGTGCGCGGCATATTGGAACCACTGCTTGCCGAGCAGCCCAGTGAAATCGTTGTGGTCAACCGCACCGCCGCCAAGGCTGAACAGTTGGCCCGCGATTTTGCTGATCTTGGATCTATCACTGGCGGTGGTTTTGACACGATTGCCGGGACGTTTGATGTGGTGATTAACGGCACCAGCGCTAGCCTTTCAGGCGACTTACCGCCGCTACCTGATACGCTATTTAATACCAGTGCCTGGGCCTACGACATGATGTACGGATCAGAGCCGACGGTGTTTTTACAGTGGGCTGGGCCGCGAGGCGCTAAACTGCTAGACGGCTTAGGCATGCTGGTTGAGCAAGCTGCAGAGTCGTTTTTCCTGTGGCGAAACGTGCGCCCGGATACGGCGCCCGTGCGTGAAAGGCTGCGCCAATCGCTCAACTATACATAGTTTACGTTACGAGCAGCCCAGATGATAAATCGTTTCAATAAGGTTTAGCACGCGTCGTTAATGGGCTATAAAAAAAGCGGGGCCGGATAACTAATCCGGCCCCGCTTTTTTAAACGCAGGCTATCAAGGGCGCGGGCAGTTGGGCTTACGGCCATTGCTGCGGGCTTGCTCATAGGTAGCCAGAGCCTGATCCATATTGGCCTGCAGGCCTTCAATCCGATTACCTTGGCCGGGGTGAGTCGACATCCACTCAGGGGGCGCGCCGCCGCCGGTAGCGGCCTGCATGTTTTCCCATAGCGTCACGCTCTGGCGTGGGTCAAAGCCCGCTTGCGCCATCAGATCCAAGCCAATTATGTCAGCTTCACTCTCATGTGCCCGAGAAAATGGCAGCACGATACCGTACTGGGCACCCATGCCCAGTACGCCCATCAGCTGTTGGCCGCCGGCGGACTGCATGCCTGACGCACTGGAAATAGCCGATAAGCCTAGCGATGTGGCGTTTTGAGTGGAGGCGCGCTCATTAGCGTGGCTTGCCAGCACGTGGCCGACTTCATGCCCTATGACCGATGCCAGCTGATCCTGGCTAGTGGCAACGTCCAGCATGCCGGTATTCACGCCGATATAGCCGCCGGGCAATGCAAAGGCGTTGGGCTGCTCGGATTTAAATACGCGGGTTTGCCAGTCTAACTGCTGCTGCTCGGCGGGCAGTGCGGCGATAACTGCATCGGCAATACACTGCACGTAGCGTTGGCTAGTTTGGTTGGCAGCGGGAAGCTCTTGCTGGTATTGAGAAAACGCCTGACTGCCCATTTCATTGAGTTCGCTGTCAGACATCAATAGCAGCTGCGAACGTCCTGTGGGCGAGGTGGTACAAGCAGCGATAGACACGCATAAAGCGGTCATAGTAAAAGGGCGAAGCCAGCGCATGAGAGGTTTTCCTTTTAAACGAATGAGTTTCTTGTTCATAAGATAGCCGCTGAAAGCAGTCAATCAATGCTGACTATCATAACCTACCTAAAGGGTAAGTATGGATGCTGAACGGCATCGCCGTTTAAGGCGCTTGACTGAAATAGTCTACCCTTGCGGGATTAGCTGACCATCAGCGCCCACGTTCAGACGAATGGTCGGAGTCAATAACCCCGCCGGAAGTCGCATACCTAGCCCGCGTAGATCCCCTGGCGTAATCGCCAGCTGGCTGCCGGGAGGCAGCTCGCCTTGCGTGGCTAATTGGCTGGCAAGCTCTAGCATAGGGGCCATGCGCTGAGTGTCAGTGGCCAGCACGTCAAAGGCAACCGGCAGGCGTAAGTTAGCATCGTCGCCGGAGGTCAGCGTCACGTCTTGCTTATATTGGCCCTGAACAGGATCAACGCCGGGCATATCCAGCGTCCAGCGAAAGCCTGACATCTCAACGGGCGGCATGCCCGCGGGCAAGCCCAGGCCCATGGCAACGGTGGCTTGTATGGGTAAACTTCCCGCACCGAGACTAGAGGCGATCAGGCTGGTTAGATCACTGGTATCTAACCCTGCTTTGATGTTGTAAGGGCCAATGCGCACGTCTTCAATGCCCAGCGAATTTACCGCCAAACGAAACGCAAAAAGCCCCGTTTGGGGTAGAGCGAGACAGCCGGCAAGCAGGCTGGCAATGCCCAGCATGATTAGCCAGCGACAGCGCAGAGCAGCAATAAACATAACATTCCTCGTAAGGCGAGTAAGGCAAAACGCCCGCTTGACGATGCAAGCGGGCGAATGTGAATCACAGGGTAAAACGTTAGCGCATTAGCGGCGGCTTTTGCGCGCCTCTTTGGTGCGGTTAAGCTCGCGTTTCTTGGCCTTCTCTTTGTCACTGGCCCCCGCCATTGTGTCGAACGGGTTGCTGCCCGAACGAAACTCAAAGCGAATCGGCGTTCCGCGAACCTTCAGCACTTTACGGAAAGTGTTGGTGAGGTAGCGGCGATAGGCCTCTGGCACGGACTCAGTTTGATTGCCATGTACCACTATAATCGGCGGATTGCTGCCGCCCTGGTGAGCCATGCGTAGCTTAATCCGTCGCCCCTGTACCATTGGGGGTGGGTTTTGGCTGACAGCATCCTGCAGCAGAGTGGTTAGGCGGTTGGTCGACCAGTGGGCATTGGCCGCGTCAAAGGCACGATCAATCGAGGGATAAAGATCACCCACCGCGGTACCGTGCAGAGCGGAGATAAAGTGCAGCTCTGCGTAGTCAGCAAAACCTAAGCGGCGCTTGATCTCAACGCGCATCTTCTCCTTGGCTTCGCTCTCTAAACCATCCCACTTATTCACCGCGAGTACCAGCGCGCGCCCGGTGGTCAACACATAGTCGAGTAGGTGCAAGTCCTGCTCAACCAAGCCGCTGGAGCCGTCCAATACCATGATCACTACATGGGATTCTTTGATCGCATCCAGGGTCTTGATAATAGAGAATTTTTCGGTTATTTCGCGGACATTTTTGCGCCGCCGAATGCCTGCCGTGTCAATCAACACATAGGGTTTGCCGCGGCGCTCAAAAGGAATCTCGATAGAGTCACGGGTCGTGCCGGCCTCATCAAAGACCACCACTCGGTCTTCACCGAGCAGACGATTGACGAGGGTTGATTTGCCGACGTTAGGCCGGCCAATCACGCCAATGCGAACGCCCTTGCTGCCGGTGTCGGCAGGAATGCTGGCGTCGCGCTCGGGAAACGGCTCAAGCACCACGTCGATTAACGTAGACACATTGCGCCCGTGAGCGGCGGCAATCGGCCATGGGTCGCCAAGCCCCAGCGACCAGAAGTCGCCCATCGCCGAATGTTCTTCTAGGCCGTCGGTTTTATTCACCACCAGCCAGGTTTTTTTCTGATTAACCCGCAGGTGATTAGCAATCGCTTGGTCTGCGGGCATAAGGCCTGCGCGCGCGTCGACCATAAACAGCACAATATCGGCTTCATCAATAGCGGCTAGTGACTGCTCCGCCATCGCGGCGTCGATTCCCTCTTCGTCACCGCTGATGCCGCCGGTATCAATCACCGTATAGACTTTATCGCCCAGCATGCCGTTGCCATATTTGCGATCGCGGGTGAGGCCCGGAAAATCGGCCACGAGTGCATCACGCGAACGCGTTAGGCGGTTAAACAACGTCGATTTGCCCACATTGGGGCGACCGACTAAAGCAATGACGGGTGTCATGGAGTGACTTCCAGGGTTTCCAGGCGACCGTTGTTGGCCTGAACATGAATGGTGCTGCCTTCAGTGACGGGGCGCACGCTAATACCTGATTTGTGCACGCGCGTACGTCCGACAATGTCGCCTTCGCGTGCATCGATCAGGTGAAGGTAGCCTTCAAAATCACCGACCACAATGCGGCCACCGGCAAACGCAGGTGCGGTTAGCCAGCGATCTTCTAAATCATCGTTGCGCCAAACTTCTTGGCCATTGTCTGCATCTAGTGCCACAACGTTGCTGTTATCGGTGACGATATACAGCAAGTTACCGACCAACAGCGGCGTATGGCGGCTGGAAAGGTTTGCTTCCCAAAGTAGGTCGCCTTGGGTGGCTTCCAGTGCGACGACGCGGCCGTTATAGCTGGTGACAAACAGGCGGCCATCGGGGGTGATAATCGGCTGACCGGAAAGATCCACCAGGCGCTCTACCTCGCTACGCCCACGCGGAGTGGCAACCTGCACCTCCCACAGTGGCTGGCCGTTGCGGTTATCCAGCGTCGCTAAACGGCCATTCGCTAAGCCGATAAAGCTGACAGGATCAATCACCATCGGCGTACCGGTGCCGCGCAGCGTTAGCGCCGGCTGTGCGCTAGTGTATGCCCAGCGCTCTTCGCCGGTGGTGCGGTCCAGCGCGGTGATTTGACCATCAACGCTTTGTACGATCAGCAGTTGCTGGTTGGCCTGTGGCGCGGCCAGCACTTCGCTGGATACCCGAGCGCGCCAGCTTTCACTGCCATCGCGCTGATCCAGCGCGATCACTTCGCCATTGCCGGCTAAATAAACCTGGCCAGCAATCGCCGTTAGCGCACTAGAAATAGGCGTTTCAAGATCGATTTCCCACTCAACGTCGCCGCTGTCGGCATTCATCGCCATCACGACACCGTTGGCGTCAGCGGCAAAGACGCTGTCGCCTTCACGATCAGGCGCAATAGGATAGCGTGCATGGCCTAAACCATCGCCAATGTTGCGCCGCCACTGGGTGTCCAGCGACGAGGTTTCGTTGAAGCTGCGCAGCTCTTTCGGCGTGTAGGCAGCAGGCTCGCCTTTACTGGCGCAACCGACTAGCAGTGCCAGTGTCAGGGCGCCTAAACCAGCTCGCATCATGTGTTTAGTAATCATTGTGTCGCCTCCTCAGCGCCGAGATCGTCAAGCTTGAACTGCACGCCGTAAAGCGGCTGGTCTTGCGTTTGCGCAAGCTCCATGGCGGTTTCCCATGCGTCGCGAGCAGCGTCAGTGTCGCCTTTGGCAACGAACGCATCACCGCGCACGTTTGCCAGCTGGGCGGCTAGCGCATCGCTAATCGGCTTTTCTAATAGCGCGAGCGCTTCATCGGGGTTGCCGTCGGCAAGTTCTACCCGCGCTAAGCGCAGCCAGGCCAGACTCTGCACGTAGCGGCGCGAAGAGTCATTGGCAACGCTTTCTAAAGAAGCTTTAGCAGCGTCAAAATCACCTTGCTGCACGGCTAAACGTGCATCGAGCAACAGGGCAAGTTCGGCATACAGCGTATTGCTATGCTCGTCATTCAGCTCACTGACCATCTCACGTGCGCTGGCCACGTCATCATCGTCAAGCTCACTGTTCGTGGTCATGGTGACGATCTGCTGGTAGCGCATGGAAGCGGCTTCTGACTGGCCCTGTTGATAATTTTGCCAAGCATGCCAACCGAATACGCCCGCCCCCGCAAGGACCGCGCCTGCTACCAAGGAGATTCCATTTTCTTTCCACCAGCGCTTGAATGCGTCTAGCTGCTCTTCGTCGCTTCTCAGCTCCGCCACGGGCGGCCTCCTATTTTAGTTGGTATGCACGAGCAGGCATCCTGTGCCTGCTGGGCGTTATACATTAATGGCTAACAGTTCGCGTAGCGTATCGCCTAGCGTTGCAGTAGAAGCGCGCTGCTGTTCGCGGTCATCGCGTAGGAATTTGAGCGTCGCCGACTGCTCAGCAATTTCATCTTCACCGAGCAGTATCGCCATCGTAGCGTTACTTTTATCGGCTTTCTTCATACGGCTTTTAAAGCTACCGCCGCCGCAGTGAAGCTGCAGACGAAGCGTGGGAAGTTCGCTACGCAGCTGCTCGGCCAGAGTAATGGCCGCCAGAGTGGCGTTATCGTCCATTGGCAGTAAGAAGGCGTCACAGCCGCCCAAAGCGTCGTCGGGAATTAACTGCAGGGTTTCAAGCAGCAGAATGAGCCGCTCAATGCCCATGGCAAAGCCTACCGCTGGGGTCGGCTTGCCGCCTAGCTGTTCGACGAGGCCGTCGTAGCGCCCGCCTGCACACACGGTGCCCTGGCTGCCCAGTGCCGTGGTGGTCCACTCAAAGACGGTGCGGCAGTAGTAGTCAAGCCCGCGCACAAGGCGCGGATTGATGACGTAAGGGATGCCCGCCGCCTCAAGTATCTTGGTGAGTTGCTCAAAGTGCTCGCGTGATTCAGTGTCCAGGTGGTCCATCAGCTGCGGTGCCGCGTCCAGCATGTCGGCCATCGCCGGATTTTTAGAATCCAGAATGCGTAGCGGATTGCTGGTCAAACGACGCAGAGAGTCTTCATCCAGCAAATCGCTGTGCTGCTCAAAATAGGCAACCAGCGTGTCTCGATAGGCCGCGCGCGCCTCAGATGAGCCCAGCGAGTTGAGCTCTAAGGTGACGTGTTCCATCAGCCCCAGCTCTTGCCATAGACGGGCAGAGAGCAGAATCACTTCGGCATCTATGTCGGGGCCGTCAAAGCCAAAGGTTTCGACGCCAATTTGATGAAACTGACGATAGCGGCCTTTTTGCGGGCGCTCGTAGCGAAACATGGGTCCTTGGTACCACAGCCGCTGGGTTTGGTTATACAGCAGGCCATGTTCCATGGCCGCGCGCACGCAGCTGGCGGTGCCTTCCGGGCGCAGGGTCAAACTTTCGCTGTTGCGATCGTCGAAGGTGTACATCTCTTTTTCAACGATGTCGGTCACTTCACCGATAGAGCGCGCAAACAGCGCCGTTTGCTCCACAATAGGCGTGCGAATTTCGTTGAAGCCGTAACGCAGCATGAGCTGGCGTACTTTGGTTTCAAAAAATTGCCAGCGTGGGCTATCGCTGGGTAACAGATCGTTCATGCCACGGATGGCTTGAATCTTTTTAACGCCAGTCTTGCTCAATGAAAACTCCTTAGTCTGCCTTCGGGCGCCGCGTGTTCAGAGCCTTGGTGCGCAACTCATTCTGACGGGCTTGGCAGTACACCCCAGCGCTTACGTGCTGCGGGCAATCATGTCGTCTTGCTGCTGCTGTTTTTCGCGCACTTTATCGCGAATCAGCCGCTCTAAGTCATCTACAAGATGGTCATTGCGTAGTTTGCTGGCCGGTTTTCCATCGATATAAACCAGGTTGGCGGGGCTGCCGCCGGTAAGGCCGATATCGGTCTCTTTGGCTTCGCCTGGGCCGTTAACCACGCAGCCAATCACCGATACATTGAGCGGCGTCATGACGTCTTCCAGCCGTTCTTCAAGCTGATTCATGGTGTCGATAACGTCAAAGTTCTGGCGCGAACAGCTGGGGCAGGCAATAAAGTTAATGCCTTTAGCGCGCAGCTTGAGGCTTCTCAGCATGTCAAAGCCGACCTTGATCTCTTCTACCGGATCGGCCGCCAGAGAGACGCGGATAGTGTCGCCAATGCCATCCATTAGCAGCATGCCGAGGCCAATCGATGATTTTACCGTGCCCGAGCGCAGGCCGCCCGCTTCGGTAATGCCCAGATGCAGCGGTTGCTCAATGCGTGCAGCAAGGTCGCGATAGGCGGCTACCGCCATAAACACATCCGAGGCTTTCACACTAACTTTGTATTCTTGAAAATCGAGACGATCGAGATGATCAATATGGCGCATGGCTGATTCAACCAACGCGGCCGGCGTCGGTTCGCCGTACTTTTTCTGCAGGTCTTTTTCTAAAGAGCCTGCGTTAACGCCAATACGAATGGGAATGCCGTTATCCCGGGCTGCGCTAACCACTGCGCGCACGCGATCTTCCCGACCAATGTTGCCGGGGTTGATGCGCAGGCAGTCTACGCCAAGCTCAGCAACGCGCAGGGCGATCTTGTAATCAAAGTGAATATCGGCAACAAGCGGTACATTGACCAGCTTTTTGATTTGGCCAAAGGTTTCCGCAGCGTCCATGTCAGGCACCGAGACACGCACAATATCCGCACCGGCTTTTTCCAGCTGCTGGATTTGTGCCACCGTGGCCGCGACATCAAGCGTATTTGTGTTGGTCATGCTCTGAACAGAAATCGGAGCATCACCGCCAACCGCTACGTTACCAACGTGAATCTGGCGGGAAAAACGGCGTTTAATCGGAGAAGGGGCGTGCATAGGGCGGGTCACTCTCCCAGGGTAAATCGGGCTACGTTGTTGGCACCGGCTTGGGCGGGAAGGTCAACTTCCTTACCCTGGTAGCGCAGTTCAACGCCGGTGGCATTGCCTATCGTTAAACGAAACGGGGGCTGGCCTTCGACGCTTGTGGACGTGCCGGGCGTTTGCAGGCCAACAAAAACGCGCTGATTGGTGGCGTCAAAAATTTCGGTCCACGACTGCTCGTTGAACGTGAGCTCAAGAACGTTAGCGTTCGTCGTGGCTGCTGCGTCGGCAGTGTCCTCAGGATCACTTTCTACCGCTGCGGTTTCTGCCGGCGGCGCGTCATCGGTAGCGACCAGCGTCGCCGGGTCGATAACAGCGACGGCATCGGCGCCGCCTGCTTGCTCTTGGGAAGCCGGTGCTGCGTTTTCATCAGTGCTGACAATGCTGGGCTCAACGGCGGCACTTTCTGCTTCCGACGGCTCTGCTGGCGCATTAGCCGTCTCTTCTGTAGGCGATGAACCAAGGCCGGGCGGCTCATTGCCACCGCGGCTTTGCCACCACATCACTGTCACCGCAATCAGCCCAACAATGACCAGCAGCGTCACAAGTTTGAACAGCCAGGCGCCAACGCGGGAAGGCGGCCGGGTAGTCGACACCGGGATGACCTTGCGCTCAGTATCGATACTGCCATTGCGCGCCTGATAAGCCTCAAGCACGAGACGATCATCCATGCCGAGATATTTTGCGTAGGAGCGCAGGTAGCCGCGGCGATAAGCAGCGACGGGAATCTCTTGGTAGTTGTCTTGCTCTAGCCCGTTTACCACGGCCGGGCGCAGGTTCAGCGCTCGAGCGGCATCGGCGAGCGGCACGCCAAGCTGTTCTCGCTGGCGGGAGAGAAGCTCACCAGGAGAGACGGTGTTGGTGCTGTTAATGACGCTTTCTTGTGACTGTGTATCGCTCATGGCTGAGCATCCTTCATTAAATAAGCGGTGATCAGGGCGTCAATCAATCAGTTGGTGCCAAGCTGGCGCTGGTAGTCGGCGGCGACGCTATAGTCGCCGCGGGCATGGGCGATATCAACCGCCATTTCTAGCGCCGCTTGACCGGGCTCAGCGAGCTGTAAATAAGATTGCAACGGTGCCCAGGCCTGAGCGTAATTGCCCTGCGAATATTCGAGTTCAGCTAACATTAAATAGCCGCGCGCATTGCGCGGATCGATACTTTGCGCACGCTGCAGCCTGGCGCGTGCGTCATCAAATTCTTCCAGCGCCAAATAACACTGCCCCAGGTTGGTAAATAGCTGGGAGCGGTTGGCGTACTGGGCATCCTGGGATGCCGTTTCTAGCTGTTCACAGGCGGGGTCAAACTGGCCCTGGCCGTACAAGAACGCCGCGTAGTTGTTACGGGCGCGTGTAAAATCAGGTTCAGCGTCAACCGCTTGTTGAAAATAATCGTTGGCCAGTGCATTTTCGCCCTGGCGCTGGTAAACCAATGCTAGCGCTTGCAACGCTTCTGCATGGCGCGGAGCAATGTCGAGCGCCCGATCCAGTGCATTTAAAGCGCGGGGAAGATTGTTGCGCTCCAGATAAGCGGCGCCAAGCTGCGTATAGGCGTCGGCCGCTGCTGGATTAGCTTGGGATGACGCCGTGTTGGACGAAGCACAGCCCGCAAGCCACAGGCTGCCGATAAGCACGGTCAGCAGGTGCACCCGAATTGGGTGTTGGCGCTTGCGGTGAGTGATCATATCAATCCTCTCGTGGTGAACGTCCAACCACTAATAACAGTGCAAATAAAGCATAACGCAATGACAATAAAAACCGTGACCATCAAAGCGCCGCGCTAGGCGGAAGTCAAGACAAGCCCTGTTTTGTACCCATGGCGTTAGTCGGCATCAAGCTGCACCGACTGGATATGCCGGGCGCTGCGTTTAGTGCGATCTTTCACGCGTCCAACCAGCTGGCCACAGGCGGCGTCAATGTCTTCACCGCGGGTCGTTCTTACCGTTGCATTGTAGCCTTCATCGTAAAGCCACTGCTGGAAGCGCATGACCTGATTGCGCGACGGTTTTTCGTACCCGGAATTAGGGAACGGATTAAACGGAATCAGGTTAATCTTACACGGCAGTTCTTTGAGCAACGCGGCGAGCTGCTCTGCGTGCTCCTGCTGATCATTGATGTCTTTGATCAGCGTGTACTCAATGGTGATCTGCCGATTGTCTGGGCCTTTGGCCAGGTAGCGATGGCAGGCATCCAGCAACGCGCGAATGTTATATTTGCGGTTGATGGGTACCAGCGTATTGCGCAGCTCGTCCGTTGAGGCGTGCAGAGAAATGGCCAGGCTAACGTCTATTTCATCGCCGAGCTTGTCGATCATCGGCACAACGCCGGAGGTCGACAGCGTCACGCGGCGCTTAGACAGGCCATAGCCGTTATCGTCAAGCATAAGCTTCATAGCCGGCACAACGTTATCAAAGTTGAGCAACGGCTCGCCCATGCCCATCATGACGACGTTGGTTACCGGACGATTAGCCGTATCACGGCGCGGGCCAACGCTACGCTGAGCGACCCACACCTGGCCAATGATTTCAGCCGCGGTTAAGTTGCGCTGAAACCCTTGCTTGCCGGTGGAGCAGAAACTGCAGTCCAGCGAGCAACCGACCTGTGAAGAGACGCAGAGCGTGCGTCGCTTGCCGTTTTCAGCCGGAATCAATACCGTTTCTACGTAGCTGCCATCTTCTACTTCCAGCACCCACTTGCGGGTGCCGTCGCTGGAAGTGCCTTCATAGATTACGCCAGGGCCACGAATTTCTGCTACCCGCGCCAGTTTTTCACGCAGCGATTTGGAGAGATTCGTCATGGCAGCAAAATCATCGCTACCCTCTTGGTGAATCCACTTCATTAGCTGCGCAGCACGGAATTTCTTTTCGCCAATCGACAAAAAGAACGTTTCCATCTGCTCGCGGGACATGCCGAGCAGGTTGTGGCGTTCAGGTGACGCTTTGGCAGCAGGTGTGCTGGCGGCATCGGAACGAGGAGCGGGCGTATGTTGGGCTACAGTGGTGGTCATGGCGGTCAGCGTTAAAGAGAAGGGCGGAGGCATAGCCTCCGCAAAATGGCCGGCAACGAAAGTCGATACGGCGGCGCTATCAGTCAGACCTGTCAGTCAGACTTAGCGCGGGCAAATTTCGTCGTTGTCGAAGAAGTAGCTAATTTCGCGCTTAGCGCTTTCTGCAGAATCAGAACCATGGACAGCGTTGGCGTCGATTGTTTCCGCAAAATCGGCGCGAATGGTGCCAGCAGCGGCTTCTTTAGGGTTAGTTGCGCCCATCAAGTCGCGATTTTTAGCAATGGCGCCTTCACCTTCAAGTACTTGAATCACAACCGGGCCAGACATCATGAAGCCAACGAGGTCTTTAAAGAAAGGGCGCTCTTTGTGCTCTGCGTAAAATCCGCCAGCTTTCTCTTCAGAAAGATGTACCATTTTGGCAGCGACGACGTTCAGGCCAGCTTTTTCAAAGCGAGCAATGATCTCGCCGATAGCATTTTTGGCAACGGCGTCAGGCTTGATAATAGAAAGAGTGCGTTCAGTAGCCATGCGAATGGTCTCCTTGAGTTCTTAAAAAAGAATTAAGCAAAAATTGCCGCCTCAGAAACCCAGGGCGGCCAAGAAAAATGATTTGGCTAATGTGGTTCAGCAGCAAGCGCGTTTAAAAGCGCACGGAAAATCCCCGGCTGCCTGAACTCAGATATCCAGGGGCGCGATTATAGCGCTTAAGCCGGGGGATGAATACCGGTGATGAAAGCTCGCCGTACATAGCTTAAACGGTAAAGCTCTCGCCGCAGCCGCATTCGTCTTTTACGTTAGGGTTATTAAACCGGAAGAAGCGGTTGAGCCCTTCGCTAACGTAATCCACTTCACTGCCGTTGAGCATTTCTACGGCATCGGGCGCAACGTACACGCTGGCGCCGTGGGCTTCAAAATGCACTTCTTCCTCACTAACCGTATCGGCAAAGTCGAGCACGTAGCTAAACCCTGAGCAGCCGCTAGGTTTGACCGAAACCCGCAGGCCCAGGCCTTGGCCGCGTTCGTCAAGCACATGGCGGATCTGCTGTGCGGCAGCCGGGGTAATGTTGAGTGTTGCCATGGGGCGTCCTCCTTAAAAAGTGTCAGCCGCTTAACGTGGCGGTGTACGTAAACTGCTCACCGCGTGGCGAATGAGCGTTAGCGCATGATCAATGTCGGCTTCGGTGGTGAAGCGGCCAAAGCTAAAGCGTAGCGATGAAAGCGCAAGCGAACGCGGCGTGCCGATGCCCAGCAATACGTAGGAAGGGTCAACGCTGGCCGAGTTGCATGCTGAGCCGGTGGACACCGCGACGTCACGCAGCGCCATCAGCAGCGATTCACCGTCGACCCCTTCAAACGCCAAGTTGAGAATGTTAGGAACCGCTTTATCTAGCGGCGTATTGGCAAAAATGCCTTCGACGCCTTCAAGACCGTCTAAAAAGCGCTGCTGCAAACGGCCAATATGCGCGTTGTCGTCAGCGAACTGTTGCTGCATCAAGGCAAGCGCTTCACCCATTCCCGCAATTTGATGGGTCGGCAGCGTGCCGGAACGCATGCCGCGCTCGTGGCCGCCGCCGTGAATGAGCGCCTCAACGCGAATGTCCGGATGGCGCTTGACGTAGAGCGCCCCCACGCCTTTCGGGCCGTAGGTTTTGTGCCCAGAAAGCGACATCAAATCAATTTGCTGGGCCACCACGTCGAGTGGAATACGGCCCGTTGCCTGTGCCGCATCGGTATGGAACGCGGCGCCAAACTCATGGGCGACGCTCGCCAGCGCGGCGATATCATTAATGCTGCCTAGCTCGTTATTCACCGCCATTAACGAGACCAGCGTGGTGTCGTCACGCATGGCCGCGCGCAGTTGCTCCGGCTGAATGCAGCCATCGCGCCCTGGCGTTAGCCAGGTCACCTCAAAGCCTTCTCTTTCAAGCGCGGCAGCGGTATCAACCACCGCTTTGTGCTCGATAGTGGAGGTCACAAGGTGCATGCCGCGCTCGCGATTAGCGCGCATAAAGCCCGTTAGCGCTAAATTGTTTGCTTCCGTGGCGCCGCTGGTCCAAACAATCTCTCTAGGATCGGCACCAATGGCATCGGCTACCTGGCGACGCGCCTGCTCGACCACCTGTTCCGCCTGCCAGCCAAGCATATGGCTGCGCGATGCGGGGTTGGCAAACAGCTGGTCAACCGTTAAATAGCGCTGCATAACCTCGACCACGCGCGCGTCAACCGGCGCGGTGGAGGCATAATCTAAATAGATTGGCAGCGTAGGCGTGGTCATGGGTAAGGTACCGACTGTTTATGAATAATAACGACAAGAAGCGCGAGTGAATGGCTGACGCTAAGGCGATGAGACCAGAATGCCAGCGTCAGCGCGCTGATCTTGTCGCGCTGCTATCTTTATGACATCAGGACGCAGCATCAGTTGTGCCAGGGTCATTTCGTCAAGAAAGTGACGGATCTGAAAAGACAGCTCGCACCACAAGTGGTGGGTCAGGCAAGTGTCGCCCTGCTGGCAGTCTGAAAGCCCTTGGCAGCGAGTGGCATCAACGCTTTCATTCACCGCGTCAATGACGTTCGACACGCTAATCGCGGTTGGCGGCTGCGACAACAAGTAGCCGCCGCCCGGCCCACGCACGCTGTCAACCAAACCGGCGCGGCGTAGGCGAGCAAACAGCTGCTCTAAATAGGAGAGCGATATTTCTTGGCGTTGAGAAATATCGCTGAGGCTGGTCGGGCCGTTATGGGCATGCAGCGCTAAGTCGAGCATGGCGGTAACGGCATAACGGCCTTTGGTGGTCAAGCGCATGGCAAGCACCTCGACGCTGAACCCTCAGCGCTAACGGCAAATGTGTCGCCATTATGGGAAAGCCTGAGTGCTTTGGTCAACCATTACCCGGTGGCGGTGCTGTGGGCCCGCTGTCTGAGTCGGTAGCCGAGGGCGCCGTTGAGCGCTTTTCGACGCTAGGGCAGGGACTGTCATGCTCATCCAGAATGTCGGCAAAATCTTCGCTGCGCAGCGCCGGCAGCTGACCGTCGCGGTAGTTATCGTCTAGTTTGCGCAAGGTAGAGCACATGCGCTCAATGCGCTCATCCACCGCGTGCATATGATCGAGCATCGCCTGCATTGAACGCGCAACGGGGTCCGGCATGTCCTGGCTAACGCCGTACGCATCAAAGCCAAACTTCTGACAGATAGCTTCACGGCGAGCAGGGTCGACGTCCAAGGCTTCTTCTACGTCGGGATTGGCACGTGTAACAATCTTGCCCGGAATGCCGACCACCGTAGCGCCCGGGGGGACTTCTTTAGTGACTACCGCGTTAGAGCCAATCTTGGCTCCGGCGCCTACGATAAAGGGGCCGAGTATCTTGGCGCCAGCACCGACAATCACGCCATCCCCAAGCGTTGGGTGGCGCTTGCCTTTGTTCCAGCTGGTGCCGCCGAGCGTAACACCTTGATACAGCGTAACGTTATTGCCGACTTGAGCGGTTTCGCCAATCACCACGCCCATGCCGTGGTCGATGAAAAAGCGTCGCCCAATGGTAGCGCCGGGATGAATCTCAATACCGGTCAGCCAGCGTGAGAAAGTGGATAGCGTCCGTGACAGCCATTTGAAATTTTTCTTCCACAGCCAGTGGCTGCAACGATGCAGCAGCAGCGCATGCAGGCCAGGGTAGTTGGTCAGCACCTCAAGGAAGTTGCGTGCGGCGGGGTCGCGCTCAAATACACTGTTGATGTCTTCACGCAGGCGTTGAAACATAAGAAGTCCTTGGGAGCGACAACGAATTTTAGAGGATACTGCGATGTTGGGGCGACTGCCGATGACTTCAAGCTATGGCGGTCAGCGCTAACGTCGCGGATTGCCGGCGGCTTTATCGGTAGCCGTTAGTATTCCACGCAAGATGTTGATTTCCATACGCTCAGGGCGGGCCCGCAGGTATAGGCGGCGCAGTCTCGCCATTAGCTGTCGCGGCTGGGCCGGGTCATGAAAATCAATGCCAATTAGCGTACGTTCTAAATGCTCAAAATAGTGCTCAATCTCTGCGTGCGTCGCCAGCTCTTCCGCTTCAGCAGGTGCGGTTGATGGGGCATCGGCTTGGCTAAGCCACGCCATGCGACATTCATAGGCCATTACTTGAACCGCCGCTGCTAAATTGAGCGAGCTAAAATCAGCGTTGGTGGGGATGTGTACGTGGGCATGGCATCGCTGTAGCTCAGCATTGGTAAGGCCGCTGTCTTCGCGCCCAAAGACTAGCGCTATGCGGGCACCCTCGGGCTGGCACTCTGCGGGCAGGCGATCCGCTAATTCTCGCGGGGAAAGCATTGGCCAAGGTAGCGTGCGCGAGCGTGCGCTGGCACCGACGGCTAAAGTGCAATCAGCCACCGCTTCTTCTAGCGTTGCATGAACACGCGCTTGATGAAGCAGGTGGTCAGCGCCCGATGCGCGGGAAATACTGTCCTGGGTCAGGACCTCACAGCGTGGGGCGACGAGGGCTAAATCTGCTAAGCCCATGTTGTGCATGGCGCGTGCCACGCCGCCGATGTTGCCAGGATGGCTAGTGCCAATTAGAACAATGCGAATGCGCTCAAGCATGATAGGGCCCGGTAAATAGTGCTCGGTGATCAATAAGGCGTAAAACGCGCAGTCTAGCATGAGTCGATGGCATGCCCGAGAGCGGTCTGCTAGAATTGCGCCCCAAAGGCGACTATATGCGCCTGCGCTTAGCGCTCTGTTGTTTGCTTTACACCCCGTTCTTTAACATCACTGTCACAAGGCCCGATCATGAATCCTATGGTCCAATTTACGCTGCGTGCTGCACGCGGCGCTGTTGAACATTTTATGCGTGTACGCGAACGTATTGAAAACGCTCACGAAGAATTTAACCTTGACCGCCTGCTCGATGAGACCGCGCGCAAGGCCGAAGCAACGATTGTTCAGCAGTTGGAACGCGGTTATCCCCAGCACGGTGTTACCGGCCGCTTTACACCGCATAGAGCGGGTGAAGGGGAAGGTGCGGATGTGGTCTGGAAAATCGAACCAATGCACGGCTATTCCAATTTAGCCGTTGCCGGTACGGGCTTTGCACTGTCAGTGGTTTGTCTTATCAAAGGTCGTCCCGAGCACGGGGTGATTATTTCCCCGTTCGGCGACGATGAATATATCGCCAGCCGCGGCCGCGGCGCTCAGCACAATGACAAACGCATGCGCGTTAGCAAGCCCACTGCCATTACCGGTACGCGCATGGCGATGAGTCTGCCGGAAGCCTGGCTGCGCACTCGTCATTTGCCTGCTTATGTAACCGTTAGCCAACAGCTCGCCCCGCAGGTAGAAACGCTGCTGGCGACGGGAAGCGGCTTGTTGGATTTGTGTGAACTAGCCTGTGGCCGCGTTGATAGCGCCTTCGTGCTGGGTCTGGAAGAGCAGGATATGCAGGTGGGTACGCTGTTCTTAAAAGAAGCCGGTGCCCTGATGGGTACGCCTGACGGCCAGCCGATAGTGAAAGTAGAAGGGCTGCTGATGGCGGCTGGTCCACGCCTTTATAAAGCGCTGATCAAGCAGTTAACGCCGCACTTTTAAAGCTAAAGCGCACTGCCCAGCCAAGCACTTCGGATAAGTTAGGTAGTTCGAATAAGTTAAGCACTTCGAATAAGTTAAGCACTTCGAGCAAAGTAAGTACGTCGAATAAAAAAGGCCCCTGCTGGGAAACCAGCAGGGGCCTTTTTGTGGGCTCGAGAAACTCAGTTAAGAAAGGGTGCCGTTAAGGCAGCTCTTCCTCTTCTTCGTCGGTCTCTTTTTTGGTCGGTATCAGGTCTTCTCGCGACAGCTTCAGCGGCAGCAGTAGCGCCGCGGCAATGTAGATAGACGAGAACGTGCCAACCCCGATGCCAACCAGCAGCGCAATAGCAAAGTTTTCGATCATATCTCCGCCCAGCAGCAGCAGAGCGAGCAGTACCAGTATGGTGGTGCCCGATGTTGCCAGTGTGCGGGAAAGCGTGGCGTTAATTGCTTCGTTAAAGATCTGCGGCATATCATCGATTCGAGAGGTTCTAATTGTCTCGCGAATGCGGTCATAAACCACGATCGTATCGTTTAGCGAATAACCGATCACCGCCAAAATGGCTGCCAGTACGGTCAGGTCGAAATCGAGCTGGAAGAGGGCGAAAACGCCCACGACGATGACGACATCGTGTAGCAACGCCACCAAGGCACCAATCGCAAACTTGTACTGAAAGCGCAGCGCGACGTAAACCATGACAACGCCCAATGCGACCAGCAGGCCTAGACCGCTTTGGTCGCGCAGCTGATCGCCTACCTGGGAGCCCACGAATTCAGCGCGAACAAGGTTTACGCTTTCGCCACTCGCTTGCAGTAGGCTAACGACTTCGCCACCCACGTCAGCATCAAACGCCTGCTGTAGGCGAATCAAAATTTCCGTCGATCCGCCAAACGTCTGCACGGAAACATCTTGGAAGCCGCTCTGTTCGAGCAGCACGCGAATTGCATCGAGTGAGGGCGCTGCGCCGTAGCGCACCTCAATCAGCGTGCCGCCGGTAAAGTCCAATCCCAGGTTGAGCTGCTGGAATAGGATGGCGCCAATCGACACAATTAATAGTACAGCGGAGACGGCAAACGCGATGTTGCGCCGTCCCATAAAGTCGATTCGCAGGTGTGATAGGGGTTTCATTACCACCTCTTAAGTTCTGGGCTAAGCACAGGAATTAAATCCATGCTTTTCAAATCCACAGCTTTTTGACGGGCTTGCTGCCATAGATCAAGTTGACCATGGCGCGAGTCACCATTAACGCGGTGAACAGCGACGTCAAAATACCGATAGAAAGCGTGACAGCAAATCCTTTAACCGGGCCGGAGCCAATCGAAAATAGGATGATGGCCACAAGCAGCGTGGTGATGTTGGCGTCAACGATCGAGGTGAACGCGCGTTCATAGCCCGCTTGAATCGCCTGCTGAACCGATAAGCCGTTACGCAGTTCTTCACGTATTCGCTCAAAAATTAGCACGTTGGCATCCACCGCCATGCCCAGCGTCAGCACTATGCCGGCAATGCCTGGCAGTGTCAGCGTCGCGCCCAGCATCGACATTACCGCGACCAGCAGCGTTAAGTTCAGCGCCAGCGCAATGTTGGCAAACACACCAAAAACTTTGTAGCGCGCCAGCATAAATAGCACGATTAGCAGCAGGCCAACCTGAACCGACAGCAGGCCACGCTCAATGTTTTCAGCGCCCAGGCTTGGCCCAATTGTGCGCTCTTGCACAAAGTAGATAGGCGCTGCTAGCGAGCCAGAGCGCAATAGCAGCGCAAGCTCGGAAGATTCTGTTGGCGAGTCTAGGCCGGTAATGCGAAAGCTGTTGCCCAGTGCGCTTTGAATCGTGGCTAAGCTAATCAGGCCGCGCTCAACGTAAGGCTCGCGTTCAAGCGTTTCTTCGCCCGTTTCCGGGTCAACCACCACGGTGTCTTCGCTTTTATGCTCAATGAACAGCACTGCCATATTGCGACCAATATTGGTGCGCGTGGCGCGGTTCATCAGCGTGCCGCCGGTGCCGTCTAGGTTGATGTTGACCTGGGGACGGCCATTTTCATCAAAGCTGTTGCTGGCGCTGGAAACACTGTCACCGGTAATGATGACATCACGCATTAGCTCAGCGCTGCGTGCTGAATCATTCCGAAACGTCAGCGTTTCTGTTTCGTTAGCCGGCGTGTCGTTACGCGCCTCTAGGCGAAACTCAAGGTTGGCGGTCGCGCCGACAATGCGCTTCGCGGCAACGGTATCCTGAACGCCAGGTAGTTCAACCACAATTTGATTGGGGCCTTGGCGCTGCACCATGGGCTCAGCAACGCCCAGCTCATTGACCCGATTGCGCAGCGTGGTCAAGTTCTGGTTGATCGCGTAGTCCTGAATTTCACTGATCGACTGATCGCTTAATGTCATCACTAAGCTAGAGGCGCGGCCATCTCCTGCATT
The DNA here is from genome assembly GCF_019722725.1 of Vreelandella profundi. Lineage (NCBI taxonomy): Bacteria > Pseudomonadati > Pseudomonadota > Gammaproteobacteria > Oceanospirillales > Halomonadaceae > Vreelandella > Vreelandella profundi. The sequence continues at coordinate 546,132 of NZ_CP077941.1, forward strand.
GGAATACTCAAAGTCAGGAAAGTCGCGAGTGATCAGTCGGCGTGCCGTGTCACGGTCTTCGGCGCTGGCAAAGTCGATCGAGAGTGAGCGATCTTCTACGTCGGTATTGCGGTAGCGGATACGCTCGCTGCGCAGCAGCTCGCGCATGGCGCTGGCGTTGACTTCAAGGCGCTGGGTTAGTGCGGCCTCCATGTCCACTTCAAGCAAGAAGTGCACGCCGCCACGTAAATCCAGACCAAGCGTCATGGGCGAGGCAGAAAATGACTGCAGCCAGCTTGGGGTCGCTTCAGCAAGATTTAATGCCACGGTGGCATCACTGCCGAGTATTTCAGTGGCAATGTCGCGAGCGTTGAGCTGGTCATCGTCATGGCGCAGACGAATGAGCCATTGCCCGTTCTCTTCTTCGATTGCTTTGATGTCAATGTCGCTTTCAGTTAAAGCGGCTTCAACAAGGTTAATCTGGCGTTCGTCCAGCGAGTCGCCTTGGGCGCTGCTGATTTGGACGGCGGGATCTTCGGGGAATAGATTGGGAAGCGAGTAGATAAGGCCGACCGCCAGGACGACGAGTATCAGCAGATACTTCCACAGGGGGTAACGGTTGAGCATGCAAGCCCTGCCTTCAATTACAAACGGAATGCTGTGCACAGACTCGCCGTGCACAGCATGGTTCACCATCATTCATACCATGTCACCCCTGCCGGGGTGGCTGGCACTGTGTCGGCAGGGGTGTTGAAAGCATTAGATGGACTTGATAGTGCCTTTAGGCAGTACGGCAGCAACGGCATTTTTCTGCACGTTAACTTCGGTGCCTTCAGAGATCTCGATGGTCAGGAATTCGTCGCTCACTTTAGAGATACGACCCACCAAACCGCCGCCAATGACGATCTCGTCACCTTTGTCCAGGTTAGTGACCAGCTGCTTGTGCTGCTTGGCACGTTTGGCTTGCGGGCGCCACAGCAGGAAGTAGAAAATCAGCACGAAGCCAACCAGCATGACGATTTGCGCAATACCACCGCCAGCGGCGGCTTCTTGGGCATGGGCTGGTGAGATGAAGAAATCCAGCATTGCAGAGAACTCCTGAGTTAGAAAACGTCTAGGTTATAAAAAGCTTGGTCAAACAGTTTAAACCACGCGCCAAGGCACGTGGCGATTAATTCGTTAGATTTGCGCTAGGGGAGGCACCGGCAGGCCGCGCCGAGCATAGAAACCTTCCACAAAGGTCGTCAATGTACCCGCTTCAATTGCCGCGCGCAAATCAGCCATTACACGCTGGTAGTAGCGTAAGTTGTGAATGGTGTTAAGCATTGCACCGAGCATTTCATTGCAGCGGTCCAAGTGATGTAAGTAGCCCCGCGAAAAATGTTGGCAGGTATGGCAATCGCACTCTTCATCAAGCGGACGCGTATCAAATCGATGCTTAGCGTTACGAATTTTGACCGTGCCATCGGACGTGAATAGGTGGCCGTTACGCGCATTGCGGGTGGGCATCACGCAATCGAACATATCCACACCGCGGCGCACGCCTTCTACGAGATCTTCAGGCTTGCCGACACCCATTAAATAGCGCGGCTTGTCATCGGGCATCCAGGTAGGCAGGTAGTCGAGAACCTTGATCATCTCTTCTTTAGGTTCGCCAACGGAAAGCCCGCCAATCGCTAGGCCGTCAAAGCCGATGTCCAGCAATCCTTTGAGCGAACGCTCGCGAAGCTCAGGATGCATGCCGCCTTGAATAATGCCAAACAGAGCAGAAGGCGACTCGCCGTGGGCATCACGTGAACGCTTGGCCCAGCGCAGCGATAGCTCCATGGACTTTTCGGCTTCTTCAAGGGTCGCCGGGTAGGGCGTGCACTCGTCGAAAATCATGACCACGTCGGAACCCAGCGAGCGCTGAACAGCCATGGACTCTTCCGGCCCCATAAAGACTTTGCTGCCATCGACCGGCGAGCGAAAGTGCACGCCCTGCTCGGTGATTTTGCGCGTCTTGCCCAGCGAAAAGACCTGGAAACCGCCGGAGTCGGTAAGAATCGGCTTGTCCCACTGGGCGAAATCGTGCAGGTCACCGTGGGCTTCAATCACCTCGGTGCCGGGGCGCAGCCACAGGTGAAACGTATTGCCCAGAATGATTTCAGCGCCGGTCTCTTTAATCGAGTCGGGCGTCATGCCTTTTACCGTTCCGTAAGTGCCGACCGGCATAAACGCAGGTGTTTCAACCGTGCCGCGGGGAAAGTGCAGGCGACCGCGGCGTGCGCGGCCATCCTCAGCCAGGCGCTCAAAGCGCATAAAACATTCGTTTCGCATAAAGATAACTCGTTAATCTCGTTCGTTTGGCGCGGCTTGTGCAAGGTTGGTGAAGCAATTGCTAACGGGTCAATAGCATGGCGTCGCCGTAGCTAAAGAACGCATAGTGCTCGGCCACCGCCTGCTGATAGGCGTGCATGATGGTGTCGTAGCCCACAAAGGAAGAGACCAGCATTAGCAGAGTGGATTCAGGCAAATGGAAGTTGGTAATTAAAGCATCCACACAGCGCCATTGATAACCGGGATAGATAAAAATGTCGGTATCACCGCTGTACGGCGCGATCTGCCCATCACTGCTTTTTTGGCAGGCGCTTTCCAGGCAGCGCACGCTCGTCGTCCCCACCGCCACGACCCGTTTTCCAGCGGCCAGGGTGTCACGCACTTGCTGACAGGTAGCCTCAGAGACTTCAATCCACTCGCTGTGCATATGATGCTCAAGGATATTATCCACACGCACCGGCTGAAAGGTACCGGCGCCCACATGCAGTGTCACAAAGGCGCGATTAACGCCTTTGTCAGCGAGGGCGTCCAGCAGCGGCTGATCAAAGTGCAGCCCTGCGGTGGGTGCCGCTACTGCGCCATCACGTCGCGCATAAACGGTTTGGTAACGTTCACGGTCGCTGATTTCGTCTTCGCGGGTGATATAGGGCGGCAGCGGCATATGACCGTGCTGCTCAAGCAGCGCAATCATTGGCGTGTCGCCTAAAAAGCGCAGTTCGAACAGCGCGTCGCGGCGGCCTTCTACAATCGCGTGAACATCACCTTCAAAAATCAATTCCGTGCCGGGCTTGGGTGACTTGCTAGAGCGAATGTGCGCCAAGCCACGGTGAGCATCCAGCGGGCGTTCAAGCAGCATTTCTATTTTGCCGCCGCTTGCCTTGTGGCCGTGCAGGCGCGCGGGAATCACGCGAGTATCGTTGAATACCAGCAGGTCGCCTGGTTCCAAAAGCGCCAGTAAATCAGGAAAACGACGATGTTCTAGCGCGCTGCTTTGCCCATACACGCACAGCAGACGGCAGTCGCTACGCTGCTCAGAAGGGTAGCGAGCAATTAGCTCGTCGGGTAGCTCGTAATGAAAATCCGCGCGCTGCATGGTGTATGACTCTTAACGTTGATCAAACAGGCGGCATAGGATAGCGCTTTGGCTGGATAAAGTCAGTCGATGCGATTGACCTACCTCAATTTTTACGTATAATGCGCATCCATTGCCGGTATGGCGGAATTGGTAGACGCAGCGGATTCAAAATCCGCCGCCTTTACGGGTGTGCCAGTTCGAGTCTGGCTACCGGCACCATATTCAAAATCAGACGCTTAGGCGTCTTTTTTTGTGTCTGCGATTTGTGTTTTCTCTTGAGAACCTGCATTTATTGGCTTTCTCTTCACTAGCCGTTTTATAGTGAATGAATCGCATTCGATGAAAGACGGACTCTCGCCATGGCCCTTTTTGAGCTGTATAGCCGCAATCTCGCCCAAGAGCAGGTGGCTCATACTCACGATTTTCATCAGCTTATCCTGGCGACCTGCGGCGTGACTGAGCTTTCCATGGAAGGGCAGGGGGAGCGGGTAACCGCCCGACGAGGATGCCTGATTCCCTCTTCGCGCCATCATGAGTTTCAAGGCGATGGCAGCAATCGTACACTTGTGCTGGATATTCCCGTTGCGCACTTGGCGTTACTCGAACAAGGCGGCGAAATTGAGCGCCTTTTCGATAAGCCGCGTTTCTTCAGCGTTCCTCCCGCTTTAAATCAGCTGACTCATGCCTTGGCGCATCAGTTGGAACAGTGCCCCGCACTACAAAATGAAATCGCAATTTTGCTGCTGCGCGCGCTTTACATGTACTTGCAGGATGCCACGCCGACGGCCGCCGCGCAGTTGGGGCAGCACTGTATTAGTGAACGCCTGGATCTTGCTCGCTTAGACGCATGGTTGGATCAACACCTGGCCGATGAGATCCGTGTGGAGCAGCTCGCCGCGCTGTGTGCCTTGAGCCCGGGGCATTTTCACAGCTGCTTTCGTGAGCTAACCGGCGTGACGCCGCTGGCCTATGTACAGCGCAGACGCTTGGAGCACGCGCGTACGCTAGTTCGCCATAGCACGCTCAGCTTGGGCCATATCGCCATGCTAGTGGGCTTTCGTGACCAGGGCAGTTTCTCCCGCGCCTATCGCCGCTACTTTGAACTCTCTCCTTCTTCAGATCGTTAGGCCCTTCCTCTGATCGTTAATCCCTTCTGCTTGCCGCGTTTTGTCTTGTTTGCATGACTTACGGGCAAATCTATCGCAGTGTCGGGCAAGTAATTTGCCCAGTAGCGCTTTAGTCTCTGTAAGATCTTAATTTTACCGGAGAGACCCGATGAGCGTTACATACCAAGACAGCAATGCACGCATGAGCCAAGTCGCCATTCATAACGGCACCGTTTACCTTGCTGGCCAGGTTCCCCCTGATGCCACGGCAGATATGCGTGGCCAAACTGAGCAGGTGCTGGCACGCATTGACCAGCTGCTCGCTCAAGCCGGCACCTCCAAAGAGCACCTGATCTCAGCACAGATCTGGGTGACCAGCATGGCAGAATTCGACCAAATGAATGCCGCTTGGGATGCTTGGGTCGTTCCCGGCCGCCCACCCGTGCGCGCCGCGCTTGAAGCGAACCTCGCTAAGCCTGAGTGGAAGGTTGAAATTATGGTCGTTGCCGCACTGCCGGAGGCCTAATATGCGGGTCATCTCTGCCGAGGAGGTCGCCCGCCACCTAACCTGGGATGGCTTGATCGAGCGGCTGCAAACGACGTTTGTAGAAGGCATTGAGTCTCCTCCCCGTCATCATCATGCGATGCACCGGCCTGACGGCGAAGCCACAATGCTACTCATGCCCGCTTGGGAAACAGCGGGCTATATCGGCGTCAAAATGGTCAACGTGTTTCCACAAAACGCCGATCACGGTATTCCTGCTATTTCGGGGCTTTATCTGCTCAGCGAAGGTAAACACGGCCAGCCGTTGGCCTGTATTGATGGTAGCGAGCTAACGCGTCGCCGTACCGCGGCAGCGTCTGCGCTGGCGGTTAAAGCGTTGGCGAATGCGTCGGCAGAAACGCTGCTGGTCGTGGGCACTGGCAAACTGGCGCCCATGGTGATTGAGGCCCACGCCAGCGTGCGCCCGATCAAGCGCGTGATGATTTGGGGGCGCAGTCGTAGCAAAGCGGCGGCGATTGCCGACGAATACGCTGGGCGCTTTGAAACACAGGTGGTTGAAGACTTGGCCTCAGCCGTCGCGCAAGCCGACATTGTGAGCTGCGTTACGCTTTCGACTCAGCCGATTATCAAAGGCGAGTGGCTCACGCCGGGGACGCATCTGGATTTGATCGGCGCTTTTCGCCCGCAGATGCGTGAAACCGACGCTGAGTGCCTGCGCCGCGCACAGGTATTTGTGGATACCTATGCCGGTGCCAAAGGCGAGGCGGGCGATATTCTTCAAGCGATAGAGGAAGGTGCTTTTCGCTTTAACGATATTAAGGCTGAGCTTGCCGAAGTGCTGTCCGGCACAAAGCCGGGACGTTCTGACCAAGCCGCCATCACGTTATTCAAATCGGTGGGTGCCTCACTTGAAGATTTAGCCGCGGCTATTGAGGTATGGGAATCACTGCCCGAGTAACAATCAATAAATAACGTAACAGGCTGATGCTGATAATAAGACGCTAGATATAACAACCTGTTACGCCACCACGCCAGTCATAACGAAGACCGACTAATAACCAAAACGAGGTGTGTTATGAAAACGAATCAATCCTTACTAATTGCCGCCCTGGCAGCACTGCCCTTGGCCATTGCAAGCGCCAATGCCCAAGCGCAGTCCTATGAAATGGTGATTGCCACCCAGATTCCGGAAGATATGAGTAACAATGAAATCTATCCGGCGCTGATGCATTTTAAAAATCTGGTAGAAGCGCGTACCGACGGTGACCTTGAGATCACTATCTTCGGCGGCGGTCAGCTGGGTTCAGAAGTTGAGAACGGTTCGGAAGTGCAGGGCGGGCGCACGCTGCAGTCGACGATTATTACCGCGGGCGCGATGTCATCGTTTTACGAAGACTATCAAATGGTCACGGCGCCGTTCCTGTTCACTAACTGGCGCCAAGCATGGACCTTTTTTGACAGTGAGTGGTTCGCTGACTTTATGTCCGGCACGATTGAAGCGGCCAATATGCGTTACCTGGGCACCTTTGATGACGGTGGTGGTTTCGTCGCGTTTACCAATAACGTGCACCTGATTAAGACCGTCGAAGATTTAGAAGGGCTTAATATTCGCACCGAGGAAAACCCTGCCCACGTCGCTATTATGCGCTCGCTAGGCGCCTCTGCAACGCCACTGCCTTGGGGCGAGCTGATCACTGCGCTGGAAACCGGCCTTGCCGATGGCCAGTTCAATGCGCCGGTGCTCAACACCACGTTTAACTTTGATGCCGTTACCGACTACACCACGCTCACCGGGCATGTGTATAACAGCGCCCCGTGGGTCGTCAGCGAGTCCTGGTATCAGTCGTTGCCTGAAGACTACCAGCAGGTGCTGATTAGCTCTGCGCGGGAAGCCATTCAGCTGAGTCACGGTATGTCAGGAGCGCTGGCAACGACGAGCTGGGTGGAATCCTGTGAACGCTTCGTCGAATGCTACTTAATGCCTGATTCAGAGCGCGAACGCATGGCCGATATTGCCCGTCCGGCATGGCAAACGTGGATCGTCGATGACTTTGGTATGGACGAGACCCGCGTGCAGGGCCTGCTTGATGAAGTCGCCCGCGTCGGCCAGCAAGTGGCAGACGATGACTACCGCATTTATGGTCAATAAAAGCTGGGTCAGTAAAAACAGGGTCAATAAAAACAGGGTCATTAACGGCTAATTCTTAACCAACGCTGGAGCGGCTTTTATGCGCTCCAGCGTGAGGGATGGTGATGGGTGTATTAATACCGTTGCGCCGCCTAAGCGATAGCATCAATCAGGTGGCCATTGTGGTCTGTGTGGGCTGTATCCTGGCAATGTTGGGGATCTCGTTTACCGCCTTTCTTTATAAGCTAGCAACGGGCAGCACGCTGAGCTGGACCTACTCGCTGGCACGGCTATTTCTACCGTGGATCGGCTTTCTTTCCATGACCATTTCGCTGCGCTACGGCGAACATGTGGCCATGACGCTGCTGATACGCAGCCTGCCAAAAATCCTAGTGCAAATTGGAGCGGGGCTCTGCCTGGCGGTGATCGGCTTGTTTGCATTAATGCTGGTTTGGTATGGCTGGGGCTACTTCACCAACGCCACCCAGGTTTACATGGTCTCCGACCAAATCCGTATCCCCAGTAAAGTGACCGCCATTGTGGTGCCGATTAGCGGCGTCATCATGCTGCTCCACTTGGTGCATGGCTTTTCCTTGCTAGAGCACTTTTTAGATGAGAGCGAGATGATCGACGAGCTCATTGAAATCAATGACGGGGAGAGCCGCTCATGACGCCCGCGATTCTAGTATTCGTATTGCTGTTATTTATTGGTGCGCCCGTTGCGGTGGTGATGGCGATGTCGGGGCTAGCGGGTGGTTTCGCGCTGGGCGGTGAACGCATGCTAGGCATTATTGCCGATCGCATGTTCTCTGGCGTTTCCGGCTTTCTATTGATTGCCATTCCCTATTTTATCTTTACCGCTGAACTGATGAACCAGGGCGGGCTAACCCATAAGCTGATCGCGTTTAACAATGCCTTATTCGGCCGTGTGCGCGGATCGCTTTCCCATGTGAATATTTCGGTGTCGGTGTTTTTTGCTGGTCTGACCGGCGCCGCCGTCACGGATACCGTGGCGATTGGTAAAATCATGATCCCCGAGATGAAAAAGCAGGGCTACGACGCCGAGTATGCCGCCGCCGTTACCGCCTGTTCATCGATCATTGGGCCGATCATTCCCCCCAGCGTCGTTATGGTGGTGTACGCCACGCTGCTGCGGGATATTTCGGTGATCGATCTATTTGCAGGGGGCATTATTCCCGGGCTGTTAATGGCGTTAGCACTGCTGGGAATGAGTTTTTTTCTAGCCTGGAAACGTAACTATCCTAAGCAGGCGCCGACGCCGTTTAAGGCCGCGGTGATTGCTCTGCTGGTCGCGCTTCCGGCGATGGTGGTGCCGCTAATTATCATGGGCGGCATTCTCTCCGGGCTTACCACAATTACGGAAGCCTCCGGCTTTGCCGCCGTTTACGCCATCATCATTGGCACCGTGTTCTACCGCAATCTTACCTGGCGCAAAATATGGGACTCGCTGGTGACCACCGTGCGCTTTTCAGGCGTGGTGTTCTTTCTGTTGGCAACGTCTGCGGTACTGGGCTGGTTCGTCACGCGCTCGGGCATTGCCCGCGACGCCGCAAGCTTGATTACCACCTTTAGCGATATGGCCTTTGTGCAGCTGATGCTGGTATGCCTGCTACTGTTAGTGATTGGCACGGTGATGGATGTATTGCCTGCATTAGTCGTGATTGCCCCGGTGTTAGTGCCCGCGATGATTCAGCTTGGTTTTGATCCGCTGCACTTCGCTATTTTAATGATTGTGGTGCTGAATATCTCCAATGTAACGCCGCCGGTAGGGATGACGCTAATGACCGCCGCGCGAATAGCCGAGGTGCCCTATGAGCGGGCAATTATTGCCTCGCTACCGTTCTACGTCTCGTTTCTGGTGGTGATTGTGCTGCTAGCCGCATTTCCAGCGCTTTCCACCTGGATTCCTTCTTTACTCTAATGGGCTCAGGGGTTGTACGAAACGTCAGCGAAGGCAGGTTGTTCTCGTCAAGAACCTAAGGATTGCGAACTTAATCATGAAATGTTTCTACCATCCCGACCAGGCCGCTCATGCGCCGCCAACGTTTTTACTGCGCGGGCAGCCTGCGCCGTCTCCGGAAGGGCCGGTGCGCGCGGAGCTGCTCTCGCAAGGTTTGGCCATTGCAGGGCTTACGCTGACAGCGCCTAGCGAAGCGGATTCTCCTCGGCTACGTATGCGTTTAGAGCAGATTCATACGCCGCGCTACCTGCAGTTTTTGGAGACTATTTACGCGCGCTGGCAGGCACTGCCCAATGCAGCGGCGTTTGTCGCGCCGAATATTCATCCTTGTGGGGGCGGTCACCACTACCCGCGCCATCCTCTTGGCCAAGCGGGCTGGCATTTGCACGATATGGCCTGCCCGCTCAGTGCCACAAGCTTTCAGGGCGCGCTGGCCTCCGCCGCGACGGCTGAAGCCGCTGCAGAAGAAGTGCTTAACGGCGCGCCGAATGCCTACGCGCTTTGCCGCCCGCCGGGCCATCATGCTGGGCCCGAGCGCGCCGGTGGCTTTTGCCTGCTTAATAATGCCGCGCTGGCGGCCACGGTGCTACGCGAGCGCTTTGCCAAGGTGGCGATCATTGATGTGGATCTGCATCATGGTAACGGCACCCAGGATATTTTCTACGCCCGCAGCGACGTGTGGACCGGTTCGCTGCACGCCGACCCCAGCGACTTCTACCCGTTCTTTTGGGGCGGCGCCGATGAAGAGGGCTGTGGCGAGGGCTTAGACGCCAACGTCAATTTGCCGTTGCCTGTCGGAAGCGATGGCGAGGTGTTTCTAGATGCGCTGGCGGTGTTAATTGATCATCTTCAGAGCTATGCACCCGATGCAGTGGTAGTGGCGCTGGGGTTGGATGCTCATAAAGACGACCCGTTAGCCGGCCTGAACGTGGAAACCGACGCCTTTTTCGATGTGGGCAAGCGCTTAGCCGCGCTGTCGCTGCCCACGGTAATTATTCAGGAAGGTGGCTATCCTACCGAGCATTTAAGCGCCAACTTGGCTGCCTTTATGCAGGGCTTTGCGCCATGAAGCCCACCGGCTTTTACTGGCACGAGCGCTGCTTTTGGCATGACCAAGGGGCAATAGGCGTATTTTCCGCACCCGGTGAGTTTTTACAGCCCCAGGCGGCGTCTGAAAGCCCGGAGAGCAAGCGTCGGTTAAAAAACATTCTCGAAGCCAGCGGGCTGATTGACGAACTTCACGTCGTGAAACCACCGGCGGTAACGATTGATGATCTGCTGCGTTTTCACACCCCGCGCTATTTAAATCTGCTTCAGGCAGGTGACAAAAGCCAAGGCGGTAACGGTGGTGACTGCGCGCCCTTTATGCCCGGCAGCTGGGCGGCGGCTACTCAGTCGGCGGGGTTGGCGGTGGCGGCTGTTGAGGCGGTAGCGCTGGGCGACGTAAGCAACGCTTACGCGCTATGCCGCCCGCCTGGCCACCACGCAGAAGCTGATCAAGGCCGCGGTTTTTGCCTGCTGGGCAACATTCCCGTGGCGGTGATGCGCGCCCGCGCCTTAGGGCAGGTGACGCGCGTGGCGATACTCGATTGGGATGTTCACCACGGCAACGGACAGCAGGCCGCCTTTTACAGCGAGCCTGACGTGTTCACGGTGTCGCTCCATCAAGCGGCTAACTACCCGCTGGAAACCGGTAGCTTTGACGAGCAGGGCGAAGGCCCGGGTCTCGGCGCCAATCTTAATTTACCGCTGCCGCCGGGCTGTGGCTTAGGCGCCTACGCGCACGCCATGGAAACGCTGGTACTGCCTGCGCTGGAAGCCTTTGCGCCTGAATTGATCGTCGTGGCCTGCGGCTATGATGCCTGCGCCAAAGACCCGCTAGGTAAAATGCTGCTCAATACCGAAGCGTTCGCCCGCATGACGGCTCAGCTGAAAGCACTGGCCGAGCGCTGCTGCGAAGGCAAGCTTGTCGTGATACACGAAGGTGGCTACTCGGAGGGCTACGTGCCGCTATGCGGTCACGCGGTTATCCAAACCCTGGCGGGCAGTACGACGACCGTACCCGATCCGCAAAACGATGAAATTGCCGCGTGGGGCTACCAGGCCCTGCAACCGCATCAGCAGGCCTTAATTGAAGGCTGGTGCCAACAGTGGGAGCACGCAAAACGATGACACCGCTTGATGATCGCGATGGCTGGATTTGGCTGGACGGTGAATGGCGTGAGTGGCGCGACGCTAAGGTTCATCTGTTTACCCATACCCTGCACTACGGCATGGGCTGTTTTGAAGGTGTGCGTGCTTACGCAGGCTCTACGGGCACACATCTGTTCCGCGTCGCTGAACACACGCGCCGCCTGGCAGAAAGCGCGCATGCGCTGGACATTCCCCTGCCGTTTAGCGAGGCAGACATCATCACTGCTCAGCGCGAGTGCCTGAGCAAAAATAGCCTAACCAATGCCTATCTAAAACCCACCGTATTTTTAGGCTCAGAAGGCTTGGGGCTGCGTGCTCAGGGGCTCAGCACCCATTTGATGGTGGCAGCTTGGGATTTAGGTCCGTACATTTCACCGCAGGCGGCCACCCATGGTTTGCGCGCACTGACCTCTTCCTGGGCGCGGCATCACGTCAACATCAGCCTGTGCCGGGCCAAGACCAGCGGGCACTACGTTAACTCGATGCTCGCGCTCAATACCGCCGTGAAGGCGGGCTTTGATGAAACCATCATGCTTGATCCGGAAGGCTATGTGGCCGAGGCCTCGGCGGCTAACGTCTTTTTGCTGCGCGACGGCATGCTGCATACGCCGGAAGTAACGTCGTGCCTGCAGGGCATTACCCGGGATAGTGTGATTCAGTTGGCGCAGAAGGTGCTGGGCATTGAAGTGCGTGAGCGGCGGATTACTCGCGATGAGCTATATACCGCTGATGAAGCGTTCTTAACCGGCACCGCCGCTGAGATACTGCCGCTGCGCGAGTTGGATGGGCGGCGTATTGGCGCCCGCGCTGGGGCGCCACCGGCCAATGAACCCATCCTCCCGCGCAGCGTGACGGCTCAGCTGCAGGGCTTATACCGTCAGGCGGTGCGTGGCGAACTGGATGATTTTAGACATTGGCTAACGCAGGCTTAAGCGGTAATCGCAGCCTCTAATGCCGAGAGCTTTCCTGTCTCCAGCGCTGCTTGTACGGCGGTAATACGAATGATATTGGCAAGCGCCGGGTGTGCTAAGCGCGCAACTAACACGCCTTCGGCGAGCAGCTGCTGATGCACCTCGGCGGCAAGCTCCGCGCTGGGTAAGCGAATGCCAACAAAGTTGGTGGCGCTGGGTAGAACGTCCGCCCCTAGGGCGCGAAAGTGTGCTGCCAGCTGCTCACGGCGCGCTTTTACATCGGCCACGTGCTGGTGAACCTCGTCAGGATGATCGAGCACCACTTCCGCGGCCGCTAGCGTTAACGACGACACCGCATAGTGAATGCGCACTTTCATCATCATCGCCAGCACGTCAGGGTCCGCGATGGCATAGCCAATGCGTAAGCCCGCCAGGCCATGAGCTTTTGACAACGTACGCAGGCGTATCACGCCGGGCAGCGCCTGAGCCGCGAACTCGCTGTTAGCATCGTCGCGAAAATCCCCATAGGCTTCATCCAACAACAGCCAGCAGGTGTCGGGCAGCGCTTCGCGCAGCTTAACAATCGCGCTGTCGCTGTGTAAGTGACCGCTGGGGTTGTCGGGATTGGCTAGGTACACCAGTCGTGCATCTTCGTTATGCGCCGCGGCAGCCAGCGCTTCCAAATCGGGTGCCAGCACGCCAGTTGCCTCAACGTAGCTGGGCTCAACCAAGCGGCATCCCTGGCCAAGCGCAAAATAGCCAAAGGTGGGGTAGGTGCCGGCGGTGCAAATGACGGTCGCACCGGGTTCACAGGTCGTGCGCAGGGCCAGCGCAATAAGGCTGTCGGCACCGGCATCGACCAGCAGTGTTTCAAGCGCCATGCCATGCTGGGTACTCAGGCGCTGGCGCACGCCGAGCGCTTCGGCATCGCCGTAGCAGTAAACGTGTTCGGCTAGGGCATCGCCAAAGTGCGCGCGCAGCGCACGGTGGGGCATGTCCAGGCCTTCGTTAGAGCCCAACCGATGCGGGATCTCCTTTCCAATGCGGCGCTCTAACACCTTGATGCCAGGAAACGGATTAACAGGGCCTTCACTGGTTAAGTGCTCGGGGTAGCGGGGCATAGCGGTTCCTAAAAGCGATGTCTAAAAACAGTCGTAATGATCAGCGTTGGGCTTTTCGTTAAAGCACTTTACCGCGATTCAATAGGTTGAGCGGGTCTAGCGCTTGCTTGAGAGTCTGCATCAACTCGATTTCGGCGCTGGCGCGGCAAGTGCTTAGCCACGGGCGTTTTTCCAGGCCAATGCCGTGTTCAGCGGACACAGAACCGCCAAGCGCGGTCAGCGGCTCATAAACCATGGCTTCAACTTCACGGCGAATCTCGATGGCATCGTTGCCGGTACTCACGGAAATATGCAGGTTGCCATCGCCTAAGTGGCCAAACACCACTAGCCGCGCCTCTGGCCAGCGCTGGGTTAGCTGCGTTTCCAGCGCGACGGTGTAGCGCTGCATATCGGCAATCGGCAGACTGACATCAAAGGTGAAAACCGGTGACATGCCTTTGACCAGTCCTTCAATATCTTCACGAATGGCCCACAGCCCATCGCGCTGGGCGTGGGATTGCGCGATCACCGCATCGACAATCAATTCACTCTCTAGCGCGCTTTCCAGCGCTTCGCTGAACTGGCTGGCATTGCGCTCGGCATCGCTGCCCAGTGACTCAATAATCACATAAAAAGGGTGTTCGGTAGCAATAGGCGGCGTATGGCGCCCCATGGTTTCCGTCAGCAAACGGTAGTAGTTTTGCCACATGACTTCAAAGGCGCCCAGGCTTCCGCCTAGCGCTTTGCCCATATGGCTGAGCAGGCCGGTTAACGCTTCAAATGAAGGGCAGGCGACCATCGCCGTCTGCTCGCTGGGTGTCGGGGGCTGCAGGCGCAGCACGGCGCGCGTCACAATGCCCAGGGTGCCTTCGCTGCCAATAAACAGCTGCTTTAAATCAAAACCGGCATTATTTTTGAGCATGCGATTCATCGAGCTGACCACGCGGCCATCGGCCATCACCGCTTCCAGGCCGAGCACCTGCTGGCGCATCATGCCGTAGCGAATCACCCGCACGCCGCCTGCGTTGGTGGCGATATTGCCGCCGATCGTACAGCTGCCTCGGGCGCCTAAATCCAGCGGAAACTGCAGGCCGACTTCTCGCGCTGCTTCTTGAACCCGCTGCAGCGGTGCTCCGGCTTGAACGGTGAGCGTGCCGCCGATCTGGTCGATCTCTTCAATGGCCGTCAGACGCTCCAGGGAAATGACCAGCTCGTCAGGGCTTGCCTCCGCGCCGTGTACTAATCCGGTTAATCCGCCGTGAGTGACTACCGGCTGCTGCACCTCATAACAAGCGCGCATGACCGCCGCTACCTGCTCGGTGTCCGCGGGGCGAACAATCGCTCCAGCCTGGCAGGGCGCACCGGTCATCCAGTCCACGCGGCGGCCATGCACATCGTCACCCGTTAATACGTGGGCCGGGCCAACAATGGCGCGCAGCGCCTCCAGGGTTATCTGCATGAGGGTTCCTTAGCTCATCTTTTCAGTTTGCTACATTAGTGTTTTGAATATTAGTTTTTAACTATTCGATTATGAACGACACCACTTTGAAAACCTACGCCGTAGCCGCTACGGGAGCCACACGCCCTGGAATCGCTTTGAGCAGGGCCTGAGTATATGCCTCGCGGGGAGCAAGAAAGATCTGCTCAGCGCTGCCTTGCTCGACAATGCGGCCATGCTGCATCACCACAATACGATCGCAAATATGCGCCGCCACCCGCAGGTCGTGAGTGATAAAGAGCAGCGACAAAGAGAGGCGTTGCTTCAGTTCTTCCAGCAGCTCCAACACCTGAGCCTGAATGGACACGTCCAACGCTGAGACGGCTTCGTCCGCGACGATCAACTCTGGGTTCAATGCTAGCGCTCTGGCAATGCCAATCCGCTGGCGCTGGCCCCCGGAAAATTCATGCGGGTAGCGCTCTGCCGCCCCGGCGCCCAAGCCGACCATGTCCAGCAGTTCACCTGCCTGCTTGAGCGCCGCCGCTTTTGATGTGCCGTTGGCAATCGGCCCCTGGGCGATCGCCATGCCCACTTTGGTGCGCGGATTGAGCGAGGCGTAAGGGTCTTGAAAAATCATCTGCACTCGGTGGCGTTCGCGGCGCAGCGCATCGCCTTTAAGCTGTGAAAGATTCACGCCATCCAGCAGCAGTTCGCCGCTGTCAGGATGTTCAAGGCGCACCACGCAGCGGCCCAAAGTAGATTTTCCAGAACCGGATTCACCCACAATACCCACCGTTTCACCCCGCGCCAGGGTAAGCGATACATCCTCAAGGGCACGGACTTCTCGGGAGGGTTTAAGCCAACCGCCCCTGGAACGAAACACTTTATTGAGCTGCTTGATCTCCAGCAGCGGGGCTACTTGGCTGGTCTCGCGGTGAGGCGGTACCGCATTGCTGGGAATCGCTGCGATCAGCGCCTGGGTGTAAGCATCTTGAGGATTCTCCAGCACCGCTTTCGCATCACCTAGCTCCACTATTTTTCCGTGGCGCATCACGCAGACGCGATTGGCTATTTCAGCGACGACGCCAAAGTCGTGGGTGATAAACATCACCGACATACCGCGCTGGCTTTGCAAATCGCGAATCAGTTCCAGAATCTGCGCCTGGGTCGTTACATCCAGCGCCGTGGTGGGCTCATCGGCAATCAGTAGAATAGGTTCCAACGCCAGTGCCATGGCGATCATCACCCGCTGGCGCTGTCCGCCGGAAAGCTCGAATGGATAGGCGCGAATGGCTTTTTCGGGCTGTGGGATGCCGACTTCAATTAATAGCTCCAGCGCTCGTGCCTGGCGCTCTTTTGCGGTGAATTGGCCGTGGGCCTCAAACACTTCGGCAATTTGTGCGCCTACCCGCATCAGTGGGTTAAGAGCGGTCATTGGTTCTTGGAAAATCATGCCGATTTTTAGCCCGCGTAGGGCGCGATGCTGTTTTTCTGTCAGGGCGAGTAGGTTTTGCCCCTCGAACATTATTTCGCCCTGAGTGGCGTTGACGCCCTTGGGTAGCAATCCCATTACGGCGTTGGCAGCCATCGATTTTCCGGAGCCGGATTCGCCGACCACGCACATAATTTCGCCGCGCTTTACGTCGTAGCTAACATTCTCCACCGCTAGGGCGCGATCGGCGCCTTTAGGTAGCGCAATGCTGACATCGCGAATGCTAAGCACGCTTTCTGTTGATGCTTCATTCATAACAAGCACTCCAGCCATAACAAGCGCCTAGCGCTCGCGGGAAAGTTTAGGGTTTAGCGCATCATCTAAGCCTTCACCGACAAGGTTTAACGCCAGCACGGTAAGCAGAATCGCCACACCAGGGAAGAAACTCAGCCACCACGCTTGGCGAATCACCGTGCGTGCCGCGCCAATCATATAGCCCCAGGACATCACGTTAGGATCGCCCAAACCAAGAAACGACAGCGCCGATTCCAGCAAGATAGCGGTGGCCACCATTAATGACGCCAGTACGATAATGGGCGACAGCGTATTGGGCAGAATCTGGCGCAGGATAATGGTGCTATTGGATTGGCCAATTAAGCGCGCGGCCTCGACATATTCACGGTTGCGCAGCGACATAAACTCAGCGCGCACCAAGCGCGCCACCGGCGGCCAGCTGACAATCGCAATCGCCAGCACGATCGAGGTAATGCTGGGCTGCATAATCGCTACCAGCACTATCGCTAGGGCAAAGTTGGGGATCGTCTGAAAAAACTCGGTAAAGCGCATCAGAATGTCGTCAACTATCCCGCCGTAGTAGCCGGCAATCGCGCCCAATGGCACGCCAATTAGTAGCGCCACGCTGGTCGAAACCAGCCCGATCAATAGCGATACCCAGGCGCCGTGCATTAAGCCTGAAGCCACGTTGCGGCCCATGGTATCGGTGCCTAGCGGAAACCCATCTTGCGAAAGTGGCGGCAGAAAGGGTCGCTGC
Source organism: Vreelandella profundi (assembly GCF_019722725.1). Taxonomy (NCBI): domain Bacteria; kingdom Pseudomonadati; phylum Pseudomonadota; class Gammaproteobacteria; order Oceanospirillales; family Halomonadaceae; genus Vreelandella; species Vreelandella profundi. Next base: position 563,350 of record NZ_CP077941.1, read on the forward strand.
ACCATACGCCAGGGCGATTCAGGAAACAGCAGCGGGGCGAGTATGGCCATGACGATAATCGCCAGTAGAATAATCAGCCCTATCAGGGCGCCACGGTTTTGCGCGAAGCGTGCGAAAAAGCTCATGCGGCCCCCTTCTTGATGCGTGGATCAGCCAAGCTGTACACCACATCAGTGATGATATTGAAGACGATGACCAAGGCCGCTGAGAAGAAGAAAATACCCAGCAGCAGGTTGTAGTCGCGCTGCTCTAGCGCTTCGAACATCAGGCGCCCAATGCCGGGCCAGGCAAACACGGTTTCGGTCAGAATGGCGCCGCCGACCATTTGCCCCGCCTGCAGGCCTGCCAAAGTGATGATTGGCAGCAGCGCATTACGCAGCACATGGCGACGCTGAATAATGCTCGGCTTTAAGCCCTTGGCGCGGGCGGTTTTTACGTAGTCCTGCTGAGCGGCATCGAGCATCGATGTGCGCGTCATGCGGGTGTAAATCGCCATAAAAAACAGCGCTAAGGTGGTCGCAGGAAGCACCAGATGTTTAGCGACATCAAGCGCCAGCGCAAAGCCGGTATGGCCTGCGCCCACGGTGTAAAGGCCGTAGGCCGGCAGCCAGCCCAGGTAAACCGAAAACACCACCACTGACATCAGTGCGATCCAGAACAGCGGCGTGGCATAAAACACTAGCGCCAGCGCCATAATGATCGAACCAGAGGGCTTTTTAGCTCGTGCCGCGGCCATGGAACCCGCCACAATGCCAAGTACTAACGAAAGTACAAAGGCCGTGCCGGTCAGCAGTAGCGTGGCGGGCAGACGCGCCATAATCAGATCAAACACCGGAACGCCCAGGCGATAGGAGTAGCCGAAATCAAGCATGGCGATGCCCGACACGTAGCGCCAGAGTTGAACATACATCGGCTGGTCGAGGCCGAAGCGCTCGCGCAGCTGATTGAGGAACTCTTGGTCAGCAGCGCCCGCTTGGCCAGCCAGAATAGACGCTGGATCACCGGGGGCCAGCTGAATCAGTAAAAAATTAAAAATGACGATTAAAAACAGCACGATAACAGCTTTAAAAAGCCGCATGAGTATTAAGCGAGCGTAAACCATGGGCACATTCCTGACGTAGCTGAAACGCCCACCCAGCGCGCAACGCCTGGGTGGGGCTAGGCATTTGCTAACAACTAGCGGTCTAGCCAGGCATCCTTAAAGCCGTCGTTAACGCCAACGCTGGACGTCACCAGGTTTTTCACATCACAGCGGTATAGCGTCGGGAAGCCCAGCTCCATCAGCCAGCCAACGGGTACATCTTCATGGAGAATTTCTTGGACTTCGCGGTAAAGCGCCTCACGTTCTGCGTCAGGAAAGGCAGTGGCTGCTTCGTTAAACAGCTCGTCAACGCGTGCATTTTCGTAGCCTTCGACGTTATTCCAGGGCGAGCCTTTGGCAATGTTGTCAGAAAGATAGGTACGTGAAATGCCCAGTGCCGGGTCGCCGTATTGGTATAGGTAGGTGAAGGCCAGGTCATAATCCCAGTCGCCCAGGCGCTGGTTCCAACCGCCTACATCGGTAGCTTGAGTGCTGACGTTAATGCCCACTTCGCGCAGGTTCTGCTGTACGGCTTCGGCCCAACGGGTCCAGGTTTCACCGTAAGGCAGTGGGAGAATGGTGATTTCTTCGCCGTCGTAGCCCATTTCCTCTAGCAGCTCACGGGCACGGTCTGGGTCGTAGTTGTAAGGTTCCAAATCTTCATTCTGGAAGCGCGCGTTCGAGCCAAAGGCAGAAAGCGGCACTTTGCCCAGACCGTTCCACAGCACATCACGGGCGAACTCACGGTCCATGGCGTACATCACCGCTTGGCGAAAGCGCTTATCTGCGGTGGGGCCTTCGCGGTTATTCATCCATAGCATCGAATAGGGGCTAAAGTACTCGTGGCCTTCTTCGGTCATGCAAACGTTATCCATTTGCGCTAAGCGAGGAATGTCGAAGTTTTCGACGGTGCCGCTAGGCAGCACATCGATACTCTCATTTTCGAATGAGATGGCGCGGGAAGCGCCGTCAGGAATGATGTGCCAGTTAATGCCGTCCAGGTAGGGAAGGCCGTCTTCGTAATAGTCTTCGTTTTTCACTAGCTCGATAACCGTGCCGCGTTCCCAGTTAGCGAACTTAAACGGGCCAGTGCCAATCGGGTGGTCGTTGTGTTCGTTATTGCGGAAATCAGTGCCGGCGTAAAGGTGCTCGGGCACCATGGTGAAGGTGCCCGCTTCAAACGAGAGCAGGAACGGGCCAAAGGGTTGAATCAGAGTAAAGACCACGGTGTGGTCGTCGGTGGCCTCAATGCTTTCAACGTGCTGTAACACGGCCCGCGCGCTGGGATTTAACTCGCGATGGAAGACATCGGCAGAGAAGACAACGTCATCTGCGGTGAAGGCTTCGCCATCGTGCCAGGTAACGCCTTCGCGCAGGTGGAAGGTGTAGGTACGGCCGTCTTCACTGACGTCCCATGACTCTGCCAGCTGCGGCATCGGCTCAAGATCAGTGGAGTAGCGTATGAGCCCTTCGTAAATATTGCCCGCTACGGTGCGCGTGGGGGCATTTTGAACCATACCCAGCACCAGGCCTGGCGGCTCTGGCTGAATAATCGTGTTAACGGTTCCCCCTGCTTTGGGGTCTTCGGCCAGGGCGGCAGAGGTAAAGGCGAGTGCTGCAGCGGAAATAGCCAACGCTAAAGTTTTTTTCATGTTTCCTGCTCCTCAGTTATTAGCACGTAATGAGTTTACGTAGTCGTTAGGCGAGCGAGGCGTGGCGTTTAAGGCCCAGTTGTAGTGTTTGTTAGAGACCTTCTTTGAAAATAGCAGCATGTGGTAAAACTGTCGACAGTCGGCAATCGTTCGTCGACAAGGAGGTTTTTTTCGTCATACTGAAGAAAACGCGTCATACCCCATGAGTAACGTTTATGGTCTCATCAACGGTGCCTCCTAAGGCCTTTATTCAACAGCAAAACTTAGCCGAGCAAGTTGCCGACTACTTGACCCAAGCGATTGTTAAGCAGCATTTTTTACCCGGTGAACGGCTTTCAGAAGTGCAGCTTTCCCGCGACTTGGGCGTTAGCCGTGCACCGGTGCGTGAGGCGGCGCGCCTGTTGGAAAGCCGCGGGCTGCTGATATCAAAACCCCGGCGCGGCTTCTTTGTGAGGGCGTTGAATGCCGTTGAACTCGAAGATGTCTTTGATTTTCGGCTGTGCCTGGAGCGTCATGCGATCCACCGCCTAGTCGGCCGCTATACCGCCGATGCCGAGCGCGCGCTAAAGCAACAGGTAGAGGTGCTCTGTGAGGCCGCCATCGGTAACGACGGCACGCGCCGTATTGAAGAGGATCTGCAGTTTCATCGTTTAATGCTGCACTACGCCGGCAACGAGCGGCTGCTGCGCGCCTTTAACGACTTGAGTCACGAGCTGCGCTTATGCATTACCTTAATTACCAAAACGCATGAAGCCCCCGACACCATCGCGACCAGCCACTTCAAACTGCTCGATGCGCTGGATAGCGGCAGCCCTGAGGCTTGCCGCGAGGCAATTGACTACCATATCGGCGTGGCCCGCGACTCCGTAGTAAAGGGTGTGGGCGAAATAGCGGGGGCATACTGATGAAAACATTCTTTCACGCTGAGCAACTGCTCCATCAGCCGCAAACCTACTTCTCCCGCGGGAAAATGCGCACGCCCCAGGAAGTGCCCGAGCGCGCCACGCAGCTATTGGCAGCCGCTCAACGTCTTGGTTTTGATGTTCAAGCACCCGCTGATTACGGCGTGGCGCCGCTAAGGGCGGTCCATTCGTTTGCCTATCTGGGTTTTCTTGAAAGTGCCTATCGGCGCTGGCACACGCTTGACGAAGACTGGGGGGAAGAGGTGATCTCCAACATCTTCGTGCGCTCGCCCAACGCCCTGCGCGGCATATTGGCAGAAGCCGCGCGCTACCTAGCAGACGGCAGCGCACCGGTGGGGCAACATACTTGGCAGTCGGCATACTGGTCAGCGCAAAGCGCGGTGGCCGGTGCCGAGGCCTTGCTGGCGGGCGATCAGTTTGCCTATGCGCTATCGCGCCCGCCGGGTCATCACGCAGGCATCGACACCGCCGGTGGCTTTTGCTTTCTCAATAATGCCGCCATTGCCGCGCAGCATCTTAAAACGCGCTATCCGCGCATCGTGGTGTTAGATCCCGATATGCATCATGGGCAGGGTATTCAGGAAATCTTCTACCAGCGCGACGATGTGCTGTATATCTCGATTCACGGTGATACCACCAATTTTTACCCCGCAGTAACCGGCTTTGAAGACGAGCGTGGTCAGGGTGCGGGGCTGGGCTACAACCTCAACCTACCGATGCCTCACGGTTCGCCGGAATCGGTGTTTTTTGATCGCATGGAACAAGCCTGCCAGGCCATTCGGCTGTTTGAACCCGATGCGATAGTGCTAGCGCTGGGATTCGACATTTACGAGCGAGACCCCCAAGCCAAGGTGACTGTTTCAACTTCAGGGTTCGCTGAGCTAGGCCGCAAAGTAGCCAGCTTGAACGTACCCACGCTAGTGGTGCAGGAAGGGGGATATTATCTTGAAGGATTGGAAGCCAACGCGGTGAGTTTCTTTGCAGGGTTGCTGGGCACCGCTTGATACTGGTGGCAATGCCGAATCCAAACGCTCGATAAGAGTAAGACAAGCTATCAATGTGTCTGGCAAGATAGTCGCTTTCTTTGATCAGCAAAACGATTCGATCAGCAAACGAAAGGACACGGCATGGCCCACCTGCTACGCATCGTGATGATTCACGGCCACCTGGAAGGGGTGGTGGAACTAAGTGTGGACGGCCACACCAATATTTGTGGCACCAACGCCTCAGGCAAAACCACGCTGCAGCGGCTGGTGCCGGTGTTTTACGGCGAGCTGCCTAATAAGGTCGTGCCGAAAACGCGGATGAAGTTCGATGCGTTTTATTTGCCTCATCGTAACAGCTACCTGGTGTACGAATATCGTCGCGAAGCGGGCAATGTCTGCCAGGCGGTGCTCACCCGCAAAGCCGAAGGTGGGGTCGAGTATCGCTTTGTAGGCGGGCCCTATCAGCCGGAAGATTACTTGGTTGAAAGCGAGGCGGGCGTGGCCGCGTTAGATTACAGCCAGTGGGCCAGCGGCCTGCGTCGCAGCGGAACGCCGGTGTCGCCCAAGCTGGGCGCGACCTCTGAATTTCGATCGGTGATTCAAAACGACTTTACCCAGCTGCACGGCAACAGCCGCGACGGCCTCAAGCTGCGCCAAATCGCCGCCCAGTTCAGCTTGGTTAAACCTGAGCGCCGCATTCGCCATATCGAAAAGCTGGTTTCCGCGGTGCATGCCAAAGAGGGCAAGATGGACACCCTCAAAACCATGCTGGCGGCGATTTTCGAAGAGGATGGCGTTGAGCTTCCGGTCACGCGCATTCGCAATACCAAGGCACGGGAGTGGATTGCCCAGATGCGCCAATCCATGCGCCTAGAGCCGCTGCAGGCATCGCTAGCTCGGTTGGCCGGTATCGACCGGGAACTAGCCCATTTAGATGCCACGCTATGGCAGCTAAAGCCCCAGCTTGAAGATGACCGCCAGCGGGCAGAGCGGCGTATGGCCGATGTGGATGCTGAGCTTGCTCGCCATCAGCGCGACTTTCAGCAGCGTGAAAGCGGCTATGCCCAGGCGCGCGATGAGCTTAATGATCGCCATAGCGAAGTGGTCAGCGATTTACAGCACACCCAGCGCCGCCTCAATGATCTACAAACTCAGTTTGAGCGCTACTCTGATGCGGACATGCCCGCCCTGGAGCGCGACATCAACGCGCTGCCCCAGTGGCGCGAACAGCGCGATCAACTGCTTGCCCACTTAAATGAAATGCAGGGCGCGGTGAAGGAGAGCCAGGCGCGCCTGGATGGCCGGCTGCGCGAACTCTCAGAGTCGTTAGCTCGCCAAACCCGTGAAGCCCAGGAGCTGATCGACGCCTTAGTGGAAGAAAAAGCCCAGCGCCGTGAACAGCAGTGGGAGGCGGAGCAAACGCTCAATGAGCGCTATCAGCAGGAGCGCCAGCGCCTTGAGGGCGAGTATCAGGCCCAGCTAGAGCTAGGCGTTGAGCAGCTAGCCGAGCTGAAAGCGCAGCTTTCGCTGACCAGCCAAACCACGGAAGAGGCCAACGAGACGAAGCTTGCCCAGGCGCGCTTGGACCAAGCCCAGCAGGAGCGCAGCGGGGCGGCCGCAACCCTAGACGGGCTACGCCGTGAGTTTGAAACCCGCAAGCGCGAACGCGATGCCGCTGAGCAGCAGCTGGTGCAGCTTCGCCAGCTGCTTGAGCGCGCCGAGCAGCGCAGCTTTGCGCTCTATCAACAGCGTGACCCCGAGCAGGGCAGCCTGCGCCATTTCCTGCGCTACCATCGCCCCGGCTGGGAGCAGCAGCTAGGCAAGGTCGTTGCCCCAGAGCTATTAGAGCGGCGCGATTTAGCCCCACGGCTTGCCGAAGGCGCTAGCGACGACCTGTTTGGATTGGGGTTAGACCTTTCTGCCATCGCCCTGCCGAGCTACGCCCAGGATGAAGCCAGCCTGCTGGCCGCGATTGAAGAGGCGGACACCGCCAAGCGGCGCGTGCAGACAGAGTGCCAAGCGACTGAAAAAGCGCTTAAACAGCACAACGAGCGCGTACAGCAGGCCGATGAAGCTCAGGATCAGGCCCGCATGGCGCATCGGCGCGCCGAACAGGAAGTCGAGTTCGCGCTAGAGGCGCGCCGCCAGCAGCAGGAGCGCCAAACCAAGCACCAGCAGGAGCGCCGCGCCGCCCATCAGGCCGCGTTAGCCAGCCAAGAGCAGGCGCAAACCGCGCTGCGTGAGGAAAAACAGCAGGCGCTCGCGGCGCTTGGCGAAACGCAGCAAGGCCAGCTGCTGGAGCTAAAAGCCGACGGCCAAAGCCAGGTAGACAGCCTGGATGCCCAGCTGCGCCAGTATAAACAGCAGCTTAGCGATGCTAACGCCGAACACCAGCGCCAGCGCGCAGAGCTTGAAGACGCCTTTAGTCAAGAGCTTGCCGAGCAGGGCGTCGACCCGGCCCAGCTAAAAGCCACCAAAGAGCGCCTGGCGAGCCAGGACGAGCGCATCCGCACGACCGCCGCGCGGCAGGATGAACTCACCGACTACACGCGCTTTATGCGAGTGGAGTGGGGGCAGCACAAGCCGCAGCTTGTCGCCCAAGAGGCGGAGCTTGCGCAGGCCGACCAACAATTGGCACGCGATAAAGAGCATCTGAAAAACGACTTTCAGGCCGCGCGTAAAACTCACCAGGGAGCGGTGAGCGGGCTTAAAACCCAGCGTGAAAGCGAACACGCCTGCCTGGAAGCGTTGAAGCCACTGCTCACGCAGTTGGAAAGCCTAGCTATTGAACCTGATGGCCAAGTGCCAACCCAAGCGCTGGGTGATGTGGATGAACGCATTGAGCGCGCCCGGCAGGCATTAGGCAACCGCCACCAGCATATTGAGCAGCTGCGCCGTGGCTGTTTAGAGGTCGAAAGCCAGCTGATTAAAGATGCCAGCAGCGGTTTTGCCGAAGCGTTGGAAAGTGAGCGCAGCAAGCTGCAAAGCGACAACCCACGCCTACAGCTGCCGCTACTGCGCGACATGCTCAAACTGCTCGAAGACCAACAGCAGCAGCTGATTCAGGAAGGGCGCAATCTCAGCGACGACCTGGATAAGTTCTTTACCGTGTTCCGCGATTTGAACCGGCGCATCAGCGCCCAAAGCCGAAGGCTCTCTGAAGAGGTTGCCGATGATCTGCGCCTGGAAGGCATCACGAAAGCCGAAGTGCGCATTCAGTCCACCATTGATGAACTCGGCTTCTGGGAGCCGCTGAAGTTGTTTGCCCAGCGCTATAAAGAGTGGCGCGAATCCGGCCAGACGCTGCCCAGCGACGACTACTTAAACACCCTGGCGGACGTGGTCGATTTACTGCGCAGCGACCAGCAGTACAGTTTTGAAAGCCTGCTGCGCCTGGAGCTGCATCTCAACGAAGGCGGCACGGATCTGGTGATCAAAAACGACCGCCAGCTGTTGGAATCCTCCAGCCACGGCATGGCGTATCTGATTCTGTGTAAATTCCTGCTCGCCTTTACCCGTTTGCTGCGCGGCGATGCGGAAATCGCCATCCACTGGCCGATTGATGAGATTGGCACGCTGGCGTATCACAACGTCGAAAAGCTGTTTGATGCCTGCGACAGCAATCGCATTCACATTGTGGGTGCCTTCCCCAACCCTGAATCGGACGTGCTGCTGCTGTTCGCCAACCGCTACTTGATTGATCGCGATGATACTCAGCCCAACAAACGGGTGCTAAAGCGCATTGAGCCACGGTTAAGCCGCTTGGCCGAGCGGCTTCAAGAACGTCAGCAGGAGGTGACGGTATGATCGAACATGGCCCACTGCTAGAGCGCCTGCTGGCCGGTGAGTTTGTCTGCCCGATCAGCGATGAGAGCGGCTACCGCCATCTCACCAATGAAGAGACCCGGGAGGAGATCGATACCTACCTGCGGCCGCTTAACCGGCGGCTGGCCAGCAACGAAGACGGCAGCGTCTATTTTCTGGCTTGGCGGCAGTTGAACGACAGCGCTCGTGATCAGCTTTCGCGCCAGCTGGGCGATACGCTTAATAGTCTGCTGCCGCTGTTGGAATGGCTGCAGCTGGTTCAAGAAGCACTAGGCCGCGATACGCTGGCCGCCCCCGGCGATGTGCTGAAACCCGCTGAGTTCAGCGCCAAGTGTGAAGATAACCAAAGCCTGCGCGAGCGCCTGGAACGCCTAGCCACCGACAGTTTTTTTGGCTCCCAAAGCGACCAGCTCGATGCCCAGGTAAAGCAGGTGTTCAAGCGCTTGAAAGAGCACGGCTACCTGCTTCAGCCGCATTCAGAGCGACAGGTTTTTGTGGTCACCGGCAAGATCGACTACTTAGTCGATCTGGTACGCTTTATCCGCGATGAAGAAAACCTGCCGATTGAGGCGGAGGAGGGCAGCGGTTCCCAGGAGGCGCTGCTTTGAATAAAAGTGTGAGCCTGAGCGTGAATAACAGTGCGAGTGAGCTAGAAAGCCGCCTGGTGAAAACCGGCAGCGAGCGCTTGGCGCTGCTGGGTAAGCATGCCGATGTATTAATGCAGGCCTACACCCGCGATGAAGTGCCGCTAGAATCGCTCAGCGATAGCGGGCTGCGTAAGCTGCTGGCCGCGCGCATTTTATGGCGGCCCGACGAACAAAGCGGCGTGAAGCTGGCGCCCAAGGTGCGCGAACTGATTGCCGAGATGCTCGCCGATGAAACCCGCCGCCATGTGAACGCCGACGTAGCGGAAACTCTGGAGCTGATTCGCGCCCTAGTACACAGCTACCGCGAAGCGCGCAGCCGTGGCGAGCACTGGCGGTTAGAGCAGCAGTTGATGCGCCTGCGCCAGGAGGTCGACGACCTTAACGGCCGCTTCGCCGATGCTATTGATAGCCTTTGGCAGCGGCTGAACAGTGATTTTGGTTTTGTCAGCCAGCTCAACGACAAAATCCGCGAAAACGACCGCGCCCAGAAGCAGATCGCTCGCCTGTTAGATGGCCTGGCGCTGATCGACTTCGACGAGCTGATTGAGCTAGTGGGTAGCGACGGCAGTCTGCGCAAGCTATTGATCAGCCAGCTTCAGCAGCAGTTAAGTAATCACTACACCGGCCTGCGCGAAGTGCAGCGGCGCTTGATCGAGCTGATGGCGCGCTTTCGCAAGCAGCAGGCGCGCAGCCGCTTGATCAGTGGCATGGCGGCGTTTATGCGCGAACATCCCGGTTTTGTACCCGGTAACTATGCACGCCGCAGCGACGTGCCCACGCTGGTTAATCAAGCCGCACCGCTAAGTGCCGCCGCCGCCCCGGCGCTGGATCGCAACCTCGACAGCCAAGCCCTGGCTGAGCTGCTGCACCAGCTACCCCAGCCGCGCCATACCACCCAGTCAGTAGAAGCCGCGGCCCCTGCTCAAGCCCAGCAAACCAGCATAGCCGCCGCCCGCCAGCAGGCGCTCAAACAGGATGTCGAGCACTTCTACCTAAGCGTGATCGATCAGCCCCAGGCGGAACCGGTTAGCGCCCTTGCGTACCTGCAAGAAAGCCCGCTGGAGTGGCCGGATGAAATCTGGCTGTTCCAGGTAATTGCCGAGTACCAGAGCCTGCCGCGCAACGACCAGCGCGCGTTTCAGCTCAAACAGCAGGAAAGCCAGGCCAGCCGCTTCAATCACCTGCGCCTGATTCACGACGTTGAGCTACAGCTGGCTGTGCCGGTATGAACCTGCCCAGCCGCGCGCGCACCGGGCTTAATGAAGTCGCCCGCTTGCTCTGCCAGCAGCCCACGGTAGTGAGGCCGCGCCGTCAGTGGGTAGACGACATGGTGGCCTGGTGCCATCAGCATGATATTGATCTAGCCGCGCGGCTAAGCGGTAAAACGCTACGCTTTGATGCCGTGCTGTTGGCGCAGATTAACGACGTACTCGAAAGCGCCAAAATAGCGCCACTGGGCCGCTCGCTCAGCGGGTTAACCAGCACCGCCCAGGCGAAAGAAGGCGTAGAAGAAGACAAAACCAGCCGCGAAAGCCCCCGCGCACGGCGGGTGTTAATCAGCCTACCGCCGGAAGCCTCGCCGTTGTTCGTACACGGGCTTGCACAGCCGCCGAGCACTATTCGCGATGTGGATATCCAGACGCTAAAGCTAAGCGCATTCAGCGCTTTAATTCAGGTCGAAAACCTCGACAGTTTCTATGCGTTTACAACCGATAGCTCAGCGCTAAGCGACTACGTTAATCCGCTGATCGTCTACCGCGGCGACAGCCACTACGGCGGTGGCTTCGCCTTGCTGGCCGAGGCCTGGCATAAAACCGGCAGGCCACATATTTATGCCGGTGATTTCGATGTTAAAGGCGTCACGCTAGCGCTCGATAGCAACGCCACTCACTTGCTCCTGCCCACCATCGAATGGCTCACACTGCATATCACGTCGCTGCATGTGCCTGCTGAGCAGTTTCCTTATCAGCGCAGGCTTCGCAAACACTTTGCTGCGCTGCCGTCCGCTCATCCATTGCGTGAGTACTTAACGCTGCTGCTGGAAAAGCAGCGTGGGTTAAAGCAGCAGTGGTTTGGTGGGAAGATGGTTTGTGTGGGGCTGGTGTAATTGCTTACCTATTTATCGCAAGCCCCCTGTATTGTGCCCTTCGACCGTAGGCGCATTGCTGAGTGATGCGCCTGCGGCAGTATGATTGAAACCGGCAAAACGCGCAGGCACGCGAATTTTGAATATACTGCCAAATTTTGCTTTGCTCTCAGCAGAAACAATGGGGTAGAGTCAATTTTCGGGGCAGCATAACCTCAATCAATGTGCCGTCGCGTTTATTGAGGTTATCTAGCCTTCCGTATAATCACTGTTATGCGCCTCACTAATTTTACCGTGAAAGAATAAGAAGGAATATATGGCAGTATCACAACAAGTTTTGCACTTGATGAAGGTTAAGTTCTTAAAAAACTTAAAAGACCTTGAGATCTCTTTTGAAGGGTCTTCCGTTACTGCAATATTAGGCCCAAATGGAAACGGGAAGTCCACAATTCTACACGCTTTAGCTTGTTCGTTCTCACCAAACGAATTTGGCGAGGATTACAAGTTTAGCTGGTTTTTTCTCCCCAGCACTGATGCTCTATGGAATGATAGTGAGCTAAGTATTATTCATAGTTTTAGAGATGCTCAAGTAGTACATCAGAGCGTACCGAGAGAATATAAGAAAACACAGGTTCGGTGGACTCCACGATACGCTAACAGACCAAAGCGAGACGTATTTTACATTGGGATTGATAAGTGCGTCCCCATGATAGAGTCAGAAAAAAAACAGGCTAAAATAAATTATTCAACCAAGGAAGTAAATGAAGATATTATCAACATCATCCTTGAAAAAGCATCGGTTGTGCTGAATCGAAACTATTCTGGCTACAACGTCCATACAGCATCCGGAAAGGAATTTATCGGAGTCGTTGTTGACGGTCTCAGATATTCTGCTCTCAGCATGAGTGCTGGCGAACAGAAAGTATTTTATATTCTTGAAAAAATATTTAGAGCGAATAAATACTCACTTATATTGATTGACGAACTTGACTTGTTGCTACACGACCAGGCAATGAAAAAACTTGTTGATGTGATTTTAGAGCGGTCTAATGAAAAGAAACTTCAAGTTATTTTCACGACTCATCGAGAAAGTATTTTGGAGCTTGAGGATAGGATAAATATAAGGCATATCGTTTGCCGTCCCAACAAAACTTTATGTTTTAATGAAACGAAACCTGATGCAATTAACAGGCTTACAGGAGTTCAGCCGACACCTATAGAAGTGTTCGTAGAAGACGACCTTGCGGCTACTATCGTGAAGAAAGTTGCAGCTAAGCTTAGGATTGCAAAATACACGTCGGTAAGAAGATACGGCGCAGCCACCAATTGCTTTACAACTGTAGGAGGGTTGTTACTTGGTGGTGAAACTTGTGATAACTCTCTTTTCGTATTGGATGGAGATGTCTATCGAACACCTGAGGAAAAAGTTACCGCAGTTAATAGGGTGCTGACTGGCCATGATCAAAATGTTCTACAGGCCAAATCAATCGCAATTTCTATTATTAAGCAGTTTATCTTGCCGGATGCTGTACCGCCTGAAAAGCACCTCCACTCTTTGTTGATTAATATGGTGGAAACTGACAATGATGAATTTAATGAAATTATTGAAGTGGCCACAGAAATTATAGCTGTTGATAATGAGCATAAGTTTATTAATGATATTATTCATAGGCTTGGCTGGGAAAGAGCAATAGGGCTTTCAAAAATAGTTGATCTTGCTGCCACATCTGGTGATTGGGATAACTATGTTAGTGAAGTTTTTGCGTGGCTTAGCTCTAAAAAAGATAACATGAGAGAGGAGCTGGCGGTCGCATAACAAGCCACTTCACTCGGAAATTTTACTCGCTTTGCTCCCAAAATTCCGGTGAGTGGAGCGTTATGTTCTTCGGGAAAGCTCATGGAAGCACTGATAGATACGTTTAGAAATTCACTGCTAAGCATAACGAATGCGCGCTTTTATGGAACAGAGCGAGGATTCCAAGGAGAGCTAAGTGCTGAATTGTGATCCAGGCTTAAGGCGCTTGAAATCGACGGTGCCATCGTTGAACAGGAGTATCAAAAACGAATGAGGGATCATGGGTTTCAAATTCGCCCTGATCTAGCAATTCACATTCCTTTTGAAGGCGCCGGATTCGAGAGTCGTTCGCAGGGTAATTTTGCGGTTGTTGAATTAAAGCGTCGAGCTAGCAGAAGTAGTGCTCGAGCTGACTATCAAAACCTTCAACGAATGTGCCAAGAGTTAGGTTACCCATTGGCCATATTCATAAACATTGATAGCAATGAGACTTTCATTGATGAGTGCTCTCCGTCGGGCCACGGAGCTATCCATGCATTTGCGGTTAGGTTTATTGAAGGTGAGGTCCAAATCACAGAGCAATCCAGAACATAACAAGCGCAATCACGCGGATCAAATTTCCGCTGCGCTTCAATTTTCCCGGTGTTGCGGGCGTTAAGTTTTATCGAGGAAGAAATGCGAATTCTAATCGGAATCGCTTCCGGCATAGTGTTGGGAATGATTGGCTGCCTGTTTATTCTAGCTGGTTCATTTGTTTCATCAGCGTATGGAGCAAATGCTATAGGTATGGTATTAGCAATGCCGGGGTATATAATTATCGCTCCGGGGCTTCTTGGGGTGGGGCTAATCGACTATTTGCCAATGCATCTTATTTTCCCTAGCGGTGGTGCTTCAGGAGTTTTTGGTAGTATTTTGTTGCTTGCAATAATTTTCTGGTCGACCGTACTTAGTTTTCTATCATCTAAGCGATATTGGCCGTACAAAACCTTAACAAAAAGCTCAAGCAAGGACGCCACAAGCGGCGCCGCTTAGCTTGGCATTAGGTGAGCACAGAATCGAGTATGGATAAGAAAGCGAAGAAAATATTATTCTCCACCTACTGGAAGAATGGATGGATTGACTCCAAAGATAGAGTTCTATCTGGTCAGAACTTTGAGTACGCTAAGTCACAAGATTTAATGTTTGATCCAATTTCAATTTCTCATGATGCGTGCATAGAAGCTATTGAAAATTTGGTTAGTGAAATATCACGAGAGAAAATTGCTAAAGGTTTTTTAAGTAGCCTGACATCTCGCCGTTTGGACTGGAGGTCTTCTTTATCTTCGTATTCAATTGCCAAAAAAATACCAGTGCATAAATATACACCAGTTATCACCGGCACTGCATATACTGATGGGAAGCTCACTTCACACTCTTATACCTGCGGGGTGTGCAGGGATTGCCAATACGGGGTAGTGGGCTGTCAGAACTATGATGATGCTGATATAAACGTATTGAATTTTGAGCGTATTAAATGGGGTGGTGTCCGTCATGGTGATATCTTGTACACGTACTTTGACTTAAGCCAATTTTCAAATGCAGATATCCCTGAGCCTGATGATGAAGATATTAATTGTTTCAAGGAAATATTGAAAACCATCGAGTTCTCGAAACCATCAGATTACCCTAGTGCCCTGGAAAAAAGATTGGCTGGTGTCGTAAAGTCTAGCAAAGCGGAAAGACAGGTATTAATTGAAATTTTAGCCAGTATTGGTGTGTTAAAGCCTGGCAGCTACGATCGACCCGTTAAAGGTAGGAATGACTGGGTTTTTGTTGAATATTGGCGAGGTGAAGACAAATATTGTCATAAGGCTGTAGGTGAATATTTTGGGAAATATCTGTAGCTACGAGCGTGGCAAATCACCTGACAAGCGCATGTTGTCGGACTGCTTTTCCGCTGCGCTCCAAATCAGCTGCAAATGCGGGCGTTAGGTATAAGTAAAAAAGGGATAGGGAAATATGGCTAGAAGTAACAAACCGATCGTCCGGACTTATAGGGGCAAACAGGCCGTAGCACAGCGGTCGTTTCTGAACGACGCCGAGAAGCAAGAAGCTAAAGGTTACTTTCCAGTTTCCGAGAAATGGGAGCCGGGTTCGTATGGCTGTCTTGGGTTTCTGGTGGCACTTGTACTTTGCTTCGTGCTCATAGGGTTTTTAATATTCATATATATGGTCTTGGTGAAACCACCGGGCACGCTGACCGTTACTTACGAATATCAGCCCGAGCAGCAAAAAATAGTAGTGGAAGAAAAAACGTGTCCCAAATGTGCTGAAAATGTCAAAGCCGCAGCGCTTGTCTGTCGGTTTTGCGGTCATGATTTCGCTCATTAGCAGCAAAGTCGGAAAATTTACCCAACAGTACGCTGCAGTTGACCGCCCAAAGCGCTGCCGCGCTTTGGGTTCTCTCCACAGCCTTCGGCTGCTCCGGCGGCAACTGAGCTTAGGCGTTATAGCTAATCAAATATGAAACTACTAGTACTAACGATGACTCTATTGTTATCAGGCTGTGTTGTTTATCCAATAAACAAAACTCTTCAGCCTGAGGCTGAAATTCTCGTAACAGATGGGGAAGGAAAGCCCATTCAGGATGCTTGGGTGTCTTTAATATCGAGCTCCTACCCTTATGGCCTTGAACAAAGCAGGATGATAGATAAAACCAGCTATAGAGGTGAGGCAAACTTTCCAAAAATTAAGGAGTGGCGTGCTGAATCATTAATGATTCACGGCTCGCAGGTGTTCTTTTGGAATTGGTGCGTCGTAAAAGTAGGCTTTGAAACACACACTACAATGTGGGGTGGCGGTAATGACTTTCAAGCCCAATACGAAGTCATTCTTAATCCAGGGGAAAGCACGCCATGTCCAGAAGAGCCAAATAAAATTGGCCGCAGGCTATAGCAAGCGCATGTTGCCGGACTGGTTTTCCGCTGCGCTCCAAGCCAGCCGAAAATGCGGGCGAAAGCCATCTTGGTTACCCATGTACACGGTGACCACTGCTACGGGGAACGTGAAAAATTAGCCCAACAGGGTTTTCTCGTAGCGCAATGGTGGGGTCAGTTGAAGCAAGGATTTGATATTGAGGTCGCGGGTGATCGATTACTGCCCCTAACCAGTGGATGAAGCCGACCGATACTGCGCTATGCTGCGGCAGCTTAGCGCAGTACGCTATGTGCTTTCGGGGAAAAAATGAAAAAGTATTTACTAATAGCTCTCGCTGCCATGTCGTTGTCAGCCGTTGCTGACGACGAGGAGCTTGATTGCAATAATATAATGAATACGCTTGAGACCAATCGGTGCGCGGCTATCGAGTTAGAGGCCGCCGAGGATGACCTCACCCACTATCTGGAAACGAGCGTTGAACATAACGCGGTTGACCCTGTGTTAGTCGATGCTATCCAGGTGGCTCAAAAGCAGTGGCAGGCGTATACCGCTGCCCATTGCGGCGCTGTCTATACGCAATGGCGCGACGGGACCATTCGAAACGTTATGACGATTTCTTGCAGAACCAGGTTAACGAAACAAAGAACGCATGACATCTGGGAAGACTTCCTAACGTATATGGATAGTACTCCGCCGGTTTTACCGGAACCAGGTGTTGAGTAAAGCCTTGATCATGTACATAACAATCTTTTAAGAGGGATTCAAAGCGCGTGGCATTTTTACTATGCGCTGGTTTATGTGGGCTTGCCGCGGCTGGAAAAGTGAGACCAGGGCGGAGCGCCGAAGCGCTCCGCCTTTCAGGCCTTACTCGCTCAGGCCAACTTTCTCCATAAACGCGCGCGCATGCACATCCACCGCTTTAATAGCGCTGACGATTTGCTTAGGCGTCAGTTCATACGCCAGATTATGGCTTGATTCGCCTTCCTTCAGTGCCGCCTCGGCTACACGATAAAGATCTTCCTCGCTGGCCTGGTCAAGCTTGAGTGCTTTCAAGGTCACCGGCAGGCCTAGCGCGAGGTAGAGATCCAGATACTCTTCCAGCTCCGCCTGGGGCGTTTGGTCGAGAATCAATTGTGCGAGCGTGCCGTACGCCACTTTTTCGCCGTGGGTTAGGTTGTGAATCTCGCCGTGCAGGGCGGTAAAGCCGTTATGGATAGCGTGAGCCGCCGCCAGGCCGCCACTTTCAAAGCCTAAACCGCTGAGCAGGGTGTTGGCTTCGACCACTGCCTCGAACGAGGGCGTGACGATTTGTGCTTGGTTGGCCTGATAGGCCAGCATGGCGTGCTCGAAGAGAATTTCTTCGCACTTCTGGCCGATGGTCGCGCCCAGCAGGGTGGCCTTGCCGCCCGCCATATTGTTGGCGTTGGCGCGAATGGCGGCGCGTGCCTCGACCCAGGTGGCCATCGCATCGGCAATGCCGGAGGCCAAAAAGCGCGGCGGCGCCTTGCAGATAATGCCGGTATCGACCAGTACTAAATCGGGGTTCTTATTGTAGAAGCGATAAGATTCGAACTCGCCATCGTCGCTGTAAATGACCGATAGGGCGCTGGTGGGCGCATCGGTGGAGGCGGTCGTTGGCAGTATGGCACAGGCCGCTTCTAGCTTTTCAGCCACGCCTTTAGCGGTGTCGATGGTTTTGCCGCCACCAAAGCCAATGACGACCTTCGCCTGCTGCTTGCGGCCGAGCTCAACGAGACGATCGATTTCGCGATCAGAAGCCTCACCTTCGAACACAGCGCGCTCGAAACTCACGCCTTCGCTTTCCAGGCTAGCGCTGAGTTCCTTGCCCGCAATTTTCCAGACAACGTCGTCGGCAATAAGCAGCGCCGTTTTCCCGAGTGCCGAGACATAATGGCCGGCGCGTGCGGTTACACCTTCACCCTGAACATAGCGGGCAGGGCTGATAAAGACTTTCTCGTTCGTGGCTTCCATGGCAGATATTTCCTATACATAGAATGAGTTGCATGATCAGTGTAGTCACTTATGCCACTGACGCGCCTGCGGTGATTTGACGCCTGTGCATGTTAACTTAGCTAACTGGCTCAGCGCCTTGGTCCCACGCGTGTGCACAAGCGATTACGAACAACAGAGTATAAACAAGATATGAACATACTGTTTCTGGGAACCTCCGCCGGTGTCCCTACTAAAGCCCGAAACGTCTCCGGCGTCGCTTTGCGAGAGAGTAAAGGGAAGGGCTGGTATCTGATCGATTGTGGCGAAGGCACCCAGCATCAGGTCTTGCACACGAAGCTGTCGTTCCATTCATTGAAAGCTATCTTGATTACTCACGTACACGGCGACCACTGCTACGGGCTACCGGGCATACTGGCGAGTGCGGCCATGGGTGGCCGAAAAGAACCGCTGACCATTGTGGCGCCCGCAGGCATCAAGACGTGGTTGGAGGCTACCTGTGAGGTCACGCAGCTTTGCTTGCCCTTCGCCGTGGAGTTTATCGCCTCGGCTGAGCTGCCCAGCGTTGAGTTTGAGAACATGGCGGTGGCTACGTTCGAGCTTTCGCACAGGGTGCCGTCCTATGCCTATGGGTTTACGGAGAAGAACGTCGACGCTGCTTTGGATATTGAGAAATTAGCGCAAAAGGGGGTTCCGAGAGGGCCGTTGTGGGGGCAGTTGAAGCAAGGGTCTGATATTGAGTTCGAGGGTGAACGGCTTAAAAGCCATGACTACTTAATCTTCAAGAACAAGCCAAGGAAGGTGGTGATCGCCGGTGACAATGACCAGCCTGATTTGTTGGTGAATGCCTGCGAAGATGCCCAGGTGCTGGTGCATGAAGCCACCTACACAGAAGAGATGGCCCAAAAGGCCGGTGATGTCGGGCATAGCTACGCCAAGCTTGTTGCCGCGTTTGCTGAAACGGTACAGCTACCCAACTTAGTGCTGACGCACTTTAGCCCCCGTTACCAGCCCAGCCCCCATGCGTCGCCTTCCATTGAGGACATCCGCAAAGAGGCCCAAAGCGTCTATTCGGGCTCGCTTTACCTAGCGCGGGATTTTGGCGAATACACGCTGGATAAGTCGGGCCAATTTTCTGAAGTGGCGGGCGAATAACCGATTTAATCGCGCCGCCCTTTGAGGAATCGCCGACAGATCAGTTGCGGCAATAGCCTTCACCTGTTGCTACTACCAGGCAGTCTTCTTTTTCCGCTAGCCACTTCATGCCGGTGGCTTCGCCATCCCCCGCGCGGAGCAGCTGTTGTCCGTCATCGCGGCTGAAGCTGATGCCTTCGTCTGTCGCTTGGCCTTCGAACGTTCCGCTTTGCTCGGCATCCAGGCCGTACTGCATCTCAAGTAGATAATGGCCGGGGCCTGCAGGCTCGTCTTTGCTGATTTCCAGAAACAGCCCTTCGACCCCAGTCCAACGGCCGACCCATTGATCGGTTGTAGTATCTGAAGTAGAGGCGCTTGATGCAGGGGGCTCGCTCTCACTGCTGCACCCGCTGATGAGTATCATTGTGCTTAGGGCTAACGCTGTTTTGATCATGGGTAGTGGTACCTGCTGTGGTTGAATGGCCGCCTTAAATTCAATCCTCTACTCGAAGCCCTAGGACGCGAATAAACTCACCAAGGTTATTGGTTACCATAATCATTCTCCGGATATGCCATGGTCTGGGAGGGGAACGAGAGCAATTTAACCAGTCGCTGCTGTGGGGCAGGCTCTTCACTGCTTCGTGACTCCTAGGTTTTGTACGAAAACTGCTTATGCTCGACCATACGGCGTTAAAAATAATCACAAAATACGCATTTACACATGTAAACTGCGTTTTTTCGCTTATTTTTTGCTTTGTCTGGCCTTCGTTCAGCGACTTTTCGTACAAACCCTAAGTTACCGCAAAGCTTAGCGTTTGCCTTGAGCGTTATCCACAGCTCATCATCATGTTTAGAATAATCAGAGACGCTGCGTCTACTGATCTCGATTCAACTGCGAAAAATACCCATGACGCCCTTACTTGATCGCCTGTACTCTTTTCGTCGCTGTCCCTATGCCATGCGTGCCCGTCTCGGCTTATTGTTTGCTGAGTTGCAGGTGGAGCTGCGGGAGATAATATTGAAAAACAAACCGGCCCAGATGCTAGCGATTAGTCCGAAAGGCACTGTGCCTGTTTTACAGCTTTCTGATGGTGCTGTGATCGAGGAAAGCCGAGAAATAATGGTGTGGGCGCTTGAGCAGCAAGATCCGCAAGGGCTGTTAGATGCCAAGGTTTTGACTCAGGCCAATGCTTTGATCGAGCAAAACGATAATGAATTTAAACATTGGCTGGATTGTTATAAATACGCCGATCGTCATCTCGAAATGACCCAGGCGGAGTACCGGCAACGGGGCGAAGCTTTTTTACAGGTGTTAGAGACGTTGCTGACTCAAAAGCCTTATCTTCTGGGGGATAACGCGACCATTGCCGATATTGGCATCATGCCTTTTGTCCGCCAGTTCGCCCATGTGGATCGCGATGTTTTTTACAGCCTACCTTACCCGCACCTACAGCGGTGGTTAGAACACTGGTTGGAGCACGCATTCTTTCTGCAGGCTATGACCAAGTTTCAGCCATGGCAAGAGGGGGATGACGTGATGGTTTTTCCTTCTTAAACAAAGCGCCATCTGTTACTTCGTGTCGGCTTTCTCACTCTTTCTAGCGCGATGCGCGGCCGCTTTCATTCTGTTTCCGCAAGACGCCATGCTGCACCAGCGGCGCCGGTGAGATTTTGTTTGATCGTGGAACAGAAGAACGCAGCCCGAGGCTTCGCACTGTTTAACGAGCTGCAAGTCTGCCTCGGTAAGCAACTTAACCAACGCCCGTGCGACAGGCTGCAACAGGCTCTCGCTTCCCATGCTTCGCTGATAGGTTTTTTTCTGAAATACCGACGCTGTTGACTGCCATTCGATCTTCTCAATGGGGTAACCCCGCTCCAGTACATGATTTACCACGGCGGGGTCCGCGGCTCGGCCCTGCTGGGCAGAGGTAAGAAGGTCCCGCATGTTGTTGCGTAATTCCCTAGCAAGTTGCGCTATCCCCGATGGTGGGCTTTCACGGTATTCGGCCAAAACGCCCGCCTGTTGAAGCCACGCAACGACACTGCTGTCGTCGTCCAGGCATTCTTGGCGCTCGTCTGCTACGCCAAATTGCGTGTTCATAAAGTCGAGGGCGAGATTGCTTGCGATAAACGGTGGCGCAATTTCTGATGGCATGTCTAGTAACCTTTAATTTTCCTGTTGACAGGTTACTATTTTTTTGGATAACCTGCAAAAGGAGTTATTAATGGTTATCTAGGGATTTGTCCATGACATCTGAAAATATGACTAATACGCAGGAAGCACTCACAACCAAGGCTGGGCAGGTTCACTATCGTTTCGAGAAAGTGGGTGATGTCGACATCTTCTATCGTGAAGCGGGTGATCGGGCGGCACCGACAGTGTTGTTGCTGCACGGATTCGCTGCATCCTCGTATATGTGGCGCGATGTGATTGAAGCGCTTGCCCATCGATATCACGTAGTGGCACCGGATTTACCCGCCTTTGGCTTCACTCAATCACCACCAAGGGGGCAGTACGAGTACACCTTTGCCAACCTAACCAAGACGATTGATCAATTTACCGAGCAGTTGAAGATCGATCGCTACGCTATTGCCGTTCACGATTATGGTGCACCTGTGGGCTGGCGGCTGGCGGTGGCTAATCCGTCAAAAATCACTGCCATCATTTCGCAAAACGGCAATGCTTATGAGGAGGGACTTTCAAAAGGGTGGGAGCCTATCCGGACGTATTGGAACGATCCTTCCAAGGCGAATCGTGAAGCCCTTAGCGACTTTCCGACGCCGGCGTCAATAAAATGGCAGTACGTGGAGGGCGTTAGCGATACAAGTGCTGTAGCACCGGATGCCTATACGCTAGAAGGTGCTCAGATATCCCAGCCGGGGATGGCGGATATTCAGCTCGACTTATTGTTGGACTACGCCACCAATGTTGCGAAGTATCCTGAGTTTCAGGCCTACTTCCGCGAGTATCAGCCGCCCTTGCTCGCGGTATGGGGAAAGCATGATCCCTTCTTTCTACCGCCGGGAGCCAAAGCCTGGAAGCGAGATATTCCTCAGGCGGACATTCACTTTTACGACACGGGGCATTTTGCCTTGGAAACCCATGGCGATGTCATTATCCCGGTGATTTGTGCGTTTTTAGATGATCATCTGCAAGTATTATCAGGTGACAAGTGATCGCTGTTCCCCACTGGGCGGCAATGGCAATGGCAATGGCAATGGCGGCGCTGCCCGCGCGAAGCCGCCGGAACGTTATTTTCCTAGAACTAAAACAATGAGATAGAGTCCTATCAGCAGCTCAATTAGTGCGCATGCTGATACGCTGATTGAGATTATGTTGCCTTGCGTATAATCATTGTTAGCGTCTTTTATATATAGAGAAAAATATGTTCCCTATCCGAACTGCTGCATTCGCTTTGATCATTTTACTTGCTGGCTGTAACCAATCGACTCCCAACCAGCAAGTCTCCGCACCGACAGAAGGTGCTCAAGCTGGGGCTGAATCCTCTTCGCCAGCCGACGCCAACGATCTCTATTCACCACTTCTTAAACCCAAGGGAAAGGTCACGCTGAGTAGTTGTCGAATGGGCGGCTGCGCTTGGAATAAATGGCTTTACGTTAAGTCCATTAGCACTTCAGAGACAGAGCAAACACTAGAAGTGACGCTGCTTAGCGGTGACTCAAGGCTTAAGGACGGAGAGGATTCCCCCACGTCACCCGATGGCGTCGCGATCAATTGGAACGTAGAACCCGAGGTTATCAACGTGACGTGCTCACACACGGCACCGTCAGTTTCTGGGGAAGCATTAACCTTAAATTCCGAAAGCGCCGTGCCCGGTGCCATGGAAAGCGCCGCTGAGCTGTATTTTGCGGCATGCCACTCCAACGTCGACGGTTATTCGAGTGGCATAGAGACTTTTTCCTACGATGTGAAATAGGCAGGCATTGATGGCTGCGCTTTTAATCTTCCTCCATGCGATTTAGCGCATTTTGAACGGGTTCAGCCCGTTGGCTTGCTGCATCATCATGCGCTTGGCCAGCGGGAAGCGCTCGGCAATCTGCAGGCTTAAATCACCTAGTTGGCGCAGGGGCTTGGCACCGGTAAACAGGTGGTGAAAGCTGTCGGTCGCGGCGATCATGGCTTGATTAGCCACGCGGCGCTGGCACTCAAAGCGGAGCAGGTTGATCGGGTCGCCAGCGTCGCGGCCTTTGATGATGATCTCGGCTAGCGTATCGGCGTCGTGCAGGCCGATGTTTAAACCTTGCCCCGCCAGCGGATGCACCACGTGCGCCGCATCGCCAATCAGCGCTAAGCGTGTGCCGATATAGCGCTGCGCGTGCTGGCGCTTAATGGGAAAGCTTGCCCGTGCCACGATGCGAGTAATGCCGCCTAGCCGTTTGGGAAAGGCCGTTTCAATCGCCGTTTTTAGCGCGTCATTGTCTAACTGTTCGCGGGCTTTGGTGGTTTCGTCTCTGTCGTACCACACCAACGAGGCGCGCTGGCCGGGCAAGGGCAGCATCGCGAGCGGGCCGGTGGGGGTGAAAACCTGCCAGCTAACGTCTTGCTGGGGCAGCTCGGTTTCTACGTTAATAATCATCGCGCGCTGATGATAGTCGTAGCTTGTCACGCTAATGCCCGCCAGCGCACGCAGCGTAGAATTCGCACCGTCAGCACCGACAATTAAGCGCGCACTGAGGGTTGTGCCGTTATCTAGCTCCAGCGTGCGAGCATTGCTGGCCGTTCCTGTGCTAATCGGCGCGCAGTGGGTGTAGCAGCTAACGCTAGGCAGCTGTTCCAGCCGCTGCCATAGCGCGTACTGCAGCGTTTGGTTTTCGATAAAGATGCCGAAGTCGTCCATGCCGCTATCTTCAGCGGAAAACAGCGAATGGCCGGTGCCATCCTGATTGGCGACATCAATATGGCGAAAAGGGCAGCTGCGCTCTTGCGGCAGGGCGGTGCCGCTTGCCTTGATAAAGGCCAGCGAGCGCGCATTGAGTGATGAGATGCGCAGGTCATAATCGCCGCTGGGCTCGATAGGCGCATCGCCTTGCTCCACCAGCCCAACGTTCAGCCCCGTATGGCCTAAGCGTGCTGCTAATGCCGCGCCCACCATGCCGCCACCGACAATAACGACATCATGGTTTTGTTGATCGGACTCTTGCATCAGACGCTCCTTAAAATGAGGTGCCTTTGCTCGTTGCGCGGACATTGGTTGTCGTACAGTATCGTTTACTTATATCAATATTGCCTAGGTGATCCTTTGACGCAGGCCGCAGAAAAAGTAACCAGCGTTGCTCAGATGGGTGAGGCGCTGGCAGCGTTTATACAGCAGCACCCCAAACTGTGGGTGATTACCGGTGCAGGCGTGAGTACCGACAGCGGCATTCCGGACTATCGCGATGCGCAGGGGCAGTGGAAGCGCCCGCCGCCGGTACAGCACAGCGACTTTATGACGTTTCACGGCGTGCGTCAGCGCTATTGGGCACGCGCGCTGATTGGGTTCAGGGCTATGCGTGAAGCGCAAACCAGCGGTGCGCACCGGGCGTTAGCCGCGCTGGAAGCGCAAGGGTACATCCAGCAGCTGGTGACGCAAAACGTTGACCGCCTGCATCAGCGCGCAGGCTCGCGCCGCGTGATCGACTTGCATGGCCGTGCGGACATGGTGAAGTGCATGGCGTGTGATTATCAAATGATGCGCCACGCGATGCATGCTGAAATGGCGCGCATGAATCCAACGTTTGCCAATTTGCAGGCGGGTCACGCACCGGATGGCGACGCTGATTTAGAAACCGACTTCAGCGCCTTTCGTGTTTTCGACTGCCCGCGCTGTCGCGGCATCTTAAAGCCTGACGTGGTGTTTTATGGCGATGTGGTGCCCGCCGAACGGCGGCTGGCAGCGCAGGTGGCCATGGCCAAGGCGGATGCCGTACTGGCCGTGGGCACCTCGTTGATGGTGTTTTCCGGCTACCGCTTCTGCCGTGCCGCCCATGAACGAGGCATGCCGCTGGCGTCGCTGTCACTGGGCGTCACCCGTGCCGATGCGCTGTTAACGCATCAGTGGCGTGCGCCGCTAACGCCGGTGCTTGAACAGGCGGTTCGTTGTTTGCAGCCCACTTTGTCAGCGGGTGCGCGCTAGCGCGCTTTAGACACCCACGGGTTGTCTTCCAACCAGAAACGCCACGGGGCATCGCGGTGCTCGGGCTTGGCGTAGTCAATGCCCACGCGTGGGCCGCTAGCAACGGGCTCGTGATGCGACGCGGCGCTAATCCAGAGCTGATCGCGCTGGGTCATATCATGGCCATACAGCGCTTTATTAATGCTGAGCGCGCGCGTGAGCTTGCCAGGGCCATTGCTCAACTGTTTACCGGTTGCCTGGCGGATAGCGCGCATGGCGTCCTCGTTAGCGGTGGGTTCCACGGCGCGAATCAATACCGCGCAGGGCGAATCTTCCGGCTCCGTCACTACGTTCAGTAGCCAGTGCATGCCGTAAACGAGATACACATAGGCGTGCCCCGGCGGCCCGAACATCGCTTCCGTGCGCGGTGACCGGCGGCGATGGGCGTGGCAGGCAGAGTCTTCAGCCCCACAATAGGCCTCGGTTTCAACAATCCTCGCGGCCATCTGTTCGCCGTTAATCTCACGCACCAGCCAGCAGCCGAGCAGGTCTCTTGCGACCTCTAGCGTGTCGCGGTTATAAAAATCACTGGGTAGGGGCGTTAGCGTACTGTTTTCAGTATTCGGCATGGTGGGCCATTGTTTTAACATCGTCATCTCGGCGTTTATTTGACGAGTGTTAGGGTATTCGCTAACCACAGCCAATAGAAGCGGAGTGAACCGTGCGCTCATTTGAGCATCGCGATGCCACCTTGCCCGAACCCCTCTGGATTAGAAGCCTGCAGAACCCGTACTAGTGCAGGCCGTGCGTTTTTTAAAGGGCGTTTTAACCGGCGACAGGCGCACCGTTAGCCGCAGCACTGTTAACGTGAATGGCATAGACACTGGTGGTCGCGGTGATCAGCAGTTCGTTGCCGCGTTGCCCACCAAAGGTCAGGTTTGAAACGGTTTCAGGCACCAGTATCTTGCCCAGCAATACGCCATTGGGATCAAAGCAATGCACGCCGTCGGCCGCCGACGTCCACACATTGTCGTGACAATCGACCCGGAAGCCGTCCGGTAGGCCTTGATCAAGCGTGGCAAAGTCGCGTCCGTTTTCCAGGCTATTGTCAGCACAAACATCGTAAACGCGGATAACAGCGGGCACCGTTTCGTCATGGCTACTACCCGACTCGGCAATATACAAGCGTTTCTCATCGCAGGAAAAAGCCAGGCCATTTGGCTGGGTAAAATCATCGCTAACCGATGACAGCTGCCCTGTCTCGGGATCAAGGCGAAAAACATAGCGGTGGCATTGTTGCGGTGTTGCCTTGTAGCCCTCGTAATTGGACAAAATGCCGTATGTGGGATCGGTAAACCAGATGCTGCCATCCGACTTGACCACAACATCATTGGGCGAGTTGAGACGTTGGCCGTCGAACCGATCTACCAATGTCGTGATCCTGCCGTCATGTTCGGTTCGGGTAACCGAGCGTGTTCCGTGCTGGCAACTGATTAGGCGACCTTCACCATCTTGGCTATTGCCATTGCAAAAATTGGAGTTGTCCCGAAACACATTGACGGTTCCATCGCACATCCAGCGATAGATTTTTTGTTTAGGGATGTCGGAGAATAGCAGGCACTGATGGGCCGCAAACCACACCGGACCCTCGGTCCATAGATGGCCAGTAGAAAGCCGCCGCAAGTGGACATTCGCTAAAATAAGATCACGAAAACGCTCATCGATAATGTCATAGGGTCCGTTCATATCCGATAGCCTTTTTTGTTAGCCAGTACCACCACCGAGACAATAATGACCCCGGTCAGGATCAGCCTTGCGCCGGCGCCCAGACCATAAGAATTAAGCATCGACACCATCAGGAACATAAACAGGGCAGCCGCCCAGATGCCGGGAACATTAGAATTACCTCCTGCAATGGAGGAGCCGCCGATTACCACCACGGCAATTGACATCAGTAAGTATTCCGTCCCCATATTCAGGTTGGCACCGCCTGAGAAGCTCGCCAGCATGAAGCCCGTAAGGCCTGCCAGACCAGCACAGCCGACATACACGCTAAAACGTACGGCATTGACCGGCACACCACTCAGTCGTGCGGCCCGGCTGTTTTGGCCAGTGGCCGATATCCAGCGTCCTGCAATCGCTTTTTCCAGAACGATCCAGGCCACAATGGAAACCAAAAGCGCGACCAGAGCAATATTGGGAATACCGAAGGTGCCCCCGGTTGCGAAATCGGCAAGCAGCGGGGGTGGTTTGATGCGCAGCCCGCGGTTTGACCAGATCGCCAGTGACTGAAACAGGAATGATGAAGATAAAGTGGCAATAATGGGCGGAATACGCAGCAGCATAATTAACAAAAAGTTAAATAAACCGCAGGCCAGTCCGACCCCCAGCGCAATTAAGAGCCCTGGCAGAATAAGAGCGCCATCCGTTGCCATGAATTTCAGTGCCAGGGTACCGGCAAGCGTCATGGAGGCAGGAATGGAAAGGTCTACATTACCCGGCCCCAGGGTAACCACAAACATCTGCCCGACCCCGACGATCACCGCAAAGGAGGCGAAGGTGAATGCCGCATAAAGCAATGCCCCGGCACCGCCACTCGAAACCACTAGCAAGGTGGCAAGATACGTCGCCAAAGCGGCCAGCCAGGCCCATATCCATGGCTTGCGAGACAGCGTGCTCAACACAACTGACAGCCCGCTTTTTGAGTGTGGTTGTGGGGTGTTTTTGGCCAATATTTTCATGCCAGTGCCTCCCGCCGGGTAAACACAAGACGCAAGGCAAGAACGGCGATCAGGATGGCCCCTTGCGCGCCGATCTGCCAGTCGGATGAAAGGTGCAGGAAGGACAGAAAACTGGCCGCCAGTGTCAGCGTCAGCGCGCCAATCACCGCACCGATAGGCGAGACTCGCCCGCCGGTAAATTCACCGCCGCCCAAGATCACCCCGGCAATCGATAACAGGGTATAGCGCAAGGCAATATTGGCATCGGCGGAGGTCGCTAAACCGACCAGCGCCATCCCTGCCAGCACACCGAACAGCCCGGCAATCCCATAGGCAACGGCTTTAAGCCCCAGTATAGACCAGCCTGAACGTTCGATGGCCTGTTCATTGCCACCCACCCCACGCAGTAACACGCCCAAAGAAGAGCGTTTAACCACGTAATGCATGCCTAGCCCCATCACCACAGGAGCAATAATCGCTACCGGCACAAACGGCGTTTTGGCGGTCATCATCGCGCGAAGCCACTCCGGCGCCGATCCGCCTGGGGAGGGAAGTACCAACACCGCCATGCCGGCCCAGAAAAAGGACATGCCCAACGTTACGACAATCGCAGGCAAGCCGCGGGCATGTATGATCGCGCCCATCCCGGCATAAACCAGGATGGCCGCCGATAAGATGGCATAGCCGATCAGCGGGTCGCTTTGCACGAAGGTTGCCGTCACGCAGGCGCAGAAACTGACAAAGGTACCAATCGACAAATCAATATCGTTGACCATCAGAATCATCATCTGGGCAATGGTTGCCAAGGCGACAGGCACCGCCAGATTAAACAGCAGATTCAGCCCGAAATAGCTCATGGTGCGCGGCTGCATATAAAAGACAGCGGCCAATAGAACTGACAGCGACATGACCGGCAATAAAATTCGTAGATAATCGCGATTCATTGGACCGCCTCCTGCATATCAAAAGAGGCGCGCAGCATGTTCTCTTCGCTGATCTCATCGCCGCTCAGTTCGGCGGCAACTTCTCCGTCGCGGAAAACAAACACGCGGTCACATTGCAGAATTTCGTCGGTTTCGGTCGAATACCATAGGAAGGTGCGGCCTTTGGCGACTTCCTCGCGGATCATCCGGTAGACTTCTTTTTTGGTACCCACATCCACGCCTCGCATGGGGTCGTCCATGACCACAATGGGGGCTGATGATGCCAAGGCTCGCGAGAACAGCACTTTTTGCTGATTACCCCCGGACAGCGACAAAATTGAGTCGTGAAGATTATCTGTTTTTATGGCAATTTTGCGGTGCCATTCTTGTGCCAGTTTTGCCTCCGCATTACGGTCGACCAGAAAGCTTCGGCTGCATTCGACCAGTGTTTGCAAACTCAGATTCCGCATGATCGACCAGAGGGGCATCACGCCATCCCGACTGCGGTCACCGGCGACAAATACGACCTGGGGGTTGCGTGTTGTCCGCCAATCCGAAGACCGTTCAAGAAAACAATGCGCTAATGCCTCTGCCTGACCATGCCCGGCCAATCCGGCTAACCCGACCACCTCACCCTGGCGTGCATGCAGGCCGTTTTCCATTCTCAGTACTTCCTCCCCAAATGCTGTGTGCTGTTGGATCTCTTCCGCATCTACAGCATCGGCAACTACGTGGCCCATCGCATCAACAAGACTGTCACGGGTAAAGTGGCTGGCGTCGTCATTAGCTAGAACGCAGCCGTCTTTCATCACCACAATACGGGTGGCGACGTTAAAAATTTCACCCAGCATATGGGAGATAAAGATGATTGACCCACCTTCGGCACAAAACTGCTTGATATAGTTAAGTAACTGGTCAGCAATTGCGCCATCAAGAGAGGAGGTGGGTTCATCAAGAATGACTAAGCGCGCATCAATATCGCGCTGGGAAAACGCGATGGCAATTTCGACCATCTGGCGTTCTGCAATGGGCAGGTCGCCAACCAGACGATAGGGGTCTATGCCATTGCCGGGAAAAATTGTATCCAGTGCCTTGCGGATAGCCAAAACGGCTTTGCTGCGCCAGCTTTGCAGAGGCATGTTCCGGTACGGAATACGCAGATTTTCCAGCACCGTCAGGTTGGGACAAAGCGACAGTTCCTGAAATACGCTGCGTATGCCGGCATTTCTCGCCCGCTGGGCATTGCTCAGATCTGTCGTGGCCGCTTGGTCGTTATAGCGGACATCCCCCTGTGTCGGAGACAAACGGCCATTAATCACATTGACCAGGGTGGATTTGCCTGCACCATTATGGCCAACCACCCCGAGACATTCGCCGGGCAGGATGGTCAATTTGACATCGCTGAGGGCCTTTACCACTCCAAAAGAAACGCTGACATCGCCAAGCGAAATGATCGGCACCTTCTCGGTGCCGATCAATATGTGGTTAGCATGCATGGTTGAATCGCCCTAGTTCGCCGATGAGATTAGGTTTTTTGCATCGTCCAGGGTGTATTCTTGATTCGCGACAGAGCCTTCGGGCGTTTCATTGAGTACTTCTTCTAGGTTGTCCTGATCAACGCGTAAGAAGGGGACGGTCAGGTCCTTAGCAACGTCCTGGCCATCAAGTATTTGTTGAGCCACCCAGAAGGCCAGCGAACTAACCCCCGGGGCAATCGACAAAGAGATGGTTTCATAACCGCTGTCGGCCTTTTGTTCCGCCCACCATTGCAGTTCGTCTTGGCGGTTGCCCATAATGATGGTCGGAATAGGGCGATCTGTAGCTTGGAAAGCTTGCGCAGTACCATAGCCGTCTCCCCCTTGGGTAACGACCGCTGTAATGTCGGGCAAGCTGGGTAGAATCCCCGCAACGGCTTTCTGCGCTACATCCTGGGCCCAGTCACCATGCACGGAACCGACGACCTCAAACTCGGTGTTAGCAACTTCTTCGTGAATCCCGGCACTGATTTCGTCGTCGACAAAAACGCCGGCCAGGCCACGGATTTCAAGCAGGTTGCCGCCGTCAGGGTAGCGACCTTCCAGGTATTTGACCTGGTCACGCCCCATTTGCTGGAAATCAACGGCAATGCGCCATGCGCAAGGTTCGGTGACGATGCCATCGAAAGACACCACAATAATACCGGCATCGCAGGCTGTCTTAATCGCGCCGTTAACAGCCGTCGGCGATGCTGCATTGACCACAATGGCGTCATAGCCCTGCAGAATCATGTTTTGAATCTGTGCAGCTTGTTCCGTTGCCTGATTTTCTGATGTGGTAAAGGCGTCAGCTGCGGCGATAGTCCCCTTCTCGACTTCCTCCTCAGCGACTTCCTCCCAACTTTCCAGCATGGCCTGACGCCAGGAATTCCCTGCATAGTTGTTTGAAAGGGCGATGCGTTTGTCTGCAGTGTCGGCTAGGGCACTCCCGGACATTCCCATCACTACGCCAGCCACAACGCTGAAAAGTATGGGTCTTAATGGAATGTTAGGGTGAAGACCGTGTTGGCGAGCAATAGTGTTGTAACGATTGGCTTTGACGTTCATTTTATTCTCCTTGACGCGGCTAGGCAGTCCGTAGTCCACGTCGTAGTTTGTTTTATTTGTTATAAACTTGAGTGTCGGCAACCCTGCTAAAAGCGTAAAGAGTATTTGCCGTACTAATATTGCGGGTTCGCGCAGTTGTTTTGCGGGTTCACGCAAGGTCGTTAGCGGCTTCGCAAATGGGTGCTCCTAGGAGGTAGTCTTCATGTCAGATCTTGCCCATTACTTGCGCATCGCCAATCTGCTGGCAGGCAACCTCGATATTGATTCAGCGCTGCGTTCCGTTAAAGCGGAAATTGCCAACATCATCGAATTTGATCATCTTGATGTGTGCCTAACGGATACAGACAGCCGCTGGAATACGACCTACGAGGTTGGGCTACAGACCACCTGGGGCACCTCTCGGTCACTTGTGGCGCTGTCTCCCGTTCGTGACATTCTTTTGGGCAAAGCCGACTATCTTCTTACCGGAAATGCCCAAAAAGATCCACGTTATATGTTTCCCGGTGCCGTCAGCGCACCGATCCTTGATAATGAATTCCGCAGTCGCGTCAATGTTGCGATGAAAGTATTGGGCAAAGTCGTTGGATCATTGAACTGTTCTTCTAAACAACAGAATCTATACACCCAGCAGCATGTTGAACAGGTGCGCAGCCTGGCCGATATACTGGCCCCGTATTTCTATGCATTGCGCGCCAATGAGAAAGCGAATAGGGAAGCCGTTTTTCGTGCTGAACTTTTGGCAAGAGAAGAAGGGCTTCGTCTTGGCGCATTGAATCTAACGGATACGCTGGAAGCTGAACGGCAGCGGATCGGCATGGATTTGCACGATCAGACTCTGGCGGACCTGACCCGAATTGCTCGCGATATTCGCCCTGGTATGACAGAAGGCCAACATTATCGCTTACATCAACAAATACAAAATACGATACAGGATTTACGCGATATCATTGATATCTCTATTCCTTCAATCCTTGAGCTGTTTGGTTTTCGTCACGCGGTTATTACGCATTTAGAGCGCGCCGTTAGCCGCGAGAGTTCTGTTTTTTTCACTGTCGAAGACTTGACCGAAAGCGCTGTTGATGGGCTACCTGAAGTCACCCGTATTGCCGTTTTCAGGATCTGTCAGGAGGCTATTAATAATGCCGTCCAGCATTCGGGTGCCGCGCATATTTTCGTCACTATCTACCATGATGACGATAGCTATTTAACTATCCGAATTGCCGATAACGGCTATTTTCAGCTGTGCGAGTCCAGGCCGTGCAGCGGTCTAGCGCATATGAAAACACGTGCTCATCTTATCGGAGCAAAATACGACATCGCCACTGAGAGTGGTACGCAGATCACTATCAGGTTGTCAGAAGCCTCTGTCATTGCCCAAAGAGCGAATCATGAAAATACTGTTGGTTGAAGACGATAAAATGCACGCTGACTTCTTGCGTGAAATCGTTGAGGGCGCCCTCCCAGAATTTGAGCAAATTCTGATGGCGCAGGATGGTAAAGAAGCGGAAGCTTTGACTCAGCGCCACAATATTTCAGCCATCGTTATGGATTTGCGCATGAAGGAGCATAACGGTATCGAAGCGGCGAGAGCGATTTGGTCCAGGCGGCCTGACGCCCGCATTCTTTTCTGGTCGAATTACTCCGATGAAGCCTATTTACGTGGCATTGCCCATATCGTTCCCGATCAAGCAGCCTATGGCTATGTACTCAAAACAGCCTCACAAGAAAGAATGCGTGTGGCACTGCGTGCCGTCTTGATTGAAGCGCAGATCGTGGTTGATCTTGAAGTTCACCAGCTACAAAACCAGCAGATCCGTTCACGCAGTACCCTAAGCGAGTATGAATACCTCATTCTGTTGGATGTCGCGCTGGGTCTACCAGACAAAGCCATTGCAACACGGCGCAATCTTTCACTGCGCACTGTGCAGAACAGATTGTTAGGCGTTTATGACAAGCTCGATGTCGCGGCCCTTGATCAGAATGATTTCGGCATTTTATTTAACAAACGTGCGCGTGCGGTTTCTAACGCCATTAATCGAAAAATTATTAACCGCGAGGGCTTAGAAGCAGCGGAGAAGGAGCTGCGGTCATGGTTTAGCAACGCATCAAAAAACGCTGACTGACTGGAGAGCGGGCCCTTCTTCGGCGTTTACTTGACTATAATGCTAGGGTATTAGCAAACCACAGCCAATAGAAGCGGAGTTAATCGTGCTGTCATTTGAACATCGCTATGCCACCTTGCCGGACCCCTTGTGGGTTGAAAGCCAGGCAACGCCCGTGGCTCATCCTGAACTGATTGCTTTTAATGCTTCACTTGCCCATGTGCTGGGCGCAAACGACGTGCCTGACGTCGCAACGCTCGCCCAGTGGTTCAGCGGCAATCAGCCCATGCCAGGTGCTAAACCGGGCGCGTTAGGCTATGCGGGCCATCAGTTCGGCAACTTTGTGCCACAGCTAGGTGATGGCCGTGCGCTGCTGCTGGGAGAAGTAGTTGATCAGAACGGCGTACGCCGTGATGTACAGCTAAAAGGCAGCGGCCGCACGCCTTTTTCCCGCGGTGGCGACGGCCGTTCACCGTTGGGGCCGGTGCTGCGTGAGTATCTGGTCAGCGAGTTTATGGCGGCGATGGGCATTCCGACGACCCGTGCGTTAGCCGCGGTCGCCAGTGGCGAGCGAGTGGCGCGCCAGATGTCTGAACCCGGGGCGATATTTACCCGCGTGGCGAGCAGCCATATTCGCGTGGGTACGTTTCAATTTGCCGCCGCGCGCCAAGATGAAGCGCTAGTAAAAGCGCTGGCAGATCATGTCATTGCCCGCCACTATCCGGATGCCGCCAATGCGGCAGATCCGTATCTAGCGCTATTAGAGGCGGTGGTCGCCCGCCAAGCGCTGCTGATTGCGCGCTGGATGAGCGTCGGCTTTATTCACGGCGTGATGAATACCGATAACTGCAGCATTGCCGGTGAAACCATCGACTACGGCCCCTGTGCGTTTATGGAGCAGTTTGACCCGCAAAAAGTGTATAGCTCTATCGACCAAGGCCGCCGCTATGCGTTTGCCAACCAGCCCGCCATTGCTCAGTGGAACCTGGCTCGCTTTGCTGAAACGCTGCTGCCGCTGATGAATGAGCAGGGCGAAGCGGCGGTAGAGCAGGCCACTGCCGCACTTCGCCATTTTGATACGCTATTTCGTGAAGAGCAGCGCCGCTTGCATGCTGACAAACTGGGCCTCTCACCAGAAAGCGAGCAGGCAGTGCCGCTGATGGAAGGCCTTGAAAGCCATATGCATCAAGGGCGAATGGATATGACCGCGACCTTTGATGCGCTTACTCGTTACGCTGGCTCGCTGAGTGATGAAAACCGTGAGGCGCTGCTGGCGCTAACGACTCAGCCTAACGAGCTAGCCGTTTGGCTAGAGACATGGCAGGCCGAGCAGAACGCCAGTCAGGATAGCCAGCGCCTTGCCGCGATGCGGCGTGCCAACCCAGTCATTATTCCCCGCAACCATCGGGTTCAGGAAGTCATCGATGCCGCTTACGACGGTGACTTTGCGCCTTTCCACACTCTGTTAGCGGTCGTTACTCAGCCGTTTGATGAGTCGGTTGAAGCCCGCCGTTTAGCGGCGCCTGCCACAGACAACGAGCAGGTTCTGAGAACATTTTGCGGCACCTGAGTCGGCGTTTTATCACTGTCGCCTTCGTCTGAGATCACCCGGGTGCATGCTTCGGTCCGTGATCAGCGCGGGGCTGCCAACGTGACGCTGGTTCAATGCAATTCCGATGTGGCTATCTCATTGGCGTGCTCAGCCTAGATTTGCGCGGCGCGGTGATCGTTCCGGTCCTGACGCGCGACGCTCTGGCCGAAATTCATCAAGCCCGCATCATGCTGGAAGGCCGCGCCGCATTTGTGGCGGCAATCCACCGCAAAGCCAAGGATGTCGATGATGTGGATGCGCTGCGGAGCCATCCTGTCACATCTCCATGACGGTGGGGCACCATTCAGCGACGTCAATCCCCACGTGAAACTGATCGAGGCCGTTCGCGCCAACGACCCCGACATGGCCCGCCAGGCGACGTAAGAAGATATCACCCGCGGCGGCAAGACGCTGTAAAAGTGGGCCAATTGACCTGCGATCCCGGTGGCCTTGCTAAACCCAGCCCCACTATTGACGTCATGCCACAATTATTCGAGACTGATTTCACATTGGCTCGCGTTACCGAGGCGCAGCAGTTTTTTGGGAAACTTCCATGCAACGAAAAAACCTAGCCGCCGCGTTGATGTCATGCAGCGCATTACTACCTATAGCGCTTCATGCTCAGACCAGCTCAACCGAAGATAGCCCTGCCGACGTGATTATTTCGGATGGTTTTGTGTACGACGGCACAGGAGCGCCTTGGATCAGGACGGACATCGCAATCGAGGGCGACCGGATCGTCGCCTTAGGCGATCTGGACGAGATGGAGGCCGGAAGACGCATTGACGCGACTGGGCTTTACATCTCTCCAGGGTTCATCGACGTCCACAACCATGCCGGCGTCGGACTGGCGACGCCGGAGCTGTCGCACGGACAGCCGCTTCTCGCGCAGGGCCTCACGACGGTCATGGTCAATCCTGATGGTGGCGGCGCAGTAGATCTTGCCGAGCAGCGTGAGACTTTTCTGAGCAATGGCATCGGCCTCAACATCGGCATGACCACTTCCCACGGATCCATTCGCAAGGAAGTGATGGGTGAGGAAGATCGCCATTCCACCCCCGAAGAGCTTGACCAGATGCGCGACCTCGTCAGAGCTGGCATGGAGAACGGCGCCTTTGGCATGTCGAGTGGTCTGTTCTACTCACCCGGCTCCTTTGCTGATATTTCAGAGGTTGTGGAGCTGGGAAAGGTCGTTGGGGAGTATGGTGGGTTATACACGAGCCATATTCGGGATGAGAGTGATTACTCGATCGGCCTCATCGCTGCGGTGGAGGAAGTCATCGAGGTCGCGCGCGAGGCCGCGATCCCGGGCATCGTGACGCATGTCAAGGCACTCGGTCCGCGCGTGTGGGGCTTTTCGGAAGCTGTCATCCAGCGCATTGAAGGGGCGCGGGCGGAGGGCGTGGAGATGTGGGTGGACCAGTATCCGTATGATGCGTCTGCACCGGGCCTGTCATCGGCTTTGATCCCCCGATCGGCTATGGTGGGCGGAAGCGAGGCGATGTTGGAGCGGCTGGCGGACGAAACACAACTGACGGAAATTCGGCCACAGATCGTTGAAAATTTGAAGCGCCGCGGCGGTGCCGATCGCATCCAGATCAGAACTTTCGACCCTGATGCGACCTACGAGGGCATGCGTCTGAGCGAAATTGCAGAGGAACGCGGGCTCGATGCTGTCGAGACCACGATCCAAATGCTGGATGAGGCTGGCGGAGATGTCGGTATCGTTTCCTTCAACATGCTCGACAAGGACATCTCCAACTTCATGCAGCAACCTTGGCGCATGACAGCGTCGGACGGCGATCTCGTCCCCATGGGAGAAGGCGCTCCCCATCCGAGGAGCTACGGCACATTCACCCGGATGCTCGCGAAGTATGCGCGGGATGAGAGTGTGGTTCCCGTATCGAAAGCTATTCATTCGATGACTGGGCTACCAGCAACCGTCTACCGTATCAAAGACCGTGGGCTGATTCGCGAAGGCATGATCGCAGACATAAATGTCTTTGATCTCGATGGATTGAATGAGGTCGCGACATTCACCGATCCTCATCACCTATCCGAGGGCGTCGTTTACCTGTTTGTTAACGGCGAGCTGGCGATTGATGATGGAGCGTTCACAGATATTCTGAACGGGCGTGTATTGGATAGAAATGGCTCAGATCACATGCGACCAAATTAAAGGGTTTAATAGGGTAACCGTCTGGTCGGCGCTGCCACGGCTACGTAGCGCCAGCCGCCGGCTTCGCCGCAGCCGCAAGTCGACAATCTGCCGGAACGTGATCTCAGGATTGCGGAACAGCAGAGCCGCGTTGCGCGGCATCAGCGCAACACCCATTCCAGCGCGTATCATGCAAAGCTAGCCGATGGTTGAATGTGCACGCAGCCGTGGGCGAAGGAAGTCTTCGGGCAGCAAACCGCTTTGCATTCAGCCCGATCAGGCACTTGGCCGGAATATCGGCCAAGTAGTGTTGCACATCCTATGCCGCTGATGGATGATCCGCGCGGCAGGCCATCCCGACCATGTCCTGCATGACTTCGCGCTGGCGCAGATCCGGCGAATGCTGTGCACGACCTGCAATTGCGATATCCAGCCGCCCGTCTGACACCATCAAGGCCAACTCCTCGGCAATATCGTTGTGCAGCATGCAGTCGATCCCCGCATGATCGCGCCCCAGTGGGATGATGGACGGCGGTCGAGTGCTGCGGTCAAACAGCGGTGCGCCGATCTGCGCCTCAAGCTGGCGGATCACCCCGGACAGGGCCGAGGGCACGACGCCAAGACTGGCCGCCGCGGCGCCGGCGGTGAAGCAATTATCGCCGCGCTCTCGCTCTTTCAGCTTTACACCGCAGGGGTGCAGCCTATGGGGCTGTTTTTCCAACGGCCCATTCATCTTGGCTTTGTCCTGGTTCTGTGTTTCCTGATTTATCCCGTCTTCGGTCGCGAACGGGCCGCTAGGGTGGATCATCGACAGCTCCTTGATCGTGATGGGGATCGTGACCATCATAGTCGTGCTAGAGTCGGCGCTTCTTGTGATAAGCTGTGTTTTTTTACAGTTAAAAGGGTAGCCGGTGCGCAAAATTATTCACTGCGACTGTGACTGCTTTTATGCAGCGGTGGAAAT
The DNA here is from genome assembly GCF_019722725.1 of Vreelandella profundi. Classification (NCBI taxonomy): domain Bacteria; kingdom Pseudomonadati; phylum Pseudomonadota; class Gammaproteobacteria; order Oceanospirillales; family Halomonadaceae; genus Vreelandella; species Vreelandella profundi. Next base: position 601,522 of record NZ_CP077941.1, read on the forward strand.
GCGCGATAACCCCGCGCTGCGGGACATTCCGATTGCCATTGGCGGCAGCGTTGAGCAGCGCGGCGTGGTCGCTACCTGCAATTACCCGGCCCGTAAGTTTGGCATTCACTCGGCCATGCCGATGGGGCAGGCGCTTAAGCGCTGCCCGCATTTGACCGTAATTCGCGGCGACATGGCCAAATATAAAGAGGTTGCCCGGCAAGTCTTCGCGATTTATCGCGACGTCACCGAGCTGATTGAGCCGCTCTCACTGGATGAAGCCTTTTTGGATGTCTCAGACATCACCTTGCATCACGGTAGCGCTACGCTGATGGCTGAAGCAATCCGCGAGCGGGTAAGCCGCGAAGTCGGTATTACGGTCTCGGCGGGGGTGGCGCCCAATAAGTTTCTGGCTAAAATCGCCAGCGACTGGAACAAACCCAACGGGCTATGTGTGATCACGCCAGATGAAGTTGATAGCTTTGTGCAGCAGCTGCCGGTCAAGAAAATCCACGGCGTTGGCCCCCGCACGGCAGAAAAGCTAGCCGGGCTTGATATTCACACCTGTACCGATTTACGCACGCGCTCGCTGACCGAACTTGTCGAACATTTTGGCCGCTTTGGCCGGCGCCTGCATGAACTAAGCTGGGGGCGTGATGAGCGGCCGGTGAAAACGCACCGCGAGCGTAAATCGGTCAGTACCGAGCAGACCTACGCACAAGACTTGCCTAATCTCGATGCTTGCCGCCGCGAGCTGCCCACGTTGATCGAAGATTTAGAACGCCGCTATGCACGCCTTGACCCACCGCTGGCGGTGCGAGGGCTGATCGTTAAAGTAAAGTTTAGCGACTTCACCCAAACTACCGTCGAACACGCTGACCCCGCGCCTAATCTTGACCAGTTTGAAACCCTGCTGAAGGTTGGCTGGGCCCGCGGTGAACGCCCGGTACGGCTACTGGGCGTGGGGTACCGGCTGGCGGAAAGCAGTCAGGAGCATCAACTGCCGCTATTTTAATTAGCACGTTAACACTTAGGTGGATTGACGCTCTGTAAGGGGCAGGATAAAACAGACGTATGATAGATGGCCTAGCCATCGCTGACTTACTCTTATCGACGAGCCACGCCATGCCTGCTGAGACGACTTCACGCCCGCGTTTAGTGTTTGCCCATGCCAATGGTTTTCCAGGGCTAAGTTATCGCAGCCTGCTGGACCCGCTGGCAGAAACGTTTGATCTTCACCCTGTAGACCGTCTGGGCCACCATCCGGATTACCCCGTTAATCATAACTGGGGCAACCTAGTGGATGAGCTGCTTAGCTACCTGCCACAAGACGATACGCCGCTGCTGGGCGTGGGCCATTCTTTGGGCGGCACCTTGATGGCGATGGCCGCCGATAAACAGCCTGAGCGCTTTTGCGGTGTGATCATGCTCGACCCGCCGCTGATGCTGGGAACGGATGCCTGGGCCATGAAAGCCGCCAAGCGCTTCGGGTTTATTGATCGCGTCACGCCTGCCGGTAAAACCCTGGGGCGGCGTACCGCGTGGCCCAGCCGCGAGATAATGGCCAGCTCGCTCGGTCGCCGTGGCCTGTTTCGCCGCTTTACCTCGGAAGCGCTCAACGACTACATTGAAGCAGGGACGCGCTTGTTAGACGACGGCAGCGCGGAGCTGACGTTTAACCCGGAGATTGAAGTGGAGATTTTTCGCCATCTGCCCGATCACCTTTCGCGCCTGCCTAAGCGTTTAGGCGTGCCGGTAGAGCTAGTGGCGGGCAAAGAATCGCACTTGCTGACGGCTGCACGTATAAAGCGTTTAAAGCGCAAGGGCCTAACGATCAGCGAGGTCCCGGGGACGCATATGTTCCCAATGGAGCACCCGGATGAAACCCGTGCCGCCATTCTGGCTGCCTGGCAGCGTTTATCTCGCGCCGGGAAAAATTCACATACTATGTAAAGAACCATGTAAGGAGACGTTATGTATCTTTCCGTACAGCTTAGCTATTACCCGCTGGCCGATGATTTTAAGCCGGTAGTAAAAGAGGTCGTCAAACGCTTGGAAGCGACCGGATTAGAAGTGCACCCGAACCGCATGAGCACCCAGGTATTTGGGGAGTTTGATGCCGTGATGACGGCGTTGGGTGAGGTGATGAAGTGGTCGTTTGAGACTCACGGTAAAGCGGTATTTACGGCGAATTTTATTGAAGGCGATCGCCGGCCGCGTTAAAAAATAAATGCCGCCCGATTTGGGCGGCATTTGCTTGTACGCTAATAGCGCTTAGGTCAGCGACTCCAAGCAGGACTCAATAATATCCAGCCCTTCATTCAGCACGTCGTCTTGAATAGTGACGGGCATCAAGAAGCGGATGGTGTTGCCGTACATGCCGCAGGAAAGCAGGATTAATCCCTCTTCGCGGGCTTTCTTACAAAGCGCCGCGGCCAGTTCGGCGTTAGGCGCCCGGTCTGTTTTATTCGATACCAGTTCGAACGCCGCCATGGAGCCCATGTTGCGCACGTGGTCGATGCATTCGAACTTGCCTGCCCACTCGGTGAAGCGTTTCGAAAGCTTCTCGCCAAGGGCTTGGCTCTTCTCAAGAATGTTCTCTTCCTCAAATACTTCCATCACCGCCAGCGCGGCTGCGCAGGCGGTGGGGCTGCCGGTGTAAGTGCCGCCCAGGGAGTTAGGGCCAGAGGCATCCATCACTTTATCGGTACCCACGATGGCAGAGATCGGCATGCCGTCGGCCATACTTTTGGCCATGGTCATGATGTCCGGCTCAACGCCGCTGTGTTCAATGGCAAACATCTTGCCGGTGCGGCCAAAGCCCGACTGTACTTCATCGATGATCATTAGAATGCCGTGCTCATCGCAGATTTCACGAATCTTGGTCAGAAAGCTGGTGGATGCTGGGTAGAAACCGCCTTCACCGAGTACCGGCTCAAGCACAATTGCCGCGGTGTCTTTGGGATTAGCGTCCGTTTTTAGCGTCATCTTCAGGCCGCGAATGGCTTCGTCTTCGCTAACGCCGTGGTAAGGCACTGGATAAGGCGCGCGGAAAACGGTGCCCGGCATTGGGCCAAAGTCGCTTTGATAGGGCGCTACCTTGCCGTTCATCGCCATCGTGAAGAAGGTGCGGCCATGGTAGCCGCCGTCAAAGCAGATCACGTTGGAACGACCGGTCGCGGCGCGCGCGATTTTAACGGCATTTTCCAGCGCTTCGGCACCGGAGTTAGCCAGCATGACTTTGGCATGGCCACGTACCGGAACAAGATGGCTAAGCTTTTCGGCGACTTTTACGTAGCCTTCATAAGGCATAACCGTCTGGCAAGTGTGCATTAGCTTATCAAGCTGGGCTTTAACTGCGGCGACCACTTTAGGATGGCGGTGGCCGACGTTGAGCACGCCAATGCCGCCCGCAAAGTCGATAAAGCGGTTGCCGTCAGCGTCCCAAATTTCAGCGTTTTCAGCACGGTCGGCAAAGGCCGTCGCTGGGCTTGCGGCGCCTGCGGCGACGTATTTATGTTTCAGCTCGTTCAATTCGGCATTGCTGCTCATATAACTTACTTCCTGTTGATGAGGGTTGTTCTTTCAGCATAGTCGGTAATAGAGCACGCATATAGTATGCACAATCGACAGGCTGGCTCTGTGCTCGCCGTTGATCACGATTGAGTCGTCGTTCACGCTGTTCGGTGGAAAAATTTGCCATCAAAAAGATCGCCCCGGCTAAAGGGTCGGGGCGATCTCGTGTTACCGCAAGCGAAGTGGGCGATCAGGAATCGCTTTGCTTCGGCAGGGCGTAGGCGATCACGTAATCGCCGGTGGGGGTTTCCATAAAGTGGTGGCCCGTTGCCACGATCACCAGATACTGGCGGCCGTTGGCTTCATAGACCATCGGGTTGGCTTGGCCACCCGCGGGCAGTGCCGCTTGCCACACGGTTTCACCCGTTTCGATATCGATCGCGCGGATAAGATCGTCAGTTGCCGCCGCGATGAAAATCAGACCGCCGGCGGTAACGACAGAACCACCGTTATTGGGCGTGCCGATATCGATCGGTAGGCCAGAACGGATGCCCCAGGGGCCGTTGGCGCGAGCGGTGCCCAGCGGACGGTCCCACAGGGTGTCTCCGGTCGCCAGTTCGATGGCGCGGATGTGACCGTACGGCGGTTGCTTACACAGCATGCCGGTGTAAGGCACACGCCAGCCAGCGTTGACGTTGATGGCGTAGGGCGTGTTGGCCTGCGGATCGCCAGCACCTTCGGCGCCGCCGGTGTCTTCATCCAGCTCTTCACGCGGAACCCAGCCACGCTCGTTGGCAACGTCTCGCGGGACCAGCTCGTTGTAGTTGGGCATGTCGTTGTAGTTGGCAATGATCACGCCACGTCGCGGGTCGATTGCGACACTACCCCAGTCAGAGCCACCGTTGTAGCCGGTGTACTGGATCCACGGCTGCTCGGCGGTGGGCGGCGTATACATGCCTTCCCAGCTCGCCTGACGGTATTGAATCCGGCAGAACAGCTGGTCAAAGGGCGACATGCCCCACATGTCTTTTTCGTCGATCTCCGGCTGACGCAGCGTGGCATAGAGCGAGTAGGGCTGCGTTTCGCTGCGCATTTCGGGCTCGGCGCCACCTTGGGGTACCGGACGCTCTTCTGCACCGCCGCCCAGCAGTTCGCCGGTTTCACGATTGAAGACGTAGATCTCACCCTGCTTGGTCGGCATCACCAGCGCCGGCACGTTGCCGTCTTCGGTGGGGAAGTCGATCATCGAGGGCTGCGAGCCGGGATCGTAGTCCCAGACATCAACGTGGGACGTCTGGAAGTGCCACACCGGCAGGCCGGTTTCCACGTCGAGGGCGACCATGGAGGCTGCCCACTCGTTTTCCTCTTCGCTACGCGAGCTACTCCAGTAGTCGCCGGCGGCGTTGGCCATCGGTAGATAGACCATTCCCAAGCTGCTGTCGCCAGCGGCAATGGTCCACATATTGGGCGAACCGCGGGTATAAACGTCGTCACCCGTTAGCGGCTCGCTTTGGTCCGGGCGTGCGGCGTCCCAGGCCCAGCGCTGCTCGCCGGTCACCACGTCATAGCCCTGAATCACGCCCGAAGCGGGATAGCGGCGCTGGCCATCGAGCACCTGATGACCGGTAACGAGGACATCGTTGACGACCACGGGCGGGGAGTTGATGGCCACATAGCCCGGCGGTGTCTCGCCCATGTTGCGCTTGATATCGACCTGACCGTTGTCACCGAAACCGGTGCAGGGCTCGCCGGTGGCGGCGTCGACCTGAATCAGGCGGCCGTCGAGGGTGCCGGAGATGATGCGCGTGCGGCAGGCCTGATCGTCATTGGTGGCGACGGACGGCTGAGTCGGCGCTTCATCCTGTGGCGCGTTGTCTTGATCTTCCTCCTGCTCGTCATTAGCGGCGACCTGCTCACCCTGATTGGCAGCGTTGTCGTCAGCTTCAGGAGCCTGATCGTTCTCGGGCACTTCGTAGTAGGTCACACCCCGGCAAGCGGCGGTGTAGGGGATGGCGTCTTCGGAAACCACCGGATCGTAGCGCCAGTTCTCTTCACCCGTTGCGGCATCCAGAGAGACGAGGATGTTGCGCGAGGTACACAGGAAGACGTTGTCGCCCACTTTCAGCGGCGTTGTTTCGGCACCCCAGCGATGCTCGAGCAGATCGCCGGTACGGTATTCCCAGGCTACCTCGAGATCACCCACGTTATCCGGATTGATCTGTTCGAGCGGGGAGTAGCGCGTCGCGGCGGCATCACGCCCGTAGGCCGCCCAATCTC